>JAYKJH010000157.1:0-37704 GCA_035285345.1 Nostocaceae cyanobacterium | reverse complement strand
CAGGGATTAACTGTTTCTGAAATGCACAAGAAATTTCCCCAGGAGCGACAAGACTACGAATGTATTGGCGATGAATACGTAATCCCAGAAGGAGAAAGTTTAAGGCAATGTAGGGACAGAGGTTTTCCTGTCCTGAATGCGATCGCTGAACGACATCTAGGTGAAACTGTTGTGGTGGTTACTCATGGTTGTCTGTTGATGGGTTTTTTTGAAATGGTGCTTGGTCTCCCACCAGGAAATTGTTGGCGCTTCAAGCTGTATAATGCGAACCTGTGCATTTTTGAGTATGTTAACAAACGCTGGAGTCTTGTTGTCTGGAATGATATAAGTCATCTTGAAAATATGGAGACCCTCACAGCCAATCTAAATTCTTAAAGGTTAACGTGAGTTTGACGAGGTTAAAACACAATGAATACGAGCAAAATCAAAGTTTTCATCGGGACAACACTTGACGGATACATCGCCAGAAAAAATGATTCTTTGGATTGGCTTCTTGAATTCCCCAATCCAAAAGGTATTGACCACGGATACACCCAATTTTTATCGGGCATCGATACAGTTATAATCGGAAGAAAAACATACGAAGAAGACCTAATATATGCAAGCCGTAATATGGGCGGAAAATGGGCTGAGAGTAACTGTAAAATTTACATTTTAACAACAAAAGAGAACTACACACCACAGACCGACAATACAGAGGTTCTCCTACAAGTGGACAAGAAGACTATTGACAAAATCAGAACCGAAAGTCAGAAAGATATTTATGTCGTTGGTGGCGGACAAATAATTTCTGAACTTCTCAATATCAGAGCAATTGATGAAATGATTATTTGCATATTCCCGATAATTATTGGAAGTGGAATCAAATTATTTCCGAACGATCCCAAGGAAACCAAATTTGATTTAGTCAAGGCTGAACATTTTGAAACAGGAGCGGTAACTCTGACATACAAAATTACCGATTGGTAATTTTTATAGCTTCTCACATTGCCTGGAGAAGACTTTTTTAGCAACCCCTACGCAATTTCCTACTTAAATTTTTCGGCAGCAGTAATCTGATTTATAATGGTATCCATAGGCCAATATCCCCAAGATTCTGTAATCTTCTGGTTCTCAATCTTGAATATTTCTAATGCCTCAAATTCTACTTTTGCTCCGGTGGGAGCGATACCAACAAACTCACCGAGATGGGTAGCGCTAAAGCGACCTCGAAAGACAACTTTGTCATTTTCCTCAATTAAATCATCAATCACCACTTTGATATCTGGAAAGGCTTTGTGAGTCCCCTTCAATATCTCAATTGCATCTTCAATGCTTCGCACTTGAGGTAGCCCATAATCTATATAATTCAGCGCCATACACTCATAAGCGGCTTTGTAATCTTGACTGTTATAGATTTCAAAAAACTGTCTGACAACTTCTTTATTTGTTAAATTACTCATAGCATTTGATTTCTACTTTAACGGCTCAATCATACACGAAGGGTGAATCACTTGTGAACCACTGGCAAGAGAACTTGGTCAATTGCTGCCAATATATCTGCATTCAGTTGCACTCCTGATGCAGCAGCGTTATCCACAATTTGTTCCGGACGACTAGCACCGATAATCGCTGAAGATACGTACTCAGAGCCTAGTACCCAAGCCAGAGCTAACTGTGCCATACTCAACCCCAAGTCTTGAGCAATAGGTTTGAGTTTCTGTACTGCTGTGAGAATAGAATCACTAAACAACTCTTGCAGCAAATACCAATTCATTTTCTCATTTGCAGCGCGAGAATTTTCAGGTGGAACTTGTCCTGGCTGGTATTTCCCTGTCAGTACACCTTGAGCTAAAGGTGACCAAACAATCTGACCAATACCATTAGCTGCACATAATGGAAACACTTCCGCTTCCGGGTCACGCCATAGCATAGAATACTGAGGTTGGCTGGAAACAAAGCCTTCAACATCAGCAATATCAAGCGCAGACTGAATTTGCTCTCTTGTCCACTCGCTAAAGCCAATATAACGAGCTTTTCCCTGACGCACCACCTCAGTGAGCGCTGTCATTGTTTCCTCCAAAGGTGTATCTGGATCGTAGCGATGGCATTGATACAGGTCAATATAATCGGTACGCAATCGGCTTAAGGAAGCATCAATTTGCTTCCTAATCTGGGCTGCTGACAGTCCTTTGTCCGTAGGTGATGTAGGGAAGAAGACCTTGGTCGCTAGGATATACGACGATCGCTCAATTCCTTGTAATACTTCCCCCACAAATGACTCTGCAGCACCAGCCGCATAAGAATTAGAAGTGTCAATGAAGTTAATACCAACGTCAAAGGCTTTGTAAATGCAAGCCTCTGCATTTTGCTGTTCTACACCTTCATGAATACCCCATGAACCAAGACTGATTTCAGAAATACACAATTCACTTTTGCCCAATTTTCTATATTTCATTTTGATTTCTTATTTCACTGGTATTTACAGCTTCATTTACGAAACAAATGAAGATGTTTCGTCAAAATCATTTTAGCCGTCCAAGGTACTACAGGACAATCAGGACTTGGGGGGTATTTTCAAGAGCAACTAATAAATTAAATTTCAATTAAATTATGATTTGGCAATAACCTCCTTTTCCTCATTTGATGGCAATGTCATAGGTATCTGTATTCCCAGAGTTAAACTGCAAGACAACATAAACATGAATAAAGCTAACCATAAAAAATGATTGCTATGAAAATAAAAGGTTGCTAAACATAGAAAAATAAGTCCCACCGAGCCACTGACCAAATAGGTATTGCGTACAGCAGAACCCTCACCCAAGCCAGCAAAATATCCATCTAGAATATAAGCAACTCCCGAACCCACTACAACAAGGAGTACCCAAGGGATATAAACTTTAATTGCTTCTATCAATTCCGAATGGTTAGTGAACATATTAAATATGGGGTCAGGAAAAAAGACAGCAGCCAAACCAACTACCAAAGCAATCACCAGATTAGTTCCTAACGCAATTTGCAAAAGAGGGACAAGTTTATGTGTTTCGCCTTGACCTTGAAAGTTGCCTGTTAAAGTTGTGGTAGCGTATTCTACTCCATCACACATATACATACTTAATGCTACTACTTGAAGAAGTAAAATATTTTCAGTCAAAATAGTAGTTCCCAATGTGGCACTAAAAGCATTAAAAAGGACAAACATACATACGATAACTAGAGACCTAACAGATAGATTGCCGTTGAGAAGAAAAGGATTTTGCACTGCGGAAACATTGATGATTTTTCCTATTAAATTAACTACTTCTTTGAACGTAAATTCACGGCTAATCATCACCAGCCCTACAAATAAAGTTATATACTGGCTGATAGCTTGCGACAATCCAGCCCCAATGCTTGACCAATTCCAAAGCACAATGAAAACGTAATTTAGTAGAACATTAGCAACGTTACCAATAATACTAAGTAAAAGGACTTGGCGATTTTTTTCTTGTCCCAGAAACCAGCCAGCTAAGACTAAATTGACTAAAGCCGCAGGAGCTCCCCAAATCCGGCTATTAAAATAAGCAATACCGGCAAGTTCTACATCTGAATTAGCGTTTAACAATATAAGACCTAGCTTCCCTATAGGGTATTGCAGTAGCAGAAACAGCATACCCAATCCCAAAGCAATTAAGGCATTTTGTAGTCCTGCTAACAATATTGCTTCTCGGTCATCTCGTCCAACAGCTTGAGATGTAACTGCAGTTGTTCCTGACTTGATAAACGAACAACTCTCATAGAGAAAATCAAACAAAATAGCGCCTAATGCCACTCCTGCTAAAGAAGTAATGCTTGACAGGTGTCCCAGGAAAGCTACGCTGATTGCACCCGATAAGGGTATTGTAATATTCGACGCTACGTTGACAGTAGCGATTTTCAGAAAGCGATATAGAAAGTCGTATTGCAGCAATGTCACAGTCCTTTGGGATAGATAATCGAATACATTTTACAATACCGATACCTGAGCCAAAAAAAGAGTATGAAGAGGTAAGGTGCTTCGTAAATAAGCGCTCTTTGCGCTTACTACAAACAAAATTTAGTTTTTCTCAAGAAGATTCCCGACTTCTTCAAGAAGTCGGGAATCTGGGTATCTACAAAAAAAACACAGATGAACAATCATCTGTGTTGATTATGCACATGGCTGTTCACAGAAAATCTACTTACACAAACCGACCGCTAGACCGCTTGCGACGAATACCAATCACTGAGGGACGGGGGGCACCATTAGCGTTACCCTCTATGTTACTCGGCCAGTTACTACCTCTAGGTACAGAACGGGTTTGGTTAAACAGAGTCCCATCCAAATTCAGCATTTCAATATTGCGAGTCAGAGTGGTATTGGGAGTAAACGGACAGTCTTCACCGGGATGCTGGACAGAAAGAATCAGGGTATCGCCGATAAAAGTTGGTCCAGTCATTTCACAACGCGGTGGACCGTAACCAAAGGGTACGACTTTACCCGCATCGGCACCGCTGGTGGGAATGTAGAACAGCCAGTTATTACCAAAAGTACCGACTAAGTTGGAGACGTTACCCGACCGGCTGTGGTCAATGGTGGTCTGGGTTCCGGCTGCACCTGTTTCAAAGCCATTGTGCAGACCAGTGGACATGTCAGTCACACCCCAAATATTACCTTGGCTGTCAAATGCTAGGTTATCGACGTTCGCAAAACCGGCGCCATCTTCTGCACCTGCTTCTCCACCTTGGACAAAACGCTGCCAGCGGAAGGTTCTACCAGTACCATCGGCGCTGTCTTCCATAATCTTATATATACCGCCAGACTGCTGAGCATCGTTGACAGCAGTGGTGTATTTGGCAACTACAAACACGCGAGAGTCAGGGTAGCCATCGCTTCCTGGGGCGCCATCGGTGTAAGAAATGTACACTTCCTTGGTGCGGGGATGGACTTCAATATCTTCAGGACGGGCTGTAGGAGTACCACCTACTAGGTTGGCGGCTAAGAAACCATCCGCGACAACCGCACCTTGGGAGGTATAGAAATTTTGTAGTGTTTTGTTTTGGTAATCCTGGAGTGCAGTGCTTTCGTTGGTGCGAGTCAGGGAGAAAGACCCACCGTCCCTTGTTTGTCCAGCAACTCCATTCCGTCTGGGGAGACGCATTAGACCGTCTCTTTGGGCACTACCGAGGGCAGCAAATTCCGTGGAAGATAGGACAGTCGGGGGGATGGGGTTAGTGCGGGTATTTAACAGCAAGGGTACCCATTCACCGGTGCCTTGATTTGGTCTGGTGGGGTCAGGAGCAGGGTTGTATTTAGCAACGTATAAAATACCATCTTCAAATAGGCGGCTGTTGCGTTTATCGAGCGGGTTTCTGACGATACCGTTGCTGACAAATTTCCAGGTGTGACCACCGCGTCTGTCGTCACCCATGTAAGCAATTAATTTCTTACCTGGTTCCACCCGGAAGGCGATGTTTTCATGGCGATAGCGACCCAACCAGGTGTGTTTCCGGGGACGATAATTGGGGTCTGCGGGGTCAATTTCCACCATCCAGCCGTATTTTTCACCCACCAAACCGAATTCTGCACCAGAGGTACCTGCGCTGTAATCGGTCTGGGTGCCGTCGGGTTTTACGCTTTCAGTGACGCCGACAAAAAACGCTTCACTACCTTGGAAGTTTTCTTCTGCAGATAGGATAGTACCCCAAGGAGTTGTACCACCGGAACAGTTGTAGGCTGTACCGATAATTTTGTTACCCAAGCCATCGCTGCTAAGGTTGAATACTTCAGTAGCAGCAGGTCCGGTACCAATTAAATAATTATCGTCGCCTTGTTGGTAGCTACGGGAACCCCAGGAGGTGACATTTTTGTAAGCGTCGGAACGCTCTCGATTGATTCCTAAACCAGATAAACCGTGAATCCGGCGGTTTTTCGCGTCCCGGACAACTTCAAATTTACCAGCGCGATCGCGGCGGGAAATTCTAACAATAGAACCACCAAGATTGTAATAAAACTCACCTAATAAAAAGCGGCGATCGCCTGCGCTCAGGGCGACAAGTGTACTAGCTTTAGGTAAAGTAAACCCTAATACCGGGGTATCGCTGGTAGCAAAAGGTTCTACATCCGCACCACTTTCTGGTGTCAGGAAGGAAATTGGGTAGGATACGTATTCGTGGTTTACCCACAAGTATCCATCATTGGGGTTTCTGTTAATGGGTACAAAGCCGGTGTAGTCGCAATTGTAACCAAAATATTCTTCCTGGTTCGGGAAGACGCGATCGCCCCAACGAACAATTACATACCGTTCGTATTCCGGGGGTACTACTACGTCATCAATGATGTTGTAGCTGGTTAAGCGGGTATCAGCGGCAGCATTTAATACCGTTCCCTGTCCAATACCACTCGGTAAAAAGCTCTTTTGTTCACGATAAATTGCTAACGGTTGGGGTAAGCGTACAGGGGTAAATCCCAGGGGTCGAGCAGCTTCAGCAATGGTACTTTCGCTACCAAAAAGTTTATCCCCCACCACAGGAGCTAGTACAGCCGCACTAGCACTAGCTCCAAAAAACATTAGTATTTGTCTTCGGCTATAGGTAGACATTTCTCTCCCTCTAATTAGAATTGACCAAAATAAGTAATCAGAAACTGTTAGCAATTTCTTTAGCTAAATCAATTTTTTGACCCAGCTTTACTGCAATTTAACCTCCACAAAGTTTTCTAATTTCCCTCTGAAATAACAGGTTTAATCGCGGACTTCCAGGATTACTTTTAGTCAAGTTGACATTATTTTCACTACAGTAGTGATTTTTACACTTTAGTTTTAGTGATTACAGATAAAAGAATACTTACCATAATTTAAGATTTGGTAATTTTCTAGTTAAGAATCAAGTAAAATATTATTTTTTAGGGATAAAAAATTTACTTAAACTTTATACTTAGTGAGGTTTTCCATAGGTTAACCCTTTTTTTATGAATTATTATCATTTTATTAACATCCCCTTAATCTAAAATTTTTATAACTTTAGTTGTACGTAAAAATACTAAATTAACTGAAAATAGCTAACAAAGTTTTCAGATAAACGCAATGTTTTCAGTGTGAAATTTAGGAGTGATAAATGAAAAGTTTTTGGTGCAGTACAGTCGCCATTATTGCTGGTTTGACTTTACCTACCGCTGCTGATGCTGCTATGATGAATGGCAGCTTTGAAAATGGGTTTACTAACTGGCAAACCCTCGGAGAAACTTCTATATCTAGCGGTCAAGCTTTCCTCTCGACAGCTTTTGAGGAAGTTATTAGTGTTGATAGCCGTGGTAATGAAATTAGGGGAGGTAATGCTGCTCCTTTTTCTTTTATTTCTGGAATTGGTGAACAGTCAAGTTTAGAAGGTTTCCTCGGATTATCATCATTCCTTGGTGATGACAATTTCACCGATGCTATTGAAGGTTCTGCTATCAGACAAACCTTTAATGGACGTGCAGGACAAACCTTATCTTTTGATTGGAACTTCTTTACCAATGAAATGGTAGGCGATAATGCAGATCCTAACTTCAATGATTTTGCTTTTGCTACTTTGAATTTCAACTCACAAAACTTATTTTTCCGCCTAGCTGATACCACATCCCAGTTTTTCACGGGAAATTCTAGTGCAGACTTTGATGAAACAACGGGATTTCAAAAGTTTTCTTTTACCTTACCTTTTGATGGCGAATATACTTTAGGATTGGGTGTCGTAGATGTAGGTGAATCTACAATTATTTCTGGATTAGTTGTCGATAATGTCCAAGCAGTTCCCGAAGCTAGTACAACAATTGGGTTGCTATTTTTAGGAAGTTTGGGAGCAGTTTCAGTCTTAAAGCGCAGTCAGAAAAATTTACCAGAAACCTAACCTCCCATTCTCTTTCTTTACCTCATCCTAGCCCTCTCCAACAAGGAGAGGGAAGTTAAGAGTAGTTAATAGTTGTTTAGGGTGAGAAAAATTTACTCATCCTACGATAATCAATCATCTCTGAAGGCTGGATCGTTCTCGCTAGATGATGAGCGGGGACTATAATTAGTATTCACACTAGAATTTGCAACCGGTATTCCTGGAGTTCCGTAAAAACCTAATAACGTCCCAGAATTAGAAAAATATTGACTCCAGATTTTAACTTGTGGCTGTTGTTTCCATTGATAACGGGAAACTTTAGTAAACAATAACGGAACTTCCTGACCTTTCCGTTCTCCGATAATAGTCACAGCAATTTCTGTAGGATAAGGACTCTCAGCAAATCCTTGCTGGATAACTTGGTTTGACAATGATTCTGCTTGCTGAAGTAAGCTTTTATAGGTTTGATTATCTTCAGCGCTCAGAATAAAATTCAAAGATTTAGTATCAGCAAATGCTGGAGCAGCTAAAGCTATTAAATTAGTTAAAATTAAAATTGTCCAAGTCCAAATATGCTTGATTCGTTTCATAAACCTCTCTTTTTTAAATGACTCATAACTAATGAAAATGAAAAGTCCGTTTTAGGCACATATTAAGTTTGCCTTTTATCCTTACTCGTGAACCCCGACTATACTTACTAACGACTAATGACTAATAACTAAGAAAAAAACACCCCCTATGCCTTTTTCAACCGGAAAAAAGAAGTGAGTGTTTTAATCGAGGGTTTTGTAACTTAGGGGGTGAAGTAATACATGAATGAACGCCAAGCCTGTTTTGTGAAACAATGCTCTAATTGAACTTCAGCTAAGGGTAAGATTAACAGCTATATAATTAACGAGTAAGTAAGTAATGGTTAATTTTTAGTAAAGAAATAACTAAAAAATATTTCTATCTAGAGATGAAAAAAGCAGCTTATCTCTAATAAATCTCAGGACTCGTGAGTCAGGATTTTTTTCTGGCTCATTGGTAAAGTAATCGCAAACTCGCATCCTTTACCTTCTTGAGAACACATGGTAATTTTACCGCGATGCTTTTTAATTATTTGATAGCAAATTGCTAGTCCTAATCCTGTTCCTTGACCTACTGGTTTGGTGGTAAAAAATGGGTCAAATATTTTATTTTGGATCTTCTGCGGAATTCCATCACCATTATCTTGAATTCGCACTCTTATTTCTGAAGTTTTCAGAATTTCGGTGATAATTACAATCTGTTTATTTTTTTGGTTAAATGCTGCAAAAAGTGCATCTATTGCATTATGCAATAAGTTCATGAACACTTGATTTAACTGTGCGGGGTAGCACTCGATTTGTGGTAAATCGCCATATTGTTTAGTGATAGAAATTCCTTGGTCAATGTAATTGGAAAAAATTAACAGAGTGTTGTCAATTCCTTCATGGAGGTTAACTTTTTTAATTTCCCCTTCATCGAGACGAGCAAAGTTCCGCAAAGACAATACTAAGGAACGAATACGCTCTGCACCTGTGCGTATAGAATTGATGATTTTTGGTAAATCAGATGCTAAAAATTCTAAATCAATATCTTCAATTTCCGCTTGAATTGTCGGACTTGGCTGAGGATAATGCTGTTGGTACAGCTTTAACAAATTTAATAGGCTTTGCAGATAATCTTCAGTGTGTTGAATATTCCCGTAAATAAAAGTCACCGGATTGTTAATTTCGTGTGCTAGACCAGCTACCAATTGTCCTAAACTGGACATCTTTTCACTTTGCACCAATTGTGCTTGCATATGCTGTAGTTCTTGCAAAGTTACTTCCAGTTCTCTGGCTTTTTCCTGTAAGGCTATTTCTGCTTGCTTCCGTTTGGTAATATCACGGATGATTACTAACACTTCATCCTTACCACTGACAACAATTCTTGCTTCTTGTTCGCAAATATTGTCATTCACTGAGAATTGATATTCAAATATTTGTAATTCTCCAGTAGCGAGTGCTTTTTTGATATAATGCATCCGCTGTTGAGCTAGCTCTCTTGGCAAAACATCATATATATTTAAGCCGATAACGTCAGGGTTTGTGTAGAAATTGTGCAAGGTTTTTGGTGAATTATAATCTAGATAAATCCCATCTTTATCAATCCGTAACATCAAATCGGGAATGGCATTTAATAAGGCTTGATTTTGTCTCTGGCTTTTCTCTAGTTCTTGGGTGTATTTGGCAATGCGTTGCAGCATTTGATTCAGAGAATCTGTTAATTGTCCCACTTCATCTTTGGATGTCACCCTCACTTGGAGTTGAAAATCAGTTTCCTGGGTTACTAAGCGAGCAAATTCAGTTGTGGCTTCTATCGGACGTGCGATCGCTTGACTGGTGTAAACTGCTAAAACTGCTGCTATACCTATCGACAACAGCATACTCCAACTGATAATTATAATTCTCAAATTTTCAGCATGTTTGAGTACCTGAGTAGCATTACTTTCTTGTTCATAAGTAACTGATATTGGCTGATTCAACCGCTGTGCTAAATCATCAAAATTAATTGCTATTTCACTTCTGTTAAAATCCTCCAAGGTTTTGTGTGCTTCGGAAATATCTGGAGGCTGTAAAGTTGGTGGTGGGATTTGAGATAAGAGTTTTTCTAGTTGCTTGATATAGGCTGCTATTGTGACATCGTATGTCTGCAATAATTTATCTAAATTAGCAGATTCTTGAGGCGAAGAGCGGAAAATTTTTCCCTGTGCTACATCTGACCTAAGATTATTATACAAACGATTAGTTTTTTCCACATAATCGAGTAATTCGTAGTATTCTATAGCATATTTTTTTCGGTCAAATTTTTGGGGTTTAGCTAAAGTAGTAATCAATTTATAAGTATGCATTTGCGAATCCATTGCCCGAATTTTTAACTCTGACAATAGCTTATTTTCCTTGTTAGCTTGATTAAGTTCTGCTACTGCTTTCTGGCGATAATGTTCTCCTATCAATAAACCAGTACTAGTCCCAAGTAATGCTATACCAATTGCTAAGCTATAGCCATAGGTAATTTTTTGTCGGATACTCAAGCTAGACAACCAATGCTTAAACCTCATGAGCATCACATTGTCAAATTTACTCCATAGTTGGGAAACAGAATAATTATCATTACTCTGTATCATTTTCAAGTTTTTTACTCGGTCACAATCTTTTTGCATACTAACTCAATAGCATAAAAATACCTATTACTTTAAATAAATTCTCTCATGTATTTAAGTGTTATTTAATACATTAATATGAGCAAGTTAATCTTTTTTTTATATTTTAATTCGATTCCTGGCATTTGTGGGTTTTACTTAAGTAAAAGTACTGAAAAAATTAGCAGAAATGAAATTTTTCTTAGGTGATTTCTTGAGAATAAATACTTAACTAGTTGTATCATATTTATTAGTTAGTGCCAAATTTCTGCTGAGTGCTACTCAGGGAGAGTAATGTATTCATATTAAAAAATATTGACAAATGTTAATACCCCGTCCTTAAGGACGGGGTTTAGGATGTGTACTTCATCCGGGATGATGATTACGCACTAATATCTACATCTGCAGCAAATTTGGTAACTTCCCGGAAATTTATCTTAATTAGGACTTACGCAACTGGCACATTTTTTCTTGTAGGGTGTGTGACGCTACGAAAAAATTTGAACGTAAGAATAAGACTTTTGGCGTCACGCACCTATGACCAATTGTGACACTATCGTAAGTCCTGAATATGTATTACACAGTTTTATTAGCACAGGGGAATCGAAACTACAAACTCTGCACCCTGTCCCGGAGTGGAAATACAGTATAATTTACCACCCTGTTTTTCCACCACTATTTTATAGCTGATGGATAATCCCAAACCAGTGCCTTTACCTACGGGTTTAGTGGTAAAAAACGGGTCAAACAGGCGTTGTTGATTTTCCTGGGAAATACCGGGACCATTGTCAGCAATCCGAATTTCTGCTTGTTGATTGTCTGTAATCTTTGTAGAAATGCGAATCGTGGGGGATGAAGAAACTTCTCCTCCCTTGAGCTTGTCTTCCCAACCCCCATTCCCCCATCCGTCCTCCAAAGCATCAATCGCATTGGATAGCAGATTCAAAAATACTTGGTTGAGTGAACTGGTGTAACATTCTACTAAGGGTAGGTTGCCATAGTTTTTAATGATTTCAATGTTGGGCTGTCCGGAATGGTGTTTCAGACGGTGTGCTAGCAACAGTAAAGAGTTATCGATACTTTCGTGAATATTAACTGGTTTCTTCTCGGCTTCATCTAGACGGGAGAAGTTCCGTAACCCAAGGACAAGTTTGCGAATCCGTTCAGCCCCTAAATTCATTGACCCCAGCATTTTGGGTAAGTCTTGACGCAGGAATTCCAAATCAATGGTGTCGATCGCTGCTTGAATCTCGGCTGTGGGTTGGGGATAATGCTGTTGATACACTTCCAGCAAATACAACAGACCTTGGATATATTCTTGAGCGTAGATTAGGTTCCCGTAGATAAAGTTAACCGGGTTGTTGATTTCGTGTGCTACACCAGCTACCAACTGTCCTAGGGAAGCCATTTTTTCCCCTTGTACCAGGTGTGCTTGGGTGGAAGCAAGTTCGTACAAAGCTGCTTCTAGCTTAGCTGCTTGTTCTTGAGCGGTTTGAGCAGCGATGCGACTTTTTTTGTAGAGTTCTGCTTGGTCGATAGCGATCGCTAACTGATCCGTAACCGCAACTAGCAATTCTACTTCACTATCCCGCCAAGGTCGCTCTCCCGTCGAGTGAGTACAGACAAAGACACCGATTTTTCCTGATTTGGTATGGATTGGTAAGCTTAATGCTGCGGTCAAGCCAAAGGATTGTAAAAATTGCTGTCCTACGGCATCATAAATTTTACTGACATCATCAATCCGGATGAGTTTCTTTTTCAATATCCTTTGGACTATGGGTGTGACAATGGAATTGTCCACTTGCATCCCCAAAAAGCTGCAAAGATGAGGATTGCGTGCTTCCCCAACAGTTTCCCAGATACCCCTATTTGCTAGTAAATTATCGGTGTATTCTTCTTCACTCTCTTGCTCTGTTTTACTGTGATACCAAATGAACAGACAGTAGTCGATTGCTAATAAATTCCGGACTTCTGTCACCGCTGTTTCCACAATCGTATTCAAATCCAAAGAACTGCGAATTTGGTTAGCGAGACGGTTGAGTAATGTTTCTTTTATCGCCAGGTCTCTATATCTAGCCTCCGAAGCCGCCAAGGCATCCTGTGCTTTTTTGCGTTTGGTAATATCAGTAGAAACACCAATAAAACCCATGACTTCACCGTTTTTATCTCGCACTGGAGTAGCACGAGAGTCAAATACGAAGTCACCCACCACTGCGTGCCAATTAGCTTCGTTACCTGCTAAGACATGACGAATGTTATTGATAATGTCTGGGTAATCCTTATAAAATTCAAGCACTGATTGTCCCACCACTTGCCCTGGTTTGAGTCCTAAAATTTTCAATCCTTTACCTTCGGAAAAGGTAAAGGTACCGTGTTTATCTAAGGCGTATAAAATAACAGGAGCATTATTGATGACTGTAGCGAGACGCTCGTTAGTTTGGCGTAATGCTTCTTCTGCTCGCTTGCGGTCGGTAATGTTCCGCACCATGATTAATACTTCATTGTCACCACTGGGAACTATTCGAGCTTCATAATCTTGTAATTCCCCTTTAATCGGGAGTTGATAGTCAAATATTTGGATGCTCCCCTGAATTAGAGTCTGCTGGATGTAGTGCATTGACTGCTGTGCTAAGTCTGGTGGTAAGACTTCCCAGACAGATTGACCGATGAGGGAATCAGGAGGAGCCACCAATTCCTCTTCGTTGGTGGTTTGGAAGTCGAGATAGATACCATCCCCACTCAAACGAAACATCAAATCAGGTATGGCTTGGAGGATAGCGCGATTTCTGGCTTCGCTTTGCTGTAGTGCTTGCTCGGCAAGTTTATGTTGGGTTATATCTGTATAAATCCCCATCAAGCCGATAATTTTCCCATTGGCGTCTTTGATGGCATCGCTACGCAGGGAAATGTACATTAGCTTACCACTGCTGCTGCTCATGCTGAGTTCGCCATTCCAGGAATGTCCGCTGTAAATTGCTCCAAACACGGCTTGAATGTCTTCTGGATGGACGTAAGTCGCTGGTAGTCCTCCTCCAGAGTTCAATTCGGCGATGCTGTAGGCAAATAATTCTTCAAAGGCGGAATTGATGTATGTTACATTACCGGAAATATCCGCAATAGCAATGCCATCACTAGTGGAAGCGATCGCTTTCCCGATACGTAATAATTCTTCTTGTGTGGCTTTGCGTTCGGTGATATCGCGACCCACAGCGTAAATTAATTGTCTCTGGGGTAATGTTTTCGCCGACCAAAAAATCCAGCGGTAGGAACCATCTTTGCAGCGGTAACGATTTTCAAATTCAATCGTGTCATTCCCAGCAATCATTTTCCGTCTTTGTTCCAAACTGGAAGCGCGATCTTCCGGATGGATAAGTTCAATCAAGGGAGCAGATAATAATTCCTCCTCGGTCCATCCCAGGAGTTTTTCCCAAGCCGAGTTTACTTGGCGAAAATAACCATCAAAACCATAAATACAAAGCATATCCAAAGACATCTCAAAAAACCGCTGTCGTTCGGCTTCTGCTTGCACTTGTTCGGTGATATCGCGGACAATAGCTATTATTTGATTTTCGGCAAATGGCAGGAGTCTTGCTTCAAAATGACCCTCGCGATCGGCTAGATTTAACGTATAATCAAAAGTAACTAAGGATTTGGTTTTAAGGAGTTTATTTATCGCTGCATGGAAGCGCCACCCTAAATCTGGTGGTAGGACTGACTGCATTTTTTTCCCTAAAAAAGCGTCTTGTGGGACATAGAAATTCATTTCCTTTCCAGCTTTGTAATCGATGATTGTCCCATCACATCTCAACCGAAAGTATAAATCCGGTAAAGTTTTAAAAATCGCTTCTAGTTCTGATGTCTTCTGGCGTAACTGTGCTTCTGTTTGTTGTTGCTCCGCAATTTTTTCTTGCAATTTATGCAAAGTTTTTTCTAATTCTAATGTGTGTTGTTCAACGCGCATTTCTAGTAACCAGGCACTATTTTGTGCTTCTGCTACTGCCTGCTCTAAAGCTAATTCTGTTAATTTACGCTCGGTGATGTCTACCATACAACCGACAATTTCTAGGGGATTACCCAGCCTATCCCGCACTAATTTTAATTCATCATGTATCCAGCGGTAACTGCCATTTTTATGCCGGAGACGATACTCTAAACAGGCATAACCTATGGACAACAAGTTGGTCATTTCTGCTAAAATATTTGGCGCGTCTTCCGGATGCAGTTTATCCAGCCAAAAGCGAGAATAACTCAAGTATTCGCTGACTTCATAACCCAAAATGGCGGTGACATTCGGACTGACAAAAGTGGCACCGTATTCCCCATCCGCTTTGCTGCTATAGACAATACCGGGACTAGAGGAGAGAAGATGTCCTAAGCGCTGCTGTGCCATGAGTATATCTGTTTGTGCGTCTTGTGCTTCGGTAATGTCCATCGGTGTCCCAATTATCCTTAGCGGTTGTCCACAGGTGTTTTGTAATACCTGTCCTTTTATTTTCACCCACCGGATGCTGCCATCAGGTTGTACGATGCAAAAATCTCGGTCATGACTAGTTTCTGTCCCCAAACCCAAAGCGATCGCTATCAGAGCCGTTGAGCAATCGTCTTTGTCAACAAATTTTAACAATTCTGGGTAAATGTTACCATGTTTACTCTCGTGACCGTCAGTAATTTTCTCCGTTGTTATATCCGCTAACATGGGAAATTTGTCGTCTTTTATGGACATACATGACTCGGTATCCCTGGCTTGAGTAATAGATATTGCCAGTTTTGACAGGAACTCTGTTGTTTGCCTGTGTTGCTTGTCACTACACATTATTCAGAAAGGTTTCCAGAAATTTCGTAATATTAATTACCAACCACCAAATTGGCAGTCGGAACTGAGTAGCAGTTATTACTCAGATTATGTTAATTATTTACAAAAATTGTAATCACTGTACTAAGTACTTTAACGTATCAATGTTATATATGGAAATATATCTTTATATAGCGCACTGCGGAAAAGATGGTGCTGCAAGACCACTTTCATCCACCGCTGTCGGTGCGTCGTCACTGGCAAGCTTTTCACAATGCTTGGGCGACTTATATTGCCTCTGATTTGAACGCCAAATTGCCAGAGGGTTACTTTGCGGAGCCGAATGTGCAGTTTGGGATTGAAATTGACGTTGCAGCGTTTGAAGAGTCTTTGCCAGATTCTCAGTACCAAGGGGAAGTAATTCAGTTCCCCAGAGATTTTGAAAGTAATTGGATGCCACCACCCCCAGCCCAAATACTGCCGTTTCTACCGACTCCTGAAACGGTGGCAGTTAGTATTTTTAACACTGAGGCTGGTCCTACTTTAACGGCTGCAATTGAATTGGTGAGTCCTGCTAACAAAGACCGCTCTTCGCACCGTAGTGCTTTTGTTTCTAAGTGTGAAACCTATTTGCGCCAGGGGATTGGTTTGGTGATTGTTGATGTTGTTACAGGGAGGAAAGCAAATCTCCATGATGATTTGTTAACCAGGATTGCGGGAGGTAGTGTATCCTTGTTTAACACCGAACTTTATGCGACAGCTTATCGACCCGTTGAGCGAGATGGACAGCCTAGTCTCGATATTTGGCAGGAGAAACTGACTGTGGGTTGTGCCCTACCTACCTTACCGTTGTGGTTGCGTGGTCAGATTTGCTTGGGTGTGGAATTAGATAGTATCTATGAGCGGACTTGTCGAGAACAGCGAATTGTGATGAATAGTGCTTAGTTGTAGTCAACTGCAAACCAGAAAATGACGAACACCATCAAAATTAATCCGCTAGACCCACAGTCCAGCACTCGTGAGTAATCCCCAAAAATTCAAACTTGAGAGACTACGGGTTGCTCACAGGATAGCAATTGCTCTACAGGGAGGGTGAGGACAAACTCAGATCCTTTCCCTGGCTGAGAATGAATCTGGATTTGACCGTGATGCTTTGCCATAATTTGAGAGCAAATAGATAATCCCAGTCCCGTACCTTGTCCCACAGGTTTAGTGGTAAAAAACGGGTCAAAAATTTTATCCAGCATAGATTGTGGTATCCCGTAACCATTATCTTGAATTCGCACCTGTACCTGATGAGGAGTAATCATTTCTGTCTGGATGATTATCTGCTTTGATTCCAATTCCCCATGAGCCAGCAGTTCATCAATAGCATTATTGATGATATTCATAAAAACCTGATTTAATTGTGCTGGATAACACTCAATAACCGGTAAAATACCATACTTTTTACTAACATGAATTCCTTTTTTTAAGCGGTGATTGAGAATTAATAATGTATCTTCAATACCAGCATGTAAATCAACATTTTTTACAATTTCATCATCCAAGCGCGAGAATTTTCGCAGCGATAACACTAGCTGACGCACTCGTTGAATACCCATTTCTAAAGAAGCCAATATTTTTGGTAAATCATCGGCTATAAAATCTAGTTCTATTTCCTGCCGATACTCCTCAATTGTCATGGTTGAGTGAGGATATTGTCGCTCGTATAAATTTACTAAACTTAATAATTTGGTGACATAATCTTTGGCATATTTAATATTGCCATAAATAAAACTTACTGGGTTATTAATTTCGTGAGCAATTCCGGCTAGCATCTGTCCCAAACTAGACATTTTTTCTGCTTGAGCTACTTGGGATTCAATTTTTTGCAAATTTTGGCGAATCAAGCTAATTTCTGCATCTTTTTGCCATATTTCTTCTTGCTGCTGGATGAAATCTTTCTCTAAACTTTCATAAGCTATCTCTAATTGCTTGTTTGATTTTTTCATTTGTTGTATTAAATGATTGAGAGCCGTCGCTAAACTAGTATCTTCATTTGCCCCGGATACGGATAATTGCCAGGTCAAATTAGACTCTTGTATAGCTTTTTTAGCCACTTTCTGCAGTGATTCGCCAGGCAAAGTTAAGGTACGAGTGATATAAAATACTAAAACACTAGTGATAAATATTGCCACCAGGATAGTTATAACTAAAATTGTTCTTGATATCATCACCTGTTGGGATTGAATTTTAGGTAAAATCCTGATTTGCTCAGCACGATACAACTCAACCCACTGTTGTAAATCCCCTGGTAGATTATTAAAGTTACTAGCTACTTGAGAGCGAGCAAATACTATCAAAGATTGTCTGAGTTTGTTTTGTTGTTGCAGATTCAGGTTTTGGCTACCTCCCGGCTGGAGTAGTATCTCTAGCTGTTGTGAGTAAGCATTTATGGTTCTTTGCTCTGATGCTAGCACCCCGGATGCACGCTCGCACTTTTGCTTCAGACTTAACTGGTCATGATTAATATTTGAACAACTTATAAATGATTTAGTTTCATTTAAAAGTTGTTTAATTGTTTTAGTAGCAGCCAGCAGACGTGCAGATTCTTGCTGGAATGCTTGGGGGCTATCCAAGGTTAATAATAGTTGCTGTTGTTGAATTTTTGTTTTTAATACTGCCTTTTCTAATTCATTGACTAGATGTACTGTTTCTGTAGCAAAAAGTTTTTCTGTTGCTAGTTCTTGGCGATATTTTATTTCTATAGTCCGTCCAGCCAGTACCACCAGCAAAACACAGCATGTAACTATAACATAGCTATAAATTAGCTTCTGCCTAACTCCTAAACAACTAATTTGCTGTTTAAACCACATTTTAATCAAACTGTGGAATGGCTTTGTCAAAGCAACTTGAGAAAAAGTTATATGACTTTCTACAAAAAAACTTCTATCTGGAGATATATTTTTATGCCTCTCACTAGTCATTGACCCTAACCTCCAAGAATTTGGTTATTTTTAATTAAGCTGAAAACCTAATTATCAATCTATTTTATAAATCTACTTTACTGCAAATTTGTTGTAGGTAAAAATCTGAATAGACCCTGCCCTTAAGAGCGGGGTCTCACCAGAGCTTTGTTACTAGTTTTTAGCGAAACCAATTATCATTTTTCATCTACTTTGTCATCAAAAGACATTTAATTTTGTATAGGTTTCTTTGAAATTTTAAACATTTTGGACATAAAGTTCATAATTTACCTCGACAATTTACCTTGTCATCAAAAACTTTTGCTAATTAAATTAAGAAAAATTTTATATTTTGGCTGCGAAGTTTGTAGTATTTAAAACAGCAAATAATCGTCAATTCACTATATTATTAATGATTGTGACTAAACGC
The DNA here is from genome assembly GCA_035285345.1 of Nostocaceae cyanobacterium. GTDB lineage: Bacteria > Cyanobacteriota > Cyanobacteriia > Cyanobacteriales > Nostocaceae > JAYKJH01. Next base: position 18,505 of record JAYKJH010000157.1, on the reverse strand, counting down.
CCAGAATTGTTGCCAAAATGGCGAAAAATTAGCCAATCCAGAAAAATAAAAGACTTAGGCACTTATATACCCCAACCCTGCAAGTTGGTGTTTTTGTGACAGTTACCTAAGTCCTTAAATACTAGAACTGATGGCTGTTGATTACAAAACTTGTGACGTTGCTGAATTACGGGATGAATTTCAGATTCATCGTAGAGAAGCTACTGTTGGATGATTTGCCAAAAATCAACATTCACGACAAAAAATGAGCAACGCCAAATGTTTACAATAAATACCGTAAACGAATTTCAATATTTGTGTTGGGACCGGCTACTAGAATCGTCGAATCACCAAACTTGGGTGGACCTGTACGAATGACGGGATTTCGAGAAAACCCAAAGCCTTCTGTGGGGATACCAATAGCATTGCTGTTGAGGTTCCCATCACGATTCGCATCATGAATCACTGCTACAGCATAGTTTCCTGCCTTCAAGTTACCAAAATTAACCATTACAGGGTTGCTTCCAATCGGGACGCACTTGGATTGCACAGATCGTTGAGTGTTGTTAGGAAAACCACGACTGCTGGAAAACAGACTCAGACAAATCTGTCCCTTTTGGTTCCTAAGTCCGTCAATGGTGATACTCAGGTTGCTATTAATAGTAGCTGTAGCGTTAGGTAATAACACCAAATTTCCTAACACAGCCAGTATCAGGATACGTGCAGAAAAGCGTTGCATCAAGGATTTTCTCCGATTAGGGAATAGTTACAAGTGTGGAATCTCAAAAATTTCACACTTCATTTTTCTTTATAGTGCAAGCAATCACTATCAATCCCTGTTACAGATGGAACAATTGCGGACATGATATCATTCCTGAAAAAAAGATTCCCGACTTCTGGAAGAAGTCGGGAATCTGAGCTTTTAAATTTCCACGATAATTGCTAGATACACAATACACAGATAATTATAAGGGCACAACCATGTTGTGCCCCTACAGTCATCGGTTATTTTCTATTGGCTTAATTTGCTACTTCCGCCATTTCAATCACCCGCCCTTCATAATCCTTAACCAAAAAATTCAGCGGTTTCTGAGAGCGAATCTTGAACTTTAAACCGCGTGTTTCGACACGCAATAGCAGTAGTTCCAAGCAGTCACGGTCAAAGCATACGTGACGTTGCTGATTTTTTGTCCCCAAGCTGGCGCCTGTAATCACATGTAACTGGGTATTTTTTTTCAATTGATACCACAGTCCCTCAGCCGCAGAACTCATAGTCCGGCTGCTAGTCATAGTGGGACTGATAGACATATACATTGGATCGACGGCGCTAGCACCCAAAGTTTGTTCGTAGTTGTAATAGTAGTGCAAGGGCACATCGGCTGCTGGTAAATCCAGTAGTCCTTCATACAACTGGCGAGCAATCTCCAAATCTGACACCATAACGGTGTGTACTTTGGGGGCATTGCTGAGAAACATCCACATCGCACCAGCATAGGCTGCCAAAAGCATGACCATAATGCCTTGAGTGGAAAAGACAGTATCTAGAGGCAAAAAAGCTCCTAGAGTCAAGGGTGGAAGCATGAACGCTGTCATACTAACTGTTAATACCATGAATAAATCAAATAAAGGGTATAACTGCTTTTAATGTTTATCCAGCTACTTGCTATCAGCTTTTGTGATACTCCCTCGACTGAAATAGTTTGGTTGTGAGCCTTTGTATCAGAAAATTGAGGGATTTTCGGGTCAGTCCTGTTTGGGATTCCAGAACTTGGTCGCTGTGTTTTGCAACTTGTATTTGTCTAGCATACTTCTTGGCTTTATGGATATTTATCTCCAAAAATTTAACCAAGTTAAATACTGACCTCTCAAAGCTACTAGCACGGCTTGCTGGTGGCTGAGGGCTTATAGCTGTACATATAGAGCTATTGTTTCTAGTGTATCAACGCTAAAGCCAAGGCGACATCAGCGTCAATAACCGATAGGAGATGTGGGGTGGCACAATAGCAGTCTGTAGGAAGAATAGGAAAAATGCTGGACTTATATAGAGTTAACATGATATACTTGTCATTTGTGAGGGCGCGTAGCTCAGTGGATTAGAGCGTCAGATTCCGGTTCTGTAGGTCGGGGGTTCGAATCCCTCCGCGCTCGTATGATATGGCATTTCCAGCATGTCTTGCCATATTCACAACATTTATTAGTAGAGACATTCCGTCGGAACGTCTCTACAATCCTATTAGCTTAACGATTTATATAGCGGATAGAGGTCTGTTTTCAGATACTTCAGCCTAATTCATGAAACTCAAATACATCGTAGCTGGAACCGCTCAATACAGACTGAGTGTGTTTACCCTGCAAGCGCTTACCCAGCACCTGCTCTAGTACACCCCAGATAGCACCTAAAGTAAAAGTACATTTACGAGATGAACCTTCGGGTTCTGCTGCTGAACACAAAGTTTCGGATGTATAGACTTTTACAATATCGTCTTCCTGAACAATTTTATCAACTATACATAAACAAGTCCCGTCTTTACCTACAGCTAATGTGATTTTGTGGGCAAGATCATCCCAAGACAAGGATAAACCTACCAAACCTAATTCTTTGGCTAGATTTCTACCGCGTTTGCGACCAGCTGCAGTCAATGCGATCGCAGTTGCATTTTCACCCAAAGCATCTTCTAAGCCTTCAATAGCTGCCTTAAAACAGATAATACTGGTGTAATCTCCTAGGGTTGGACGAATCATAAACAACCTATTGGTGAATCTCGTTTTTTTGTTCTAGGTACTTGTTATAAGCAAGTTTTGATGAAAAAAGAGTTAAGCAATTAGTTATTATTTTATTGATACTTTATTTTTTTAGTAAATTTGCTTAATATTTTTAGATAAAATGGTAAAATTTATTACCATAAGCCAATATCTGATTTGTGTTCTCAGAATTATATTTCTCATTTCATTAATTTTATTTGCTAAGGAGAAAATTTCTCTGACCTAATAAGAGGGGAATCATGTTAATTCTGGATTATATAAAAGGTTTAACTGATTCATAGGAGTGAATCTTGCCGTAAAATTGCATTTTTCTCCGTTTCTTAGTGCTTTTTATTTTTCACAATCTTGACTAAACAAGATTTCCCAAAACTGGTTTTTGTTGAATATTGTTGTAAAACAATAAATTAAATAAATTTAACAAAAATTTTGTAACAAGAATCTCAAATCACTTAAATATTACCCCCAAATGCTTTTGCTCAGGGAAAGGGGGTTTTGTGACGCCAGGAATATTCAAATCAGTAGCACTCTAACACCGACCTGTGCTGTGGGACTGATATTTGGTTAATTATTAAGTTTTGTAAATTTAAAAGAAATTAGTCGATTTATGCTGTAATATTATTTTTTAATAAGAGGATAATATTAATAACTATATCATAAGTTGCTTTTGTAAGTAATATCAAATCTGGTAGATAAATTGAAGATGTTTTGAGGATGAACAACCGAAAAAATACCGTTGACAGTAGGACGGTATCTATCAGTTGCTACCTAAGCAATATTGATTATAGCGGTTCTCAGTTGAGTGAGGTACAGATTAAATCAGTAAAGTTATTGTGGGGTGGGCATCCTGCCCGCCCTCTTATACTGCACCTGAACGGGAACCGCTATATCAATAGTATACCAACAAATTTGATTAATATGTCATAGAATTGGAATCTTTACTGTAGAATCTAACCAACTTCAAAAACGTCACAGTTCTCATTAACTTGGAGGATCGGCTTATTACTCCTTCTCGTGGCTTACCTAATGCCCAGGTTTCCAATGCAGCAGACTCCTCAGTCTTACAAATTTGGGGTGGCACCCCCCTCAGCGGTCATGTAAGAATTAGCGGGGCAAAAAATTCCGCTTTGGTATTGATGGCTGGGGCATTGCTCTGTTCGGGAGATTGTCGCCTTCGCAATGCACCCACCTCGTTGGTAGATGTGCAGCGCATGGCGAAAATTTTATCGGCGTTGGGGGTGCGCGTAGAGCAAAATGGAGATATTCTCGACATTAATGCCAGTGAAATTACTCAATCGAAAGCTCCCTACGAATTGGTGAGCCAGATGCGGGCCAGCTTTTTCATCACAGGTCCGCTGCTGGCACGTCAGGGAGTAGCCCATGTACCCATGCCGGGAGGTTGTGCTATTGGAGACCGCCCAGTAGACTTGCACGTCCGGGGTTTGCAAGCATTGGGAGCTAATGTCCAAATTGAGCATGGTATAGTCAGTGCCTATATACCAGGCAATAAGAAGCGGTTAACAGGAGCAAAAATTTACCTGGACTTTCCCAGCGTCGGAGCCACGGAAACCTTGCTGATGGCGGCTACCCTAGCAGAAGGGGAAACCATCATCGAAAATGCAGCACAAGAGCCAGAAATTGTCGATTTGGCAAACTTGTGCAAGTCTATGGGGGCAAAGATTCGTGGTGCAGGTACTAACAGAATTGAAATTGTCGGGGTTCCGCAATTACATTCGACTGACTACACCGTGATTCCCGATCGCATCGAAGCCGGGACGTTTTTGGTAGCCGGAGCAATTACCAGATCGGAAATCAGTATGTCGCCAGTGGTTCCAGACCACCTGACAGCGGCGATCGCTAAACTACAGGCTATGGGTGTCAAAGTAGTTAGTGATGCCCCTGATTGCTTGCGCGTGGTTCCCACAGACACTTTGCTGGGAACGGATATTGAAACCCTGCCATTCCCAGGCTTTCCTACAGATTTACAAGCACCTTTCATGGCATTGCTTACCCTATGTGAAGGCGACAGTGTAATTACCGAAACGGTGTTTGAAAATCGGATGCATCATGTGGCGGAATTAAATCGCATGGGTGCAGATATCCGCGTCAAAGGTAATAACGCCCTCATCCGGGGTGTACCATTACTTTCTGGTGCCCCGGTAGTAGCTTCCGACTTGCGTGCCTCAGCAGCCTTAATTTTGGCAGGACTGGCAGCAAAGGGCAAAACTATCATTCAGGACTTGCGTCACCTGGATCGCGGTTACGAAAAACTAGAGTGGAAATTGCAACAGTTGGGAGCCAAAATCCAACGAGTGCCAGCATATGCAGCCGAAAAAGAACCAACTGATATCCCCAATCTTCCGGATAGCATCAGTTCTACTTTGAAGTAGTGATTAACTAGTTGCATACAGTCCCAAAGACTGGCTGTCACTTCTGAACTCCACAATCATCAGGGCAAGGAAATTTCTTCCTTGCCCTGTTTGTTATCTTCCTAATACCATTTCACTAAAATAACGTAAGTTCGACAGAACTAAAAAATGGCTGGAGGTAGAGCAGGTAAGTCTTTTGAGTCAATATCAACAAATGGTTTTTGAGGCAAATAGGTATAAGCAGCCAACCCGGTTATTAAATTAACCAAAAAGTTAACTGGCTTTCATTCGCTGTCGAACTCACGTTCAGTTAGTTAATGCACATTCTTTCCCTGAATGTCTGTATAAAGCACATCCTCCAAAAATCTATAACCAGCCAGATCCAAATCGCCCCCTAAAGAAAAAGTTAAACTCCGAATTCTAATCCTACCAACCCTAATATCCAGCGGCTCAACTAGAGATGTCGGATACACCAAAATCGCCTCATGACACCCCGTCGCTTCTGCATAAGCTACCACCTGAGCAATGTCACTCGATGCAGGCGTAGTAGGAGCTTTGTACTTAGTATCCAACACATATTTAGCAACCCCCGTTGCCACATCTTGCAACATTAAATCAATATCAAAATATATATTCTTCCCTTCACCAACATACAATCTTTCTTGAGATTTAATATCTAAACCCTGTGGCAATAGAACCGTTTCTCGATGTGCTTTCAGCCACTCTGCTACAAAGCGTTCGTAGAGCCGCGCCATATCAACCAAAAAGGGTAACATCGGACGAGACCCCATCTCATAACTCGGTCCCATTTGCTCCAAAAAGAACCGACAAAGCGCGTGTAATAATCGATAATCTTCATTCAAACGATTATACTGACGCCCCACACAAACTTGCGGACTCTTTGGCTGCAATGTCACCAAACCCTGTAACAAATGATAAGCTCGGCGCACAGTTGGTAACACCCGTTCCGTACACAAACCACTCCGAGCAATACACCAAACAGTCCAAGCTAAAATTTGATTCTCTTCAACATCTGCTGTGTGTTCTTCATAATCACACTCCACCTTAACATCCCAAGGTTTAGTAATAATCTGCCTCAGATTAATGCGCCCTCTAACATAAGGAAATTGGTCTATTTTAGGCAGATAAGCACAATAAAATCCTTGACGACCTCGGTGCAGAATTCGACTAGCTAAAATATCAGCTAATCGGTCATAAAAATCTTCCAAATTTTGACAATTAAATAGCCCCTCTAAAAAACGAAAACTCTTGAGGTCATAGGCATATTCCAACATCCGCAAGAGATTACCCAACTGCACTTTTGGGCGCAATGCAAAGTGGAAATCTGGCGTTAACGGGATATGTCCTACCCATCCTCGCGCAGTCAGTCGCCATTGGTTCCTAGTCTTGGGAGAAGGGAACTCTACTGCAATTTGGCTGTCATAGTTGCGCCACAAAACTTCTCCGACCGCGTCGGGAATTTCCGACCGCGCCAACAGCACCGGACGATACTCAACTAACTCAATAATCCGTGGAGATGCTGTACTCATAGACCAACCTGCTGTTTCACCTTATCCCAGCGAAACTGATTTACTTTACTCGCTTGGTCAAAGAAATATTCCTCTAAATAAGGCTCAATTTCTAACTGCCAAATACTCTCAATCTGCTGAGTTATATCGGGACGCAGAAAGAAGCTAATACCTATTTCATAATGGGGATTTCCAATTTGTTGATTTAGCTGTTTTAATATTTGAATTAATCCCTCAACCAGAAACCCACTTGCAGCGTGATAGCGACGTAAAATCTCGTAGTTCGGGTAGAGAGAAATAAAAGCAAAGCGACGACGCAGCGCATGGTCTACTAATGCAATCGAGCGGTCTGCTGTATTCATTGTGCCGATAATTCGCACATTATCTGGAATGCTGAAAACTTCACCAGATGCTAAAGAAATTTCTTCGGTGCGGTACTCCAATAAATACATCAATTCCCCAAACACACGGGCAACATTAGCGCGGTTAATTTCATCAATAATCAAAACACAAATATTCTGGCAGTTGCGAGCTTTTTGACAAAATTCCAGAAATCGTCCATTAACTAACGGATAGTCTAACTCTCCATTTTTTCTTTGCGGACGGATACCTTGCACAAAATCTTCATAAGCATAAGCAGGGTGGAATTGAACAACATCTATAAAACCGTCACCACCACCAATTAAATGTTTAGCTAACTTCTTAGCAATATAAGTTTTACCAGTGCCAGGTGGACCATAAAAGATTGCCTGCTGTTTGCGTTCAAGCGCTTGCAACCAAAACTTCAATGTTTCTTCTTTAATTCCAGTATCCTCCGCACATTGAGCTAAGGTATATTCAGGCTGTAAATTCATATCTTCACCCAGTAAAGATTCAACCACCTCATTTGTTTGTGGCAAATATTCCCCATAAAAATCATATTTTTTAATAGCAACTAGCCAATGGCAAAACATATCAAACAAGTCATCGTATCGTAAAGCTGGTACACCAGGTATGTGCATATATTGAGCTAATTCTTTAATCAGCTTACGTCCAGTAATGTTTATCGCTGGATAGTCTGTCAGATTCTGGCTGTAAGATGTATTAGCGAAATAATTAATAACTCGTCGTGATTGATTATTAATTAACAGAAAATTATCAGGTCGAAGTGCGTTAAGAATAGGGGTAAGCATTCCTGTCTGGAAGCCTCTAGAATAAAGCGATTCAGAAAACTCTTGGCAAACTGCTGATAACTGTGTAGGTTTGTTATGACAGCGACGGATAAAATTTAAAATGGCTTGAGCTACTTTCTGCCAGTCTTCTGGCTTCGTCCACTTTTCTTCCTCAAACCATTCTTTTATGTCTTTTGTAATAGCTGCAGCCTGATGTATCCAAGCTCCTCCTCTTTGAACATTGTTAGCACTTTTATCGTAAGGAAGTAGCTGTAGTAAAACTGCTTCTGTTACTTCTTCTCCAGATTGGAATGCAGAGGAAATTGCCTCAAAATTCCTCTTTCCTTGCTGACGCTGCTCATTGTAGGCGGCTGTGTGACGCAGCCCAGCACGTGTGTAGAGGTATGAGTTGATAAATTCCTCAAACAGCTTGCAAAATTCGGCTTTCTTTTCCACCAACATGAAGTATTCGTGTTTTTAGATATGATTTAATAGTTTAATCATTCATTCTAGTTATTACTTGGTCAGTCATTATTGCTTTTTTATCTTCTCCTAAAGCATTAATAATATTATATTCACTCTCTTTTAAGTAACGATAACTTTGGGGAGGACGCAAGTAAGACAACTTTTTTGGTAAGCATTCTAATGGAACAGGATTTTCAAAATGTCTGGTATTCCTTATAAGGATGCCAACTATTAATGATGCCCCCTTATAATAGCTGTAAAATTCTTGGCGGCTAATGCCAACACTGTCTTGAAATTCCTCCCAAAACTTTTTAAGTTCTTGAGACGATGCTTTCCTTTGAATGACATGCTCCACCTCAAATGAGCCTATAAAAACTTTTTCCGGAGATGAAACATACACCAAAACAATGTCTCCCGCAGTTAAACGAGTACGAACTCTACGTAGCTCAATTTTCTTCGTTTTAGTCTCGAAGATTAGCTTTGCATATTCAGGTTTAATTGAGATTAGAAGTATAGTATTTAACATATAAATTCAACTTCTGTTTGAAGTGTGAATTCCTAAATTATACACTGTAATAAAGCATTTATGAGATATTTTTTCAGACCACTGAAAGCTATAATTTTTTTTGCAAATTTGCCGAATATTATTTAAAAAAATAGGAAGGTAAAATAACTCTATATCACTAAAGCGAATTGCCGCTATATTACCTTGCCTGTCTTGATAAATTTCCTCAATATCGCTCAATTTATATACCCCTAATCGTTGAAAGCGTTGATAAAGTTCTTTGGGCTTGCCAATGACCACTTCATCTACGTAAGAGCTGGCTCGCACAGATTTAACTCCGCAGTATCCCTTGCCTTTGCCTTCATTCTGTGTTCCACTAACATACCAGAGAATTCGACAGGGAGCTTGTAATTTTCTGAGGTTATTTATAGCTCCATAGTAAACAGCTTCACAGTTAAATGCTAGTTCGGCTTTGGCTCCAAATAGAGTTTGGTTAGCTAATCCTTCATCGAATAAATCTGCTGCCCACCTGGGTTGAATTGGAATGATAAATGTAGGAATTTCAGCATCAATAATCTTAGCCGGAAATAAGCAGCGTTCAATGTCTACTGATGCTTGCACATCTGTGATGAGGCTTTCTGTCTTAAGACTCTCTGCGAATTGACGACAAATCTGATTTTCTTCTCCCAAAGTAGAGCCTAGATTAGCAAGACGAATTGATAGCTCAGACGCGGTTTCAGCTACAGCTAAGTTTACCTTTAACCACCCATTTTTAACTCGTCGGAAGGAAGAAGTCTCCTGAATGGCTGTCATTACTGTTTCCGATAAGTATGAATCAGTAATCCTTGTAAATTCCCGCTGTTGGCGAGCAGAACGTAATATAGATTTAAAAATTAAGTGGCGTGCAAGCGTCCCTGATAGAGGATGATTTCCAACTCGCAACATTGGAATTTCTAGCTCATGTTTTTGAAGTCTGCCATACACAACCAAAGCTAGTGGTTGATTTTCTCCTTCTCTAACAACCCAACACTCAAATTTATCTGATTCAGCAAGAAACCGACGTAGCTGCTGCTGAAATTCAGCCTTTGTTTCTCCCAAGTTTTCACACTGAAAATAGTTACTTAATAAATCTTCTTGCCCCTTTTGAACTGGTATTTTTTCTAGCTGTGTAGTTCCAGCTAAACGTACAGGCTGATAGTCAAGTTCTATGCGAAGTTCGTCTGGCTGAGTAACTAAATCGTTAGGGCAAATGATTGACAAATTGAAAATTTCATAAATTTCAATACTTAGCTCTAATAATTTATTATTTAGGGTGACAAAAACTTGGCAATCTGATGCAATAGTTCTAGCTACATTGCGCTGTTCAAATTCATCAATTGCTATCTCTTTCCCCAATAATAAGCTACTTAGAGAATCAACTATAGCATCTAAATTTTGATTACTGGGTAAGGTGGTAAACTTTTGTCTAGCGAACTTACGCTGTTTATTCCTCTCTTTTCCATCAGTTATCAATGTGAGCTTATTAAATATTTCATCTGTTATACATAACTCAATTTCCGGCTGTAGCCAATCAGCAAATAAAGACTTTTGTACTGAGACAGGCAAAAAACTTGTCAGAGCAAAGTATTCGCTCTCGTGCGACCTTGCTAATGGGAATATGGTAAAGTTGCATTGATATACCCACATTCCCTTCACTCATGGCGTAGTCCCTATGCGCGTTGGCGGAACAAATAGGTACTATACCTAATTAATACGTAGTGATTCGCTTTTTAGTACCTACATAACGCGATCGCTTTGTTTGATTGCTGTTATTCCTGATACACTATTCCCTCAATCAACACTCCCGGCACATATGTAATTTTTTCTAATACCTAATCCGTGGGTCTACGTAGGCATTGATAATATCAATCAAAATGCTTGCTACTACAACTATGGCGGCGAAAAACACCAATATACCCTGCACTGTGGGATAATCCCGTAAGGAAATCGCTTCGTATAGACGATTTGCTAATCCAGGCCAAGAAAATGTTACCTCGGTTAACACCGCACCACCGAGCAAAGACGCAAAGGTCAAACCCAGGACAGTAATCACTGGAATCAGGGCATTTTTCAAGGCGTGGTTGACTAAAATTTTCCCTTCTGAAATACCTCTAGCTCTGGCGGCTTCTACGTAATCAGCGCGGAGGGTTTGTTTTAAATTTACCCGGACAATTCGTTCAAAAATACCGCTGAGCAAGACTCCCAAGGTAATACTGGGTAGTGCTAGATAGTATAAAGCAGTGAAAAACTTACTCAAGTCGCCAGTCAAAAGACTATCAAGAGTATACAACCCCGTGAAGCCTTGGGGTGGGGTTGTAGTTGTGGGGAAGCGGGTTCCCAAGGGAAACCAACCCAACTGGACTGAGAATATCAATTGCAGCACCATACCCACCCAAAACAAAGGGAGAGAATAGGTGATAATCCCAAATAAGCGTCCTCCAACATCGAGAAATGTCCCTGGACGGGAAGCTGCAAGAGTACCAACACCAATCCCAACAATCACCGCCACTGTCATACTACACACAGCTAACTCAACTGTAGCGGGGAAATATTGCCAAATCACCTCCCAAACATTTTGTCCGCGACTGGTAAGGGAGGTTCCCAAATCAAAGCGCAACAAATCACCCATGTAATTAAGATATTGCTGCCACAGGGGAAGATTTAAACCTAATTGTTGCCGCAGTGCTTCTTTAGCGCTTTCTGGTGCCCTGCCACCCAGAATAGCATCTGCTGGGTCTCCTGGGGTAGCGCGTAGTAGAAGAAACACTACTGTAGTGATAGTCCACAGCATCAGGGGTGCTAGCAACAATCGCGCAACGATGTAGTACTGTAAAGCTCTGGAACGGGACATAGATATTGGGAATTGGGGATTGGGGATTGGGGATTGGGGAATAGTTCAAGCGTCCAAGCGTCCCCAGTCCCTCTTACCTACTTCTTGATTGTTTTATAAACCAGGTTTTGGGTGGGGTCGAGTTTCACATCTTTGACACCGTTGTGGACAAAGACAAACTCTTTTTTCTGCCATAAAGGAACGTAAGGTACGTCCGCTGCTAATAGGTCTTGAATTTGGGCAAAGATTTCTTGGCGTTTTTCAGGATTTTGTTCCCGTCGTTGTTGAGAAATCAGTTCGTTCATGCGATCGCTATAGTAAAACGAGCCTTGACTTCTACTACCGCCATCTTCACAACCTTTAACTGCTGACCATTTATTACAACCCAAAAATGGCTGGATATAATTATCGGGGTCTAAAAAGTCGGGATACCAATCTAGCGCTAGAGCAGGATAGATACCGTTGGGGATTTCTTTAAAGAAGGTTGCAGAGTCTACGGTGTTGACTTCAAATTGTAATATCCCGTCCATCGTTTTTTCTGCCAAGGCTTTGAGTGTTTGAGCAATTAAAGCTCGAATTGGGGAATTGGAGGGATACCAAATCGCGATTTTTGCGGGATTTTCTTTGGAAAACCCAGCTTTAGTTAACAACTGTTTAGCTTGGTCAACTTTAGCGTCACCGTACTTGTCTTGAAATACCGGCTTGTAAACCGCAAAATTTTTGGGGACTAAGCTGTAAAGTAATTCCGCTTGACCGTACAAAACCCGTTGACTTAACAGTGGACGGTCTACCATGAATGCGATCGCCTGTCTGACTTCTGGTTTATCCAAAGGCGCCTGGTTCAGGTTCAGTACGATGTATGTCACCACGCTACCATCTGCAGAAACCGCTTGCCATTCGCCTTTTTTAGCTCCTTCCTCTAAACTGCGAATTTGGTCTGGCTGGAGGGACAGGTAAGCAACATCTATGGCTTTCGTCCGGAAGGAGTTAAACAAATTAGCTGCATTACTTAATATTTGGACGTTGATACCTTTATTCGCCGGTTTTTCACCCCAATATTTATCAAATACGTCCAAGCGTAGCGAATCAGTGCCATACTCTGCTAATTTGTAAGGTCCAGTCCCCACGAATATATTGGGCTTAAATTTACCTGCACCAAGTTCATAAGCCTTCGGTGAAACTGGACAAACACCAGAAAAGGCTAGGAGTGAGGGAAATGCAGCAAAGGGTTTTTTCAGTTTAATAGTTAACTCATACTCGCTCTTAGCCTTCACTGATTGTACAGAATCTGCGAGCAAGAAAGAAGGCTTACCACCATTTTCGATGAACCGACGGATGCTAAATGCCATTGCTTCCGCATTGAACGGAGTGCCGTCGTGAAATACCACTCCTTGACGTAGGGGTATGGTATAAGTCAAACCATCTTCACTGACTTTGGGTAAAGCTGTAGCTAGCTGCGGCTTAATTTCCGTGCTGAGCGGTTCGTAGGTGTAGAGTCTGTCACTCATGTTGTACACCAAACCTAGCGCCGCTAATTCATAAGCATCAGCCGGGTCAAGAGTGCGGGGTTTGTTCGTAGTCCCGATGGTAATCCGAGTATCTCCCGCAGCAACGTTTACCGCTGGTGCGTTGGTTTGCGGACGATTACTACAACTGACAACCAGAAACAAACACACACAAAATAGGGAAACAAACTGTATAAAAGAACGCCATTTTTTGGCTGACAACCGAAACCAATTCATATGGTAATGATTTGTTAAGAGCCACGCGACCCAAGTCTACATACATGCACTACCCTACCTGAAATTGAGTTAATAACCAAGCAATTACTTCGCTTTGGTGGGTTTGACGAGTCCTGCGAAAGGCTTCGTTGAGTAGAGAAATTGCTAATCCTGGTAATACTTGTGACTCAGAAATTCTGCGACTACCACCATTTTCTATAGCAAAAGCCATGACTTGCACATTTTTTACATCGACTATCCAGTATTCATTTACGCCTAAATCTTCGTAGAGCAGGCGTTTTTCACCTTTGTCATCAGCCAGAGAAGTATTGGCAACTTCGATGACTAAATTCGGTGGGGGAAAGCTATTTAAATTGACAATTGAAGTGCCGTAAGGAATGGCATTCGCATTTTCACCAATGTAATATGACACATCAGGTTGAGCGTCGTCAAAACCTGTTTTTCTATAGGTGCAGTTGTCCTTACCATTCATGGGAATGCCTTTCATGGCAGCAAACAAGCTAGCGGCATTGATAATAATTGTGTGGTCACTGGCGTGGTCATTTCCTACGGGTGGCATTTCAATCCTCATGCGTCCATTGTGGTAGTATCCCTTGGCTTTTTCATACTCCGGGTTTTCAACTATCCGGATGTATTCCTCCCAAGGGACGGCTACCCAAGTATCAGTGGTGATTTTTGTCGGAGTTTCTGTCATGATTTTCCTGAATATTTATTAATGTTAATGAATAATGCAATTCTTTAATCGCTAATTTACAAACTTTTCTGAATATTTCTAACTTATTATTTATATCCCACTGATTAATTATCAGCCTTTGGATAATCATAATTACAAAAGACTTTCCATAAGCATATCATTCACCTGCTAGACTTGCCTTTTTAATATTTCTGGAGAAAACGATGAAAGCTATTCCCAAAGCAATTACAATATTAGCAATAGCCACTGCAATTGGTGGAGTAACTGCGTCTAGCAATGCTCAAATACCTGCTTCTGTGACAGCAAACAAAGTATCAGTCGCCGCATTACCAAGCAGTTCAATTCCTAGTAATCGGGAAGCAGTAGTTCAGCCCCAAAAACCGACAAATGGTAAGATGCTATTAGCACAAGCATCTACATCTTTACCAACAGGAACCTGGTCGATAAATGCCAACTCCTTCGGAGGTCAACTGGTTATAAATAGCGTAGATGCTCAAGGTAATTTGTCGGGAACCGTCTATGGTCAAACCATTGTCGGCTTCTGGGATGGGGTTTCCAACAAAATTACATTTATCAGGGTACCCTCAAACCCGGCAGCTTCTTCCCAATATCAAATTTACACTGGCTATCTATTCCGAAACTCGTCAGGATCTGATGCAGTATACACACTAACAGGATATTTTGAAGCCTTCGCAGGTACAGGAGCCACAGCTAGAAGGGTCGTGTACGGATGGTATGCTCAGATCAGAGTTATAGGGTGAAGATAGTGGCAACGGATAGCCTCTGATATCAGGGATGTAACGGATTGTTGGTGCGTGGTTATGATTGATAACTTATCCGTTACATCCGCTATCACCTCCGTTGCTAAATTCTTTGCAACAGCGGCACCTCAAAGCGTTTCCCTGGAGTTGGTTCAATCACCTGGGTTGAGAGATGATTTTTTTCCAGGAGCGATCGCAACTCCCCAGGACTTCCAGAAGCTTTCAACAAAGACATCAGCAATCCCTCAAATACTACATCACCACCAGCTGCAGTGGACATCATGACTTGGGGTTGCACCCATTTAGCTAGTTCTAAAGCACTTTTGCTACCTTTGATGATTGGTCCGAATAACGGTAAACCCAACTCACTCAAGGGTGTAATCACAACATCTACGGGTGCAGCTTCCTTCAGTAATGGCGAATGATACCCATGAGGCTCGTAGTAAACACTGAAATTGTTCTGCAATTCCTTGAGGAGATAAGCATTTTCCACCAGAGTCGGACCAATGGGGGAACCGGGAATAGCTTTGATTTCTAGATTATGATTCAAGGTAAAGGTTTCACCATGCGCCAGTGCTGTTACCTTGGTGTAACCTAATCCTTGGACTACCTTGGCTGCATTAGGAGAAGCAACAACTGGAATATTGCGGTCAAGCTGCTTCAGAGTTGGGGGATGAGCGTGGTCTTCCAAACCCTGAGATAGGAGAATCAAGTCAATGTTCTCTGGTATGGGACGTTCTTGCGAGCGGTAGCCTTTGAATAACCAATCCATACCACCAAATACTAACGAACCGACCAGCCAAGGGTCAATCAGTATCCTCTGACCACCAATTTCCACCAGCCAAGAATTGCTGTCTAACCAGGTGAAGTACATAAAGTTTTGTAAAGAAAACGCCTGCCTTTATTATGAAGGGACTGGGAAATAATTCCTCATTCAGGTATCTTACGGTAATAAAAAAGCAACAGGTGCAACAATGACCGATACATTTACTGGGAGTAACTGGCAGGAATGGGTAACGGTAATTACTTATTTAAGCATCCTATTGTTCGTCATGTGGCGGGTTTTGGCTACCCAGAGGAAATGAAACCAAGGGATAAAATGGGTAGGAAACAGAGTTTTGTCCCTATTTCGAGAAAAAACTGCAGATTAATTCCCCTGGGTCGTTTTGTTTAAAAGACACCACAGTCCCGTCTTTTTGGACTTTGAATTTACCACGACAGTTATAAACTTCAATGGGTGTTTTCACTCTGTCCACACTCACAGAAGCCTTGTATTCCCAGTATTTTTTAGCACTTCTCTGAATGCTGAGAATACAAATTTTGTGACCATCATAATTTCGGCATACATAGCCTTGGTCTGCTTGCACAGGAAGCGGTACTAGAGTTGAAAGTATGACAAGCAGCAAGATAATATATTTCATCTTATTATTGGATTGATTTTAGGCGATTATTAACTACCCTAGGATAGATTTATCGTTACATATAATACTGGGCAGTTGGAATTAATTGATTTTTTTATTAACCGGATGAAAATTTGGCTGGGATTTAGCGCTAGATAAATTGTGATTTTTTGTCAACTATTTACGACAGATATTTTTCATCAATAGCTAAAAAATCTTGGTCTTTTTTAAAGTAACTGTAAATTTCAGCAGTTAAAACTAATACTTTTATGCAAAACCAGATAGAATTTAGATGTGACTTTTGTAGGCTATATTGACCTTGCCGAGCTTGTTTGAGTCCAGAAGTGCTGAATGTTACTAATAGTTAAAAAAAATAACTTTGTCTTACTTCCGATAAAGCTGCATAACGACTGCATCAGGGAGATTACAGAATAAAATATATAATTTTCATGTTCGGTGGGTCTAAAAAGCCTAGCCCTTGTGGAATCTACTTATGTAGATTCATTATTATCGAATGTAGTCTCTCAATATGGATAATTATGTTGACATCTACTAATCAGAACCTTGAGGCAAACCATAAAAACGTTAAATTCTTGGTAAGGAGTGCCTTAGCATTTGGAGTCCTCCCTAAGTCCAGTGAAGCTGAAATTAACCTGCTAGTTACCAAGGGGACGTTATCCAGCCAAGAATGGTTGTTAGTTGCTGTACTCAGAGATGCTATTGAAGATGGTCGGGTGCTAATTGAAGATACCCAACATAGCAGCATCTGCTGATGAATATTACCTGTTGTTAGCACACAGTATACACTGTCTTGTGTGCTTGGCGCAGGGAGGCGCATCTACCAATCTCAGAAATATTAAGTTGAGCAAAGTTTTAATATTTACTTAATTATTCAAACATTTTTAGATGTTCGCTGGTGATATCTGGCAAGAAAAGCGGATTTGTGAAAGATAGGGTTGGAAACTGTAACTTAATTTCTAGACAAAGCTACTCATAGCTCCTCCTGATTGGGTAAGTCTGATAAAAGTTGGTCAACAAGTTCTCGCGCGGTTCAACCGTAATCATCCGCTATTTGTTCCCATTATTTCTCAGTGGTATATTCCTTAAGGGTGTGTTCGCTTCCAAATCAAGCCTGAGAGAAAATTAGTCACAATGTGAGCCACAATCGGCACTAACAAGTTATCACTAGCAAGAGCGCTATAACCTAATATTAGTCCTACAGTGGTTGCCCAAACTACATAAGGCCATTGTTGAGTACCGCTGAGGTGCAGAATCCCAAAACAGAGGCTAGATAAAACTAAAGCGATGATATCAAACCCCAACGCTGGAATCATCACACCCCGGAATAGTAATTCTTCACTTAATCCCGGTAGCAGTCCCAGCCAAACTAAGTCTGGTAAAATCAAAGGCTTGAGGACTAATTCTAAATAATAATCTGCGCTTTTACGGTAGCTCGGCCAAAGTCGATAAATTAAGCCGCTGGCAACAGTAATACCCAATCCCAAGCCTAAACCTAACAGCAAAGACGTGGGTGTCCATTTCCAGGATAGCAGGGCGACTTGACCAAAGCGCAACCATAGCTTGGCGACTATCCACAATATTAGTGCTGTCACTGCCATCGCCACAAGGATTTGTGTACGTGTCAGCGGTTGCATATCTGGCTCGTTGGGAAGTTGTTTGACCACGGTAATTTAACAGGAGTGAGGGAAGGGACTGAGGTTAGGGGATAAGGGAAGGGAAGGGAGATTTCATCGGTGTATCGATGTTATCCCTGTTGTGCTGAGGGTGGTGGGATGAATTCCGGCTTTATGTGCCACTAAAACACCCAAGGCCTCTAAATATGAGTTTACCCGCAGGCATTTGATTCCCAACGCTTCTGGGGGAACTTGCATTTGAGTTGTGTTTTCTGCTACGGCAATAATTTGCGTGCCTGGGTGGGTTAAACTCAGAATGGCGCTGCTACCGGCAGCAGAGGCTGGTATAATGACCGCATCCACTTGATTAGCCCAGATATCTCCCTGTAGAGCCGGGAAATTTTGCCCCTCTAGAATAAACTGGGGTGCGCGACTCAAACCTACCAATACGCAGGGTAAGAAAGTATAGCCGATTTCTTCGGCGGCGGAACGGGGAGATAAATTAGGATCGCTTGGTATGGGTGCAAGGGCTGGAGCATGGGCACTGGGAATTTTAAATTGTCGCACTAGTAGATGGCTAATAACCGCTTCTGCACCAGCAATCGGGTCTACCCCATGACCGTGACGGTAGTCTTGTTCGGCTTGGG
>JAYKJH010000156.1:0-15077 GCA_035285345.1 Nostocaceae cyanobacterium | reverse complement strand
CTAATGGAGCCAGCTGTGCTAGATGTCAGCACATTTTTGAACCCAGCGCTAATATATTTAGCATAGCGTTCTTGCCATTGCCAGCGAGATTTTAATTCTATATTTTGTGCCTTAACTGTTTGCATACCAGAAAGCACTTCTACTAAATAAGATTGCGTTTCTGCATAGCGTTCTGCTTTGTTGCGGAGTTGACGGCGGACAATCGGGGAGACAAACATCGTTAACAACCCAAACAAGGGCACTGTTGCTAATGCTACGATGGTCAACAGCCAACTGTAAAATATCATCACGGCAATATAAACCACCGAAAAAATTGCGTCTAAAACGACCGTTAGCGCCGTACCTGTAAGGAATTGCCGAATGTTTTCTAACTCATTAATCCGCCCTGCTAGTTCACCAATGGGGCGGCGTTCAAAGTAACGCAAAGGTAGCCTTAGTAAGTGGTCAATTACTTCTGCCGCTAGTCCAATATCAATCCGATTGGTCGTATCAACAAATAAATAGGTACGCAGGCTGGTAAGTATGGCTTCAAATATCGCTACACCCAGTAAAAATATCCCTAAAACATCGAGGGTATCGAGGCTTTTTTGGATGAGAACTTTATCAATAATTACTTGGGTGATAATTGGGTTTGCTAGCCCAAATACTTGCACAAATACTGAGGCAATTAATACTTCTATTAATACATGGCGATAGCGATTAATCGAGGGTACAAACCAGCGCAAACTGAATTGTTCTTTAGATTGATTTAGCGGTGGTTGTAATAGGAGTATCTGTCCCTCACTCCCCCAAACATCAGCAAAAGCGGCGGGTTTCTTGCGGACTATTCCTTTTTCGGGAATTGCCACCACCAGTTCTTTTTCTGTAATGCTATAAAGTAAGGCGTAACTATCACCGTAGGTAGTTAAAGCTGGTGCCCTGAGACGGTTAATCGCTGTGGCTGGTACTTGCACTAATTGGGCACGCAAACCCATCATTTCTGCAACAGCACCCAGAAATTGTAAGGATATAATACCTGCTGTTTTGAGTTGGTTTTCCAGCACTTTCCGTACTACATCCCGGCGGAAAGGTACTCGTAAATACTTAGCAAGCATCTGTAAACAAGCCATAGATGCATTCACCGTCCCTCGTCCCCCCACGAAGGGGTATTTAGAGCGGGTTTTTGTTTGCTCTAAGGATGACTCCGGTGGTTGTTGGGGAGCATCAATAATTTGCAAATGGGAAATGTTTGATGTTGTATCTGGGGGTTGCTCTATTGGTGGGTCGGGAATTTCCGCTTCTTGTACTAATCCGGACTCAGGAATAGACAAACCAATTAACCGGGCACCCCCTTTTCCTTCAATTCGCAATGTTGCTTGCGGTAGATTGGTTGGGAACCGACTACCTACAGGAAAATCAGAAATTGTACCACTGCTGAGCAACCAAACCCGATGGGGGTCTAACTGTGATAAATGGATTTTACCTTTGTTCAGGTTAATAACTTCTGTATCTTGCCAAATTTTCAGCGCTAAATCTTTAAGATTTGCACCCCCATCGGCTCGACGGTGCAATTCTACGCTTAATAAATCAAAGACTTCACTTAAAGCTGCTTTTTCTGCCAAAGCTTCAGAAAATCCTGAGTTTGCTGCTAGCAAATCTAAAAAATCTGCGGCTGCTACAGTAATACAAATAACTTCTGTGGAAGCAGTGGCTATTTCACAGGGTATACCCCGCAATAACCCTATCCAACCAATGATTTCTCCTACTTCCAGTAATTGTAAACTGGCAAGATTTCCTGTGCCTTGGTCGTAACCCAATAACCGTACTTGTCCTTGGTAAATAATTGCTACTTGAGTCGGCATTCTTTCGCGGACAAATAGCGGTTGACCAATGCGATAGCGGACAATTTGACACTTAGCTGCTACAGCTTGCAAAGCCTGTGGTTTTAGCTGAGTAAAGGGGTGAATTTGCGCTAGAAAATCTGGTATGTTTCCCTGGTTAATTTCTGTCATCATGCTGCACACGAATTGCTGGAATTTAATAGTTCAACTTTTTTCATTTGTTCCTGCAACCAACTGTCAAATAATTCGTTAATTAACCGCACCCGCATGGCTTCATCTAATTGAGCAGGAATCATCTTTTCTAAGCGGATCACCACAAACCATTCCGCAACTTGACGCGGTGTCCAGAGTTGACCTGGTTGGCTGACCGACAGGAGTTTACCAATCGTTGGATGGGGTTGTGATAGCGGTACTGGACCTAACAAACCACCGGAATTCACTTCTGCTCCTTGGGAATAGCTGCGAGCTAATTCTGCAAACGACTGTTCTCCTTCTTTTATCCGAAAATAAATCTCTTGAGCTATTCCCAAATCGCGAGTCCGAATCAGGGAATAAACTACTTGGTCTAAACTGGTTTTACGGGTTAAAAAATAAGATTCTACTTTGGGTTGCCAAGTGGTCGTTTTAAATTTTTCTATTCTCCAAACCCGGATAGCAAATTGTCGCATTTCTTCTCTGGTCATTCCCTGTTTGGTTAACCATGTAACTCTTGCTTCCTCGGAAGTAATTTGCTGTTGCGCTTCAAAATTTGCCAGGGCAATAGTCTGTTCCTCTGGAGGACAATAAATGTCCGCGATCGCTTGGTCTATAATTATGTTTCTTACTAATTGCGGCAGCAGTTTGTAACGATGCAGCAATGGTAAAAGCTCATCGCTGTTAATACTATAATTTCCTACTTTGAGAATTTGTTGATTCACCATATACCTTACTGTTTCAATAAATTATTCTGGTTTCCGGATCTGCTTATTTTGCTCACTAACGGTTAATTTTCATTTACTTAATTTTATCAATTTTGACATTCATAATTTTTACATTTATTGCATTTATACACAATTGACCATATAACTTTGTTGTTATTCACATTAAATATTTGATTGATTTTTTTGACATTTTTCCGATAATTTTTTTGTACTGACTAAATTAATCCCAAGTTTATCAAGGCTTTGTTCTCTTTGTCATGGCAATCTTGGTCTGAAATCTAAGTTTTATAAGTATATAAGATAACATATTATCATGGGTTTGATTTCAGTATTCTACATTAATTGACTACTAAATAAAGAAAAAATAGTATTTATCTCTATTTTTACCTCAGTATTGCATAATAATGCTAGTCATTTACATCACTAATAATCTAAGTAATTAGTGATGTAAACAACTATTTACTATTAATTTCAGTACTTGCTGTGCAGTTAGACAAGTCTCTTATATAGAATCTTCATCAAAAATTTGAAAATTCTTTAAATATCACGGCTGTTGAGAAGGTGTATCGCACTTGTAAGTTCACCAGAAAATCTTACCTTTTGAAAATCACCAATCATCAAATTATCAATATATAGGTGGGTATAGTTAAACGTAAAATCTGAAGTTAGCAATATCCCCGACAACTCCTGTGAAGTCGGGGATACTGGTGTTAATACCGTGGCTTTAGCAAAAAATTAAAGAAACACCTACAACCCTATCCTTTGTTCCCTGTTCTGTGTTAAGAGTGTTCCTTAAGGGAACTTACGCATCGATAGCATTTTGCTTGAGTTCAGCTAAAGAAACGTACTCCAAAGCTGATGCGTGGGTAGCAGATAAAACCACCGGGGGTGCAACACCAGCATCGAGAGCTTCTTTCCATCTGGAAGCGCACAAACACCAGCGATCGCCAGGTTTTAAACCGGGAAAATCAAACATAGGAACAGGGGTACACAAATCATTGCCCACAGACTTGGTATGTTGGAGGAATTCTGCTGTAACTTGGGCACAGACTACATGGGCACCGAAGTCACCACCGCCAGTGAGACATTTTCCATCCCGATAATATCCTGTCATCGGCGAAGTGCAGCAAATCTCCAATTCCCCACCCAGAACGTTTCTAGCCTCTGTCATAGTACACAACTCTGAATAAAACTGTTTCATGGGTAGATTAGCGATATTGGTTTGTCTTCGGCAAGGCTTCAATGGTACAATTCTTCGTTAATACAATATGGTAAGCGTTCCCCCTTTAACCCAGCAATTAAGTTTGTAATTGCCATGTCTGCCATTTTTCGCCGTGTTTGCAGGCTGGCACTGCCAATATGCGGTGTAATAATCAAGTTATCCAGGCTGAGTAAGGGACTATCCATCGGTATTGGTTCTGGTTCCGTCACATCCACAGCCGCTGCTGCAATTTTACCGTTACATAAGGCATTATATAAAGCTTCTTGGTCTACAATCGCACCTCTGGCGGTGTTAATTAAAATAGCGCTACGCTTCATCTGCTCAAACTGGGGTTCGCGAAATAGATGATGGGTTTGTGCGGATAAAGGAGTGTGAATTGTCACAAAATCTGATAGTTGCAATAATTCCTCAAAGGTGACAAACTCCATACCCAGTGATTGTTCCAGTTCTACTTCGCATCGCTGCCTACTGGTATACAAAATTCGCATATCAAACCCCTGCGCCCGCCGAGCCACCGCCTGACCGATGCGACCCAAGCCAATAATTCCCAGGGTAGCGCCGGTAACATTCGGTCCGAGAAGGAAATCGGGTTCCCACGTCCGCCATTGACCAGCACGAGTGATGCGATCGCCCTCCACTACACGCCGTGCAGATGCCATTAACAACGCCCAAGTTAAATCTGCGGTAGCATCCGTCAATACCCCTGGTGTATGTCCCACGGGAATTTGTCGTGCTGTGGCTGCGGCAATGTCAATGTTATCGTAGCCCACAGCCATCTGGCTGATGACTTTCAAGGATGCCCCAGTTTCCATCAATTGGCTATCAATTTGGTCAGTGAGCAAGCATAAAATCCCATCAATATCTTGCACTTTCTTTAGTAATACTTCGTAGGATGGAGGTTGTCTTTCTGACCATACCTCTACTGTGGCAATTTGTTGTAGTTTCTCTAGGTTCGTGGGTAGACGACGAGTGATAAAGACTTTGAATTCAGGCATGATAGCGATTGGGGAAGATTAAGAAATAAACTCTAACGCTAGAATAGAGCTATTGGTGAGACTACTGGAAAATATGCCTTTGACCTTTCCAGGGATGGACCCGTATCTAGAAAAGCCAGAATTTTGGTCGGAAGTGCATAGCCGGTTAATTGTAGCGATCGCAGATGCCATTGCCTTTCCCATCCGTCCTAAGTATCAGGTAGCGATTGAAAAGCGCACCTATTTAAGTGGGGTAGAGGATAGTGTTCTGGTTGGTATTCCAGATGTCACCGTATTTTCTCAAAGGTCAGCAGACAATCCTTCCTCAAATCAACCAGCGACAACGGCAATATTACCAGTCCAACGACAACCAAAGAGAGTCAGCGTACCCCTAGTAGAGGAGGTGAACGAGCGTTATTTGGAAATTCGAGAGGGGAGTACGGGGGAAGTCATCACTGTGTTGGAAGTCCTTTCCCCGAAGAATAAGCGCTCTGGGGAAGGAAGACAAGCCTATGAACGCAAACGAAAGGCGGTACTGGCAAGTGTAACCCATTTGGTAGAGATTGATTTGTTACGCGGTGGCAAGCCAATGTTAATCATTGGAGATGAGCCAGAGGCAGATTATCGGATTTTGATTAGTCGCGGTGATAGTCGTCCGCTAGCAGATTTATATGCCTTTACTATCCGCGAGTCAATTCCCTCATTTGCATTGCCACTGAAGCTAGGAGATACAGAACCACTAGTGGATTTACAGAGTATTTTGGCGGGAGTTTATGACCGAGCAGGGTTTGAGTTTCGCATTGATTATACACAGCCATTAGTGCCCAGTTTATCCGAGGAAAATGCCGTGTGGGTCGATGGGTTACTCAAGGAGAGGGGACTGAGGGTTAATTAAGGGTTTCATAATAAAAATTGAGAGATTTGCAGGCTCACTGTGACCATGTACCAAACTGACCCGCCTCGCTCTGCTAAAGACGTACTACCTACCATGTACGACTTACCTAGTGAAAACCCGGAGGAACCTGGTTTGCCAGATCAGTTCCATTTGCTGCAACCACGGCTGTTGGATGAAACCTTTTGCCCTCCCCATTATCCTCCCAATCAAGTATTAACTGCCAGTGACCTGAATCTTTACTACGACGTGCGTCATTCGTTGTGGTACAAGCGACCCGATTGGTTTGCGGTGTTGGGTGTACCTCGTCTTTATGAACAGCGTGATTTACGTTTAAGCTATGTAGTCTGGCAAGAAGGGGTTAATCCCTTTATTGTGGTGGAGTTACTCTCTCCTGGCACGGAAAGGGAAGATTTGGGTCAGACTGTCCGGGATGCTGACCAACCACCGACAAAGTGGGAGGTGTATGAGCAGATTTTGCGTGTTCCCTATTACGTAGTCTTTGATAGATACACTTATAATTTTCGGGCGTTTAAATTGGATGGCAGCCGTTATGCTGCTGTGGAACTGGAAGAGGAACGCTTTTGGATACCACACCTGGAGTTAGGTTTAGGTATTTGGGAAGGAGAATATCAAGGAAGCCAGCAGCCTTGGTTGCGGTGGTATGATAGCACCAGGAACTGGGTGCTGACTCCCACACAGCGGGAAGCACAACGGGCTGAACAAGAACAGCAAAGCGCTCAACAAGAACGTCTTCGGGCTGAGCAAGAATACCTTCGGGCTGAACAAGAACGACAGAAAACAGAACGGTTAATTGCACAGTTGCGTGCGCTGGGGGTGGAACCAGATTTAGATTAATCTTGCTAGGGCTGGAAACAGCAACTAAATTTCTCGTTTCTCGTTCTCGTTCCCTTCTAGTTCTCGTTCCCAGGTTCAACCTGGGAACAAGATCCCGGAGGTTATACCTCCCGCAGTGTAATACCGTTTCACTTATATGATGATACAAATGGCGCTTGTAGGGGTAAGGCAATGCCTTACCCCTACGTGGATTTTGACGTATCCCGAATTTGGTGAAATGGTATAAGATGTCAGCCTAGTGATATCTTATACCATTATCAATAAGCTCCGGGTGGGCAGTTCTTACATATGTAAACATACCTGTTTGAATTACAGCTATTTTCAGCTAAATAGACCACGCTCTCAGGGCACAGCAATGCTGTGCCCCTACGATAGATGTAGTTCAAATACGTGAAAACTGCTGTAAGATTCTCGACTCCCACCCGACAAAATTCTACCTGTACAAGTAGTCATATATCCGTGCTGACCATGCTTCTGGAAACTCTTCGCAGTACTCCTCAAAGGCGGTTTTGCGAAGCTTCTCTGCTCTTTGATGGGCTAACTCTGCTTGCATTTCCTCCACCACATCCCAAGCAGCAGCACACTCGGTCGCGTTGATACCTTTAGCGTCGCACACAGCACGCGCTTCCTGAATTGCTTGTTTCACCTCTTGTTCTAGCAGCAGTGACCGGGGTTGCTTGAGAAAGTTACTCTTGGTCATAATGTCGGATACGGATATAATACCCAGCAGTTCTCCGTGGATGACGGGTGCGCGTAACAGATGGTGGTCAGCAAATAATCGCGCTACATATTCCACACCCAGGTCAGGGTTAATCACAATGCAAGGCTTGGTCATCACTTCGTGAACGCGCACTTGACTGGGGTCTTTCCCAAAAGCAATCACCTTGTAGACAATATCCCTCTCGGTAATAATGCCGTAAGCATCTTGGGGATGGCGCCGCTCTACAATTAGCGTTCCCCACCCTCGTGCTTCCATTAGTTCCGCTGCTTCCGCTACCGTCGCTGAACAGCGAATCGTTGCCACGTCTTTGGTCATAATGTCTGATGCTTTTAACATAATGAACCTCCGAAAGACATCAACAAGGGACTGGGGATGAGGGATTCTTGATTAGGGATTGGGTAATGGCTAATGGGTTAGAACATCATCCCCGCAATTAGCAATTCCTTTTACCCAGGAGGTAGAAACAAAGTTCTAAGGGAAATGTTTCTACTATGATTATATCCCGACAACAACGCTAACTTCTTATGGTATATTCCTTACAGAGTTTGATGAACTATTTTTATACTTTCTTTCTAAAATCTTTAGACTGTAAAATCATCAATCTTAATTATGATCGTGCCGTGAAAATTTATTACAAAGTCCAAAGATTTTGCTGAATACTTGCGCGGGTAAGAGGTAGTTGCTGTATACCCATTACCCCATCCCCATTCCCCACAACCACCTGAGAACGAGATACTAAAGACTAATGACTCATGACTAATGATTAAGCCGCATGAACTTTCGTGAAGAATTTCAACTGCTTCTCCGCGCTCGTTATCCCCTGATTTATATCCCTACCTACGAAGAAGAGCGTGTAGAAACAGCCATTCGCGACGAAGCCCATCTTCAGGGAAATCGCCCCGTTTATACCTGGGATTTTGTCGATGGCTACCAAGGAAACCCCAACGATGCGGGTTTTGGACGCCGCAATCCCCTGCAAGCCTTAGAATTATTAGAAAAACTACCGGCATCTGCCCCTGGGGTGTTTATTCTCCGGGATTATCATCGATTTCTCGATGATGTGGCAATTGCTCGCAAACTGCGTAATTTATCCCGGCTGTTAAAATCCCAACCCAAAAATATCATCCTGCTCTCACCCCGTATTGCCATCCCCGACGACTTAACGGAAGTTTTAACGGTGGTGGAATTTCCCTTACCAGCCGCTATAGAAATAAAATCTGAAATAGAACGGCTCATGGCAGCTACTGGTAACTCCCTCCCTGGTAAAATTCTCGATGAACTGGTGCGCTCTTGCCAAGGACTTTCTATGGAACGGATTCGTCGAGTCTTAGCACGAGCGATCGCTACCCACGGAGAAATCCAACCAGAAGACGTGGAACTCGTTCTGGAAGAAAAACGCCAAACCATCCGTCAAACCCAAATTCTCGACTTCTACCCCGCTAAAGAGCAAATTTCTGACATTGGTGGACTGGATAACCTGAAAGATTGGCTACTTCGTCGTGGTGGTGCTTTCACGGAGAGAGCGCGACAGTATGGCTTACCCCATCCCCGTGGCTTGCTACTGGTAGGCATTCAAGGTACAGGTAAATCTCTCACCGCCAAAGCCATCTCCCACCACTGGCATTTACCGCTACTTCGGTTAGACGTAGGACGCCTGTTTGGTGGTTTGGTCGGGGAATCGGAATCCCGTACCCGACAAATGATACAAGTAGCCGAAGCTCTAGCCCCTTGCGTGTTGTGGATAGACGAGATAGACAAAGCCTTTTCTGGATTAGGGAGCAAAGGAGACGCCGGTACAGCCAGCCGAGTGTTTGGTACATTTATTACCTGGATGGCAGAGAAAACCTCACCTGTATTCGTTGTTGCTACGGCTAACGATATCCAAGCTTTACCACCAGAAATGTTGCGGAAAGGGCGATTTGATGAAATTTTCTTTGTCGGTTTACCAACCCAAGAAGAACGCAAAGCGATTTTTCAAGTCCACCTCTCGCGTTTGCGTCCCCATAACCTGAAAAATTATGACATTGGTAGGCTAGCATACGAAACCCCAGACTTCTCTGGAGCGGAAATTGAGCAAACATTAATAGAAGCAATGCATATTGGTTTTAGCCAAAACCGGGACTTTGCTAACGATGATATTTTAGAAGCCGCTAGTCAAATGATACCTCTGGCTAGAACCGCCCAAGAACAAATTCAAGCATTGCAAAACTGGGCTGCTGCTGGTAAAGCACGACTAGCATCAAAACACAATCCTTTGACTGATAGCTTCGGTAAGCTACGCTAAGGCATCCAACCCCAGTTACAATAGCCTGCTAGAACGGGTAATTTGTAATCAAAAATTCGTAATTCGTAATTAACTAACTGCAATTACGAATTATGAATTACGAATTACGAATTAATGCCGCTGAGGTGATAAGTATGATTGCTAACATTTTCAAGTTTTTGATTGGTTTTACTCTAGCGCTAGCTATTATGGTGGGTGGCAGCGTCGCAACAGCTTTGTACTTTATGAATAGAGCTGTACCACCACCTCCCAAACCAGAATATGCTAACGATCCAGGACGGAGGAAACTAACTGTTTCTAAACCGGGTGTAACTAAGAAAAAGACAGCCACACCCGCTGCTAAAACCGCTCCTACCCCAACACCAGCTGATAGTCCTACAGCTAAACCACTACCACCAGGAGCTTACCGTGCCCGTGTTACCTGGCCCCAGGGGTTGAGTATGCGTGCTGAAGGTAATCCAGGCTCCGAGCGGGTTGGTGGAGTTGGTTTTAACCAAGAGGTATTTGTCTTAGAAGAAAGTGCGGATAAAACTTGGCAAAAAATCCGTGTAGCAGATGGAGACCAAGAAGGTTGGGTAAAAGCGGGTAATACAAAGCGTTCTGAAGAAGCAGCCAACCCACAATAGAGGACTTTGGAGTGGAAGGTGAATAGTAGAGACGCCCAACGACTCTACTTTCATCATCTCATTTTAGAATTCCTGAAGAGCAATCGCGCTTTGTTAACCAAGAATAATTTGTAACTTTTTGCTACTTAAATTCAACCTAGAAGTCTGGGAAAATACGAGTTAAAATATAAGTAAAAAACACCAAATATATACATCAAACTGCTGGTTCGCTAGTTAACCTCAAGAGATTCACTGGAGGCATTTAGGTGTATCTATAGACATAATAGACTTAAACAATTTTCAGTAGCAAACTACTCTGGAATTTGGTGAGTAACAGCAAACAACTGACCACCATAGCAATTTTTACTCTCTTGCGGAAACAACCCAAACCAATGTGAAGTTAATCAATACCAAACTGGTTGCGGCTAGTTAATTTCCGCAGCAGTTATTTGAATGTTATCTGCTATCAAATAACCAAACAGATTGGCGTTTTACCAGGTAAATTCAGAGAATCTACACAAGCTGCACAAGAGATTATGAAAACTGTTGCTCGTCTTCATCTGGCTGCAACGTACAATCCATCTACACACCAAGGAACCTATCGGCAGTCTTTTGAGCGGTGGAATTGGAAGAAGCTTTCTAGCTATGCGATATTGCGATTATTACCCGTTGCAGCTACCATCGCAGTCTTAACTATAGCAAGTGCTGCCCTAGCTATTCCGGTACGCCGGGGAAATAGCGGCTCAGAAGTCACCAACATCCAACGGTGTTTAGGACAACTGCGCTACTACAATGGTCCGGTTAATGGCAGATTTGGGACTTTAACAGAGAATGCTGTTATCAGTTTCCAGAGAGATTATCAAATAGCCGCTGATGGTATCGTTGGCTCATCTACACAAGGAATACTGCAATCTCAGTGTCCGGATATATATTTGGGTGCTAATCCCAGCGGTGTTCTGCGACGCGGTAGCAGGGGTGAAGCTGTCAGAAAGCTGCAAGTAGATTTACAGCAATTGAGATACTTTAACGAACGTCCCACAGGCTTTTTTGGACCTGTCACCGAAGCAGCAGTCATGAGCTTCCAGAGAGATCATGGATTACTTGCGAATGGGATTGTGGAGTCTAGAACTCGCTCGATAATTACTGCTAGAGTGGAAGATGATGGTGATTTTGGTGGTCAGTACCCGACTCTCAGACGCGGCGATCGCGGTGCAGATGTGACATTTCTGCAACAGCGCTTACAGCAGTTGGGTTACTTGAATCGTACTCCCACAGGAAATTTTAGTTCCGAAACCCAGCGAGCAGTAATTCGCTTCCAAACAGACCATGACCTGAATGCAAATGGGGTCGTAGATGGTCAAACTTGGGAAATATTACTAGATGATAAAATTGAGACGCCTTCCCAAAGACGGATTCTCCGACAAGGTGACGCTGGAGAAGATGTCACAGAACTCCAACAGCGGTTAAACGAACTCGGTTACTTAAATATGCGGCGTCCCACAGGCACCTTTGGTCCGGTGACACGAGACGCAGTAATTAGCTTCCAGCGAGACAATAACCTCAATCCGAATGGGATTGTAGATGACAGAACCTGGAAAAAATTGGGGTTGATTGGTGCTACGAGAAATCGCGATCGCTATCTAGTAGTCGTACCCATTAGCAATGCTCAGACTTTAGACAAAGTACAAAGGTATGTACCCACTGCAAAACAGCAAAAATCAAGACTGGGTGAGTTTGTAAATGCTGGAAATTTTTCCCAGCGAGCATCTGCAGAACGTCTCAGCAGTCAGTTACGTTCCCACGGGTTAGATGCAAGAGTAGTACAACGGTAATCGAACCAATAGCTAATGGCTTATAGCTCTCAAACAATTAGCCATTAGCTATTAACAGTTAGCAATTTCCATAATTTTCTTACGGAATCAATTCACAGCTATGTGAAGTAAATCAATACAAAACCCGTTGTGGATAATTACCCTCCGCATCTGTGGTTTGATTTATCAGCTATTTGACATCGTTATCGCATATTGCTAGTGACAACCGTCTTGGGACTGATGACCGATGAACCAAGATGATCGTTACGAGTACATAAGCGAGTTAAAACAACCAAACTGATTATCAGTTTCACAAATCAGACAAATTCTATGAAAACCTTTGCTCATATTCATTTAGCTTCCGCCCATAGCTTAAATCAAGCTATTGAGATAGATTCTCAAAAGCCCTTTGATTGGAAAAACCTTTCCAATTATGCCTTGTTGCGTCTGTTACCTATAGCAGTGACCATCGCTGTGCTGAGTGTAGCAAGCACCGCCCTAGCAGTTCCCATCCGCCGGGGGAATAGTGGCTCAGAGGTAGCTAATGTCCAACGGTGTTTGCGACAACTAGGTTATTTTAAAGGCTCCGTCACCGGCTTCTACGGCTCCGTGACCCAAAACGCTGTCACCAGATTCGAGCGTGCTAATTCCCTCCCAGCGGATGGTGTGGTTGATGCTACTACTCAAAGTAGGCTGCAAGCTCAGTGTCAACCTAGCAGACCAATTAATAACACTAGCGCTATACTTCGGCTGGGAAATCGCGGACCTGCAGTCACCACCCTGCAAGAGAATTTACGCCGTTTGGGCTACTTTGATAGTCAACCCACAGGGTATTTTGGGTCTGTAACCAGACAAGGCGTCATCCGCTTGCAGCAGGATAATCGACTGGTAGCTGATGGCATAGTTGGTTCTAGAACTCGCAACGCCATTGATGTAAAACTTGGTCAAATTCAAAATCCTGGTGGTACTGGTGGCGATAGCGATCCGTTCCCCAGTAATTTAAATCAAGGGGACAGAGGCTCAGAAGTCAGATTACTCCAAGCTAATTTGCAACGTCTGGGCTATTTTAAGGGTCGTCCCACAGGATACTTTGGACCCGTCACCAAGGAAGCTGTAAGTCGGTTCCAACGAGATTTTGGATTGAATGTAACTGGCGTCGCCGATGCTCGAACCTTAAGTAATATCACTAGGGCTGTAGCTCGTAGGAATAATGGTAATGATACCGCTAGCCGCAGAGAGCTTTCTATCGGTGACCGAGGTAGGGATGTCACACAACTGCAACAACGCTTGCGGGATTTAGGTTACTTTAGAAGCACTCCCACAGGGTATTATGGTCCAGTCACCAGAGATGCGGTGATTCGTTTCCAACGCGATCGCGGTTTGGTAGCTAATGGAATTACCAATGCTCGCACCTGGGATGCATTGGGGTTTGATATTGCCGCCAAAAACCGCTACCTAGTGGTTGTACCTGTTCGCAATGCTAATACCCTGTATGAAGTACGTCGTTTTGTACCCGACGCTTTTGAATCTGAATCCCGCTTGGGTAGTTATGTAAATGCCGGTGCATTTAGGGAACGTGCCAATGCGGAAAATCGCTCTGCGGTCTTGCGTCGCAATGGATTAGATGCACGAGTACATTACGTGTAGGTGAAAACAATTGAGCTTGAATATTCTGCGATAGGAATCATATTTGATTTTGGAAAAGATACGTAGGGGAGGCAAAAAGCGGTGTGGATGTTCCTCCCGCTTTATTGCCGTTGTGTTACCTGAGAGTACGGCACCATTTTCAAGGCTTTAGTGCGTTACAACGTTCCGTAAGGGCGCACCCTACAATACTTCAATTTTTTCATAAATCAAACCGGATTCCCATATCACACCAAACATATCAGCTTAAAATTGCAACTTATACAGCCATAAATGCGTCTGTTGATATCAGATTTCCCTGAACTCTGCTCACACCTGTTCTATGAATATCAAACGCTATACTAGGAATTTTCGTGTTTCCCGACGTCCCTGGTTTTATCCCATAATTTCCGTGGTAGTGGCGCTGTCTTTGTGTCTGGCTACACCAACTCCTTCCCAGGCGATTCCCTGGATGAACTTATTAATGCAGGGAGTGCAAATCTTTCAGCTTTCCAATATATCGTCGCGAGATGAAGTTGAACTTGGTAAGCAAATCAATGAACAGATAGTCGGCGAAGTTCCGCTGTATCGCAATCGCGAGATTAATAGCTATGTCAATCAAATTGGTCAACGCTTAGCTGCCAAAAGCGATTGTCCGAATCTCCCCTATACTTTCCAAGTAGTGGACGACGACTCCGTTAACGCCTTTGCTACCGCTGGCGGGTTTATCTACGTCCATACCGGCTTACTAACCACCGCCGAGAATGAAGCTGAAGTAGCAAGCGTTATTGCTCATGAAAATGGTCACATCTGTGGTCGGCATTTAGTTAAACAAATGCGTCAAACCGCGATCGCTCAAGGAGTAGCTACAGCCGCTGGGGTGGATCGTAGCCGTGCAGTGCAAATTGGTATGGAACTAGCCCTGCGTCGTCCCCGTAGCCGTCAAGATGAATTTGACGCCGATGCAAGAGGACTAAGGACTTTAGCCCGTGCTGGCTATGCTCCCTCAGCTATGGTTTCCTTTATGCAAAAGCTGCTTACAAAGGGTTCCACACCCACTTTTTTGAGTACCCACCCTGCTACAAAAGACCGGATTAGCGCCCTCGAGAAACGGATAAACGCCCAAAATTCTAATCTCGGTGACGGTTTGAATAAAGCTGCTTACAGAGCCAAAATTAGCGCCCTGCTCTAGTTAAAGGTCAAGGGTCAAGGGTCAAGATTTATAAAAACACTCGTTGAAAACCCTTGAGGAACAGTCGCACAGCGACGTATTCCGTACTTCAGGCAAGGGATGAAAACGGTTAGAGGTGTTTACGCCTCAGCCACGTTTTGGTAAAGTAGCAGAAA
>JAYKJH010000155.1:0-37937 GCA_035285345.1 Nostocaceae cyanobacterium | reverse complement strand
CAATATTGCTCGCAAAGTAATCCCAGACTTTATGGATGGGATAGAGGCACTGCCGTTTGTGCCTGTAGTTTTAGGACTTTGGACTAAGATTACAAATGTATTTGTCTAGTTTTGTCAGCTTTTGGGTAGTTTTGTCTAGATTTTTATGAACGGTAGGGATGTGGTAAACAAAATTCAATTCCAAGATAGACTGCGATTGGCAATTGCAGCGTTAGTAGCAAAAAGCGTTACCTTTGGCGTGCGATCGCTCCGTTTAGGTGCTGCTAGTGTATTACCAGGAGAAATAGCCCGTCGTTTACAACCCAAGCTATTGCAGCTATTAAGCAGTCAAGTCAGAGGTGGGGTAATTCTCATCGCTGGTACCAACGGTAAAACCACCACATCGCTACTGCTGCGGACGATGTTGGAAAATGCGGGATACAAGGTGATACACAACGCTACAGGAGCAAATTTAATCAATGGGTTGATGACCGCATTGCTGGAACCAGCCAACCTAGTAGGGACACTGGATGCCGATTATGCGATTTTGGAAGTAGACGAGAATATCGTACCCAAGGTCTTAGAACCAATTCAGCCCAAATTGATTTTATGTTTAAACCTGTTTCGCGACCAACTCGACAGGTACGGGGAAGTAGATACCATTAGCCGTCGTTGGGGAGATGCTATTTCTAGCCTTCCCCAACAAACCATCGTCGTATCCAATGCCGACGACCCTACCTTATCCTATCTCGGTCAAAGATTATCTTGTCGGGTGTCCTTCTTTGGGTTAAACGAACCAGAAAAATATCTCGAAGCAATTCCCCACGCTGTTGATTCTATTTACTGTCCCAGTTGCGGACACCCCCTTGATTACAAAGGGGTTTACCTTTCCCATTTGGGAGACTACAACTGTCCAAAGTGTGGCTTTAACAAAAGTCAACCAACAGTTGATAGCAGCAATTATCCCCAAATTCTCATTGGTTTGTACAACAAATACAACACATTAGCTGCCGTTGTTGCCGCTCAAGAATTAGGGATTGAAGAAGCTACCATCCGTGATAGTATTGTTAACTTCCAAGCCGCCTTTGGACGAGCAGAAGAGTTAGAAATTAACGGTAAAAAAGTCCGGATTCTATTATCAAAAAATCCCGTAGGGATGAATGAAACCATTCGCGTCGTCACCGAAAGCAGTGATAAAACAGCACTTTTGGTATTAAATGACCGCATTCCCGATGGTACTGATGTTTCTTGGATTTGGGACGTAGACACAGAAAAATTAGTCGCCAGGGGAGGAACCTTAATAGTTAGCGGCGACAGAGTTTATGACATGGCGCTACGCTTACGCTATAGCGAAACAGCCGCCGAAAGCCAGTTAAATTTAATAGTGGAAGAAGACTTGAAACAAGCAATTAATACCGCTTTAGAACACACCTCCAGCAACGAAACCTTACACATTTTACCCACCTATTCTGCCATGCTAGAAGTGCGAGAAGTGCTAACAGGACGCAAAATTTTGTAACTGCAACAATCACGCTTGTGCCCCTTTCTTTCTTTGCGACGCCAGTCGCCTGGGTCGGGATGTACCCTCCTGCAGCGCTGGTTCACCGCAAGCGACTGGCTCGCCTTTGCGCGAAATATAATTCCGGAGAAAAAACCATGAAGCGCTTGCTGTTTGTATCCCTAATCATGACAACCCTTGCTGCTTGTCAAAATCCTGTCGTCAAGACTCTAAAGAATGCACCAGCAAGCGCTAAACCCGCCGTGGAGGTTAATCCAAAAAGTCAGGTTGGAGAAACTCAGGGCGGAGAAACCCAGGGCAGAGAAACCCAGGGTCGAGAAACCCAGGGCAGGCAAACCCAGGGCAGAGAAACCCAGGGCAGAGAAACCCAGGGCGGGCAAACCCCGCCCCTACAGCAACGCCGTAATTGTCAGTTTTCAGCCTACGTTAATGACAAAGACCCTAAAGGATTAAATGTCCGTTATGCACCCGGTTCCAATCAACGAGTAATTGCCAAATTACCTCGAAAAGACGCGATATTTGTCGAGATTATTGCTTGTGAAGGTGAATGGGTGCAAATCAGCAAAGCCGAAAGCAATGACAAAGTGGAATTTCGAGGCAAAGGCTGGGTATACGCACCTTTATTAGGCATTAGCACCCGTGGATATGGTACTAACGGCGTGTTTCTCTATGCTAGCGCTAGTACTAACAGTAAAAAATTGACACGCATTCCTGCGGATATGGCGGTGAAGTTGTTGGGTGGTGATGGTGCTTGGGTGTTTGTGAAATATCAGAATCTGCGCGGCTGGTTGGCACCGGACGATCAGTGTCCTAATCCCTTGACTACTTGTTCTTGATTTATCGGATTTTTCGGAGCAAACGACTAGGGTGTGTTTAGGTTGATTTATAAGGCTTATAAATCATTGTACTAGAATTTCATTAGAATAATAAAAGGATAAAATCGTAATCTTGTCAAAGAAACATGACATAATCAATCCTGCGCTACATAGTGGCAGTACTTTCAGCCTGCAGTAGATTAAAACTTGTGGAGAGGTATAACTAATTTTATTCACGGGGCTGAAACCCTTGTAATTACGTTGTGATTTGGCTGAAAAATCAACGCTAAAATTGCCAACTTAAGATAAACATTTTATAGGGATTTTGTTACGGTTGACAATTTGTGGCATATGTGAATTTAGACGATAGGCAGATATTTTTGTATTTTATTCTCCAGATAAAAAATACAAAATTTTATCAGCTTCATATCTGTTTGACTACGCATACTTAAAGTATTTTCACTGATGAAGAACTTCATTTCACCTCAAAGTAAAGCTAGCTTGTTAACTAGGTTTAAGTAAGTTTTAAGTAATTACTCGTAAAATAATCAGCAAAATTTCCACCAACTTATCTAAGATCAGTTTGTATCAAACCCATCTTGAAATTTGATTAAAGAAAATAAGTATTATTATTAAAGTATTTGTAAAGTTGATTACACTTATCCGCTAGCTTTGTTATATTGCGAACAATATAAAAAAGCTACCTAAAGATAGATGAATGAATAGCTTCCAAAATGTATTTATCTCTTATGGACGAGCTGATAGTAAAGATTTTGCCGTTAAGCTGTATCAAAACTTAAGCGATCGCGGCTTGAAGGTGTGGTTTGATTTTCAAGACATCCCTCTTGGGGTAGATTTCCAAAATCAAATCGATGATGGGATCGAAAAGGCAGATAATTTTCTGTTCATCATCGCCCCCCATTCCATCAACTCCCCCTATTGCCGCAAAGAAATCGAACTAGCTGTTAAGTGCCATAAACGAATTATTCCGTTGCTGCATGTAGAACAAATTAGCCGCCAAACCTGGCAGCAGCGCTATCCGCAAGGAACAGATGCCGATTGGGAAGCATATCAAGCTAAAGGCTTGGATTCCAGCTATCGCAACATGCACCCGGAAATTAGCAAAATTAACTGGGTATATTTCCGTGAAGGCATTGATGATTTTGACAAGTCCCTATCGGGACTACTGGAGATTTTTCAGCGCCACAATAGTTATGTGCATCAGCACACCCACTTTTTAGCCAAGGCTCTAGAGTGGGACAGACAGCAACAGCAGTCGCGCTACTTGCTGGTGGGAGAAGAAAAACAGCAGGCACAAGAGTGGTTGAAAGTCAGGTTCAAAAACGAACAACCCCCCTGCACCCCGACGGATTTGCATTGCGAATACATCACTGAAAGTATTAAGAATGCCCAAAACCTGATGACTCAGGTATTCCTCGCTTACGCTCATTCTGATAAGCCAGTGATGGAAAAAATTCGCAATAGCTTGCGGCGCTCTGGGTTTACTGTCTGGACAAATAGCACCGACATTCAAACCGGAGAAGCCTTTGAGAAAGCAATTAAACGGGGAATTGAACAAACAGATAATGTTGTTTATCTGCTCTCACCAGAAGCAATAAACTCTGAGTACTGTCAGCATGAATTTAACTATGCTGTTTCCCTTAACAAACGGATTATCCCAGTGTTGGTGAGAGAAACTCCACTGCCACAGATACCGAATCAACTGCGCCAATTGCAATACATCGACCTTACGGACAACGTTAAGGAAGAAGACTACCTGCTCCATGAAAGCCAACTGCTGAAGATTTTGCATGAGGATGCAGCTTACTACAACGAGCATAAAGTTCTGCTGACCAAAGCACTGGAGTGGAAGCGACAGCAAGACAATCCCAGCATTCTGCTGCGGGGCTATAATTTGCGGAGTGCGGAAACTTGGCTGAAGGTGGCGCTCCACAGAACCCAGCATCCACCCATACCGTTAATTGAAGAATTTATTACTGCAAGTCTGCGACAACCGCCTCTGAGTTCACTAGATGTGTTTATCTCCTATTCCCGCGCTGACTCAGACCTAGCAAGAAAGCTGAATCATAGCTTACAGACTCAAGGGAAGACGACTTGGTTTGACCAGGAAAGTATTGCATCGGGGAGTGATTTTCAGCAGGAGATTTATCAGGGAATCAAAGCCTGTGATAATTTTGTGTTTATTCTCTCCCCGCGAGCAGTAAATTCTCCCTATTGTCAGGATGAAGTCGAGTATGCAGCTTCGTTGAATAAACGTTTTGTGACACTGCTGCATCAACAGGTCAACCCCAGCGAGTTGCATCCAGAGTTAGCAAAGGTGCAGTGGATTGATTTTAATCACAATCAACGGGATTTTAATGCTAATTTTAACCAGTTGGTAAGAACCCTTGATACTGACCGAGAACATGTCCACAGTCATAGCAAATGGTTGCAGAGGGCGATTGAATGGCAGGAAAAGCATAAAAGTGCTGATTTGTTGTTGCGCGGGAGTGAATTTTTAATAGCTCAAGCTTGGTTGCAAACCGCTTCACAACAAAACAAACAGCCTGCACCGACAGCTTTGCAGCAGACATTTGTTGCTGAAAGTCACCAAGCCATTATCGCAGCCCAAGAAGCTGAAAAGCAGCGACAAGCCGAAATGCTGCGCTTACAGGAGGAAAAGACTAAAGAAGCCGAAGCCAGGTTAGCAGAACAGAAAAAAAGCCAAAGACGCCAAAAAATGTTTTTGGGTGTTTTAAGTGTGGCGTTGGTCATGACCACGTTGTTGACAGGAGGAGCTTTTGTTTTGTATCGCAAGGCGTTCGAGAAAAAGACTCAGGCACAACTAGCCTCAGCAGAGGCACTAGCTAAGTCTTCAACAGCACTGTTTGCGGATAATAAAAAACTAGATGCCCTAATAGAAGCACTCAAGGCCAAGCAAGCACTACAAGGTATCAAAGTAAGTGATAAGAACCTCACACAAGCCGTTGAGGGCGCACTTGAGCAGGCAGTTTTCCGCCTGAGACAGAAAAATCGCCTCACAGGGCATAAAGGGCCGGTGCTTGCTGTTGCCATCAGTCCTGACGGTCAAACGATCGCATCTGGTAGCAGGGATAATACAATTAAGCTCTGGAATCGCGATGGCACATTACGGACAACTCTACCTAGACGCCATAAAGGTTCAATCAACGACATTGCCATTAGCCCTGATGGGAAAATGATTGCCTCAGCAAGTACCGACAAAACTATCACACTGTGGCAGCCCGATGGTAAGTTACTCCATACCCTGACGGGACACGAGGCTAGCGTGGAGGCAATAGCTTTTAGTCCCGATGGCAAGTTACTGGCTTCGGCAAGTGATGACAAAACTGTGAAACTGTGGGATCGCGATGGCAATTTACTGAAAATTCTCAAGGGACACAAGGATGAAGTGGATGCAGTGGCTTTTAGTCCCGATGGCAAGTTACTGGCTTCGGCAAGCGATGACAAAACTGTGAAACTGTGGAATCGCGATGGCAATTTACTGAAAACGCTGAAGGGACATACGGGTGAAGTAGAGGCAGTGGCTTTTAGTCCCGATGGCAAGCTAATTCTCTCAGGAGGTCGAGACAAAGAGCATAACCTGAAGCTTTGGAATCGCGACGGCTCCCTGAAGGAACAATTTTCGACATTTTTTGGTGACGTAGAGGCAGTGGCTTTTAGTCCCGATGGCAAGACGATTGCCTATGCCGGTCCGGATAAGGATATCTACTTACTGAATCAAGATGGTTCATTCAAGGACATAATTTCGGGACATGGCGATCGGGTAACAGACGTGGCGTTTAGCCATGATGGTAAGACGATTCTCTCCGCCAGCGAAGACAACACTGTTAATCTTTGGCGACGCAGAAATGAACTCTTACTGACAATCCTTCATCAACATAAAGATATAGTCACAGCAGTTGCTTTCAGCTCTGTTTGCGAAGCGTCCCCAGAGGGGATTGGTCAGACCATTGCTTCTGCTAGTAATGACCATACTGTGAAGCTCTGGCGGCAGGATGGCACTTTGCTCAAAACCCTGACCGGACACAAAGATACAGTGACGGCTGTGGCTTTCAGCCCTGTTCGCGAAGCGTCCCCAGAGGGGATTGGTCAGACCATTGCTTCTGCTAGTAATGACAATACTGTCAAGCTTTGGAATCTAGAGGGGAAACTGCTCAACACCCTAAAAGGGCATAAAGATGACGTGACAAGCCTTGCTTTTAGCCCAGACGGCAAGTTAATTGCCACAGGAAGTCAAGACCATACTGTGAAGCTTTGGAATCTAGAGGGTAACTTGCTGGCAAATTTGACAGCCCATAAGGCTGGTGTGACCGATGTATCGTTTAGTCCCGATGGTCAGTTCCTTGCTACAGCTAGTGAGGACAACACCGCTAAAGTTTGGCGACGCGAAGGGATACGACTGAATTATTTACACATGGTTGAACACCGTGAGTCGGTGAAGAAAGTTGTTTTTAGCTCCGATACTGAAATGATTGCCTCTGCCAGTGCGGACAACACGATTAAAATCTGGAATAGTCGGCTAGGAATAGTGCAAACCACTCTTTACGGACATACCGATGCAATTAATGGTCTGGCTTTTAGTCCAGATGGTCAGACGCTTGCCTCTGGCAGTGACGATACTGAAGTCATTCTTTGGCCTTTAGACCGAGTTCTACACCTAAATAAAATACAGGCACAGGGCTGCCAATTGCTACAGGATTTCCAGCAGAGCCATGCAGATTTACGCCAGCTTTGCGACCAAATTAGCTCCAGTAAATAAATTGTTGATTTGACTATTCTCTAAGCCTGTCAACTCTTTGCCTGGGTGCAATTGACCAAGAAAAGACGAATTTTAGTACTGGAGAAATTCCCAACTATGGGTAAAAAAGACGACTATCGCCAATACCTCAGACAGACCTTCAGTGGGCTAATTGACCGACTTGACTTGTCGGACTTGCGAAAAGACTTTCTGAAAAATCGCTGGCTAGATCAGGTCATGTGGCTGGAAGGACGAGCCACCAAAGAACGTAATCGCCATCACAACCTCAGAATGATTACTATCATT
This sequence comes from Nostocaceae cyanobacterium, assembly GCA_035285345.1. Taxonomy (GTDB): domain Bacteria; phylum Cyanobacteriota; class Cyanobacteriia; order Cyanobacteriales; family Nostocaceae; genus JAYKJH01. Next base: position 30,538 of record JAYKJH010000155.1, on the reverse strand, counting down.
GGTGGGGTAATTGTCCCCGCACTCATCGGTTTTGAGAAGGGGAACCAAAAATGGCAGGAATATGTTGGTTGGTCGGCTTTTGGTTTAAGTCAGGCAGTAGCCGTTTGTGCTGCAGTTGAAGAGTTTTTTGGACCTGGTGAGAAGTACCGCAACTATCGCAATACTGCTGAAGGCTTGAAAATTGAGGGGTGGCAGTTCTTCCAAATGGCTGGTCATTACCGTCAATTTGAAACTCACTCGGAAGCCTACAGCTTTTTTGCCGCCAGGGTCGAACAGTATATTCAACAAGACGTACAGGGCTATATGATCCAATTAGCCGCAAGGCAAGAGCAAAGCAAGAACCAGACCAAAGAACAAGTCCAAGAAAATGCCGAACTTGCCCTAGAAAACCTCAACGAGCAGTTGCGACTACGGGAACACTATGAAGCCCAACTTAGGGAACTAGAAGCCCAGAAGCAGCGTATGGAAGCCCAAAGGCAGGAGTTGGAACAACATCGCTTAGCTGCACAACACAGCAATGAGGAAAAACTAGAGGAACAACCAGACCAGCAAGTAACTCAAGTGGATACAGATAAGCCATATGAGTTAACACCCAGTTCCCTTTGGGGTGACAACGAAGAAGATAACGACAGCACCAGGGTCAAGGCTGATGCAGTAGAGTATCTCAGCGCTAACGAGATTTTAGCAAGGATTAAGAACAATCCTATTATAGGTGCAAACGGAAACGGTACAGCAGCAAAACAGGTCATAGCAGCTAAAGCAGTCTCCTCAAAAGTACCCCTGTGTGGAGTTGAGATAATTAAAAAGTTTGAAGGTTTCTTTCCCAATGCATACCCCGATCCTTTAAGCGGGAACTTACCAATCACAATTGGTTGGGGAACGACCAAAAAACGTGACGGTAGTCCGTGGTATATGGGAGAGACAATTACCCGAGAAGAAGCTCATGAACTGTTAATCCACCAGTTGGAAACAAGCTATTTACCCGATTTAGAGAAAATACCTTGCTGGGGTGAACTTAACCCTCACCAACAAGGAGCATTACTCAGCTTTGGCTACAACTTAGGAAGTAAATTCTACGGTGGTTCTAATTTTCAGTCCATGACTAGAGTCTTAGAGAATCGTGATTGGGCTAACATCCGCGAAACTTTCATCAAGTATCGCAATCCAGGCACTAATGTTGAGCAAGGACTAAGGAGACGCAGAGAAGCTGAAGCCGATCTATTCCTGAAACCCTATGTCTAGTGGTTTAGCAAGGCAAGTATGATCGGTGCATAAGTTTGTAGTCAGGAATGCGCTTCCTTCAAGGAAGCGATTTATCGCTTACTACTAACTGTGCTGCTACTTGAGCTTAAAAGGACACAAACAATAATGATTCGTAACAGTAAAAAGTATTCCATCGATATAGACAAAATCGGGCAAGATGTTGGGATTAGCATTTCTTTGCAAATAGAAATGAGTCCCGAACTAGTCGATTTGGTGTTGCGTGACCTCAGAAACGATGCCAAAGACTTTAATGAATCCCGCATATTGACGGAAATTATCCGCGACCCTGTAATTATCTATAGCCTCTGCCAACGCCTAGAAGATGTGAAAAATCAAGACTTTAGCAACCAAGAGGTAACAAATCCAAACTGGCGCTAGCACCCAGCCATCTGACAGAATTTCTCTAACTTATCGATAATGTTGTCAGCAAATAATCCCCGCAATGACCGAAATCCGGTCAGCCAAAATTCTTAGTTCTATTCCCTGGATTTATCCAGGGGACAATCTAAAATCCACGCATTCAAAAAACTATGACTAGTACTGTATCTATCGCGGAAAAATATACGCAACTATGGCAAGCCTGTAAGGTGCAATCAAATCTTTTGCCAGAGTTAGAGAAAATTGCTGAGAAGCTGTATTACGATCGCGGCTTTTACGAGAAAATCGAGTGGTACTATCCCAACTTACCTTGGTATTGGGCAGGAATCTTACACGCGATGGCGAACTTCGAGGGTTCTAGCCTTTTCTTAGAGCAAATCACGCGCAAGCTGAGTAAGATTCAAGGCGAACAGATACCTGTCAAGCTCTCATCTCGTTTACTCGCTTTCGATGCGTGCAACGACTTCCAGGGTAAAGATAACCAGGGAATTACCCCGTTTGTTTGGGCCGGGACTAATCACACCAAGACCATTGATTCCACTCCTGGTTGTGCAGCAATTTTGTATTTTCTGCTAGCGCTAGGACTCAAGGATGACCAAACCGAGCAGGGGCAGTTTAATCTCAAAGTAACTTCTGACACGGTGTTTAAAAGCTGCTCCTTGCCTACTGAGAAGCTCTCTGCATCGGAAAAAACCAATGTTAAAGCAGGGACACAGTTGCAAGTGTTAGAGGTGGCGGTCGCAGACGCCGATCACGTCCGAATCACGCTCAAAACTCCAGTCAACGATCGGCGTGTTTGGTTTGTTTATGGTCAGCATGTCCAGATTGAAGGCTCCAAAATCGCTGCAGCCCCGACCAAACCTAAGACTCTAGCAGAGAAAATCATTGCTTACTGCGAGAAGAAGGGCTACAAAATTTTCAAAGAATCTAGGCACAAGAATACTTTCTACATCGAAGGCATGAACGAAGACGGAACGCTCAATAACAACGCCCTTAATGTCTGGAATGACCTCCGCATCGTGATTGAGTTTCAAGACGGCAAGCCGAAAATGATTGGCTGTTGGGAAGCCACGACAAACCCAGGTAAGTACTATACCTACAATCCCATGAACTCCAGAGGCGCCGCGATTATCGCCTTCGGTCAATACACCGCATGGCAGGTAGGAAGCCACGGAGTGGCTTGTCCCCATGAAGCGCTCGTGCAAACTGGTGGTACGGTTACTGTTTATCGTGATACCAATCGCAACGGCAGCCGCGATGCTGCTGAATCGACGGACACAGGTTATTTTGGCATTAACCAACATTGGGGAGGTGATAACCCTAAATCAGATATCGGACGCTGGAGTGCTGGCTGTCAGGTAGGTAGGACAAAACAGGGACATCGCGAGTTCATGGCTATGATGAAGTCAGACCCACGCTACCAAGCAAATCGCAAGTTCACGTTCACTGCCACTATTATTGACGGTAAAGACCTTTTAGCACAGTTCCCCGCCAGTTAATGTCTAGAAAGTGACGGTGAGCATCAAGGTGTACTATTGCTGATCTAGAAATTTTATGGACTAATAGTAGCTGTTAGTTTATAGTCTTTAATTCCCATGCATGGAAAACTTTTTTAGGCTGACTTTTGATCGGGGGCAAACAGCAGTAGCAGTTAGGGTATCACAACTAGAAAAACTGCCCGATGCTCTGGCAGAAATGGGGTTAATTGGTTCCCATCCGATTTTAGTAGTAGTCGGTGGTGCGAGTAAAATTAGTGAGGCTGACTATTTGCGTATCCAAGCCTTGTTTGTGGAAGTCTTAGCCCCGATAGCCGAATCCTTGGGCGCCTATGTCGTAGATGGCGGTACGGATGCGGGAGTAATGCGCTTGATGGGTTACGCTCGCAGCCAAATTAATGCTCAATTTCCCTTGATTGGTGTAGCACCAGAAGAAAAAGTACTGCTACCGGAACAAACTACTGCCTTGGCTGATGATGCTTCACCTTTAGAGCCACATCATACTCATTTTGTTCTAGTTCCTGGCAGCAATTGGGGTGATGAATCTCCTTGGATAGTTCAGGTAGCAAATGTACTATCCATCGGCTATACCTCCGTGACGGTACTGATAAATGGCGGGGAAATTACTTTTACTGATGCCTTAAATAGTGTTGATGCTGGACGGTTGGTGATGGTAATTGCTGGCACTGGTAGAACAGCAGATACACTTGCCTGTGCATTGCACGGACAAGCCACTGATGAACGAGCCAAACAATTAGCTGCATCTGGCAAGTTGCACGCAATTGACTTAGAAGCCGGAAGGGAAATTTTAACTAATACAATTACTAAATTACTAACTTCTTAAGAAGTTAATTATGGTTAAAAAATATGCTTATCAAGAATCTTTAAAGCAAGATTTTCAAGGTATGATTGATAATTTAAAGCTTCAAGATTTACAAAAATGTTTTTTGATGAAGCGCTGGTTATACCAAGTTATGTGGATGGAAGGACGAGCAGGTAAGGCGCGGAATCAGTATTACCGTTTACGGCTAATAACGATTATTGGCGGTGTGATTGTTCCGGCTCTGATTACGTTTAATATAAACAATAATCAACTTAAACAAGCTGCTGTCTTCTTAACCTTTGCTTTAAGCCAAGCTGTAGCAATTAGTGCCCCTTTGGAATATTTTTTTCACTATGGCGAACACTGACGCCATTATCGCCGGACATCTGAATCTTTGAAAACCCAAGGATGGCAATTTTTTCAATTATCGGGGCTTTATGTGAATTATACAAGTCACGAACAGGTGTTTAGATTATTTGCCAGCCAGGTAGAAGACATTATTCAGCGCAATGTAGAAGTCTATGCTACCCAAGTTGTCCAGGAGGAGAAACAGGAAATAAATAGCAAAAATGGCTTACACGAGGTTGAGGAAGTCAAAGAAGAAGAAGAAAATAATAAAAATTGGCAGCTTGAAGTTGCCAGTTTGAAGTAGGAATATTAGAGGATGTTGGGAAAGTATTAAAACTTTTGCCAAAGTCTGTTGAAAGAAAAACTAACCACCGATGAATAATTCGGAATTACCTGTGTCCATCTGTGGTTAAATTATTCACAACCAAGCTGCTTTGCAACTTGCCAAGTCAGCTAGGGAGCGATCGCGATACCTCCCATACCGTTCCTGCTTGTTCTTAATTTTCTCACCCAACTCCGGTAAAATACCGAAATTCGGAGGCATGGGTTGGAAGTGCTTGGGGGAAGCGGAACTAATAAATTTAAACAAAGACCCCATCATGGTTGTATTTGGTAGAATTACAGCCTCCTTACCCAGCGCTAAGCGCGCCGCATTCGTCCCTGCCAGCCAACCACCCGCTGCTGCTGCTGTGTAGCCTTCAGTACCAATCAACTGCCCTGCCGCTAGTAACTGGGGACGTTGTTTAAATTGCAAGCTGGGTGTCATTAACTGGGGTGCATTGATAAACGTGTTGCGGTGCATCACCCCCAGACGAACAAACTCAGCATTCTCCAAACCAGGAATCATCTGGAATACCCGTTTTTGTTCCCCCCAGCGCAGGTTGGTTTGGAAGCCTACCATATTCCACAACTGCCCAGCTTTGTCTTCTTGACGCAGTTGTACCACGGCGTAGGGACGTTCTGCCGTGCGGCTATCCATTAACCCTACTGGCTTCAGGGGACCGTAGCGCATCGTATCTTCCCCCCGTTGCGCTAGTTCTTCAATGGGTAAACAAGCCTCAAAAAATTTTGCCGTCTCCCGCTCAAAGTCCTTGAGTTCTGTTTGTTCAGCGGCACATAATGCTTCTTGAAAGCGCAGGTATTGCTCTTTGTTCATCGGACAGTTGAGATAGGCTGCTTCTCCCTTATCGTAGCGGGAGGCGAGGAAGGCGATATCCTTGTTGATAGATTCTCCCACAATAATCGGGCTGGCAGCATCGAAAAAACTCAGGTATGACCTACCCGTGAACCGACGCAAATCCTCCGCTAGGTCGGGACTAGTTAATGGACCAGTTGCTAAAACTACAATCCCTTCCGGGATAGCACTGGTTTCCTCCCGCCGCAGTTCAATTAACGGGTGACTCGCCAGGGTTTGGGTTAAATCTTGGCTAAATTGACCTCTATCTACCGCCAAAGCCCCTCCAGCAGGTACAGAGTGTTCATCAGCTTTAGCAATCACAATCGAGCCGAGACGACGCAGTTCCTCATGCAACAGTCCAGCAGCGCGATCGCTCGCCATTGCCCCAAAGGAATTGCTACAAACCAATTCCGCCACATCTTCCGTATGATGGGCAGGACTAAAGCGTCGGGGGCGCATTTCATGAAGGATTACCTTTACACCTGCCTGAGCAATTTGCCAAGCAGCCTCTGTACCAGCCAGTCCTCCGCCTATCACATTAATAGTCATTAGTCAATAGTCCTTAGTCATTAGTCATTAGTCATTAGTTATCAATGCCCCATGCCCCATGCCCCATGCCCCATGCCCCATGCCCATTCTTTATAGTAGCTCATCCATCAAATTCATCACCTTGAGCGCTCCGGAGGATAACTCAGGTAGTGCTGTTTGACTGACTTGATATTCTAGTAATCCTTTGAGGGAAATGAGTTTGAGGCTATTTTCCGCTAGGGTGTTGGCGATCGCTTCGGCTGCGGGTAAATAACCAATAGCGCCCAAATCTGCCAAAGCTGCCCGTCGTAGTTGCAAATCATCACCCTCTAAAGCCTGCACGAGGGTTTCGCCATATACTGCTTCCTGGGTTAATTGGTACATAGCTCGCGCTGCTGCATACTGCACCCGGGGGATAGGATGCTGGAGGAAGGGTTTGACTAGCGCTATAGATTCCGTAGCCCGAAGACTTCCCAAGGCTTCTAGAATGGCATCGTAGGGTTGGGAAGAGTCTGGTTGCTGTGGTACTAACTCCCCTGCGAGCAACCCATTGAGCAACAACTTGTTCAGTTCCCCAATTGCAGATCCATCTTCTAACATCCCCAGAGATTGCGCTGCTGCTTCTCGGACGTAAAAATCTGAGCATTCTAAACATTGAATCAATGCACCTACAGCCCGTCTATCACCGAGTTTTCCTAAAGCCCTAGCGGCATTTCGGCGGAGGGGATAGCCGCCTTCTGGTGTCCTGTCGGCTTCGTCTTCTAGCGCTATAATTAAGGCGTCAACCGCTACTGCATCCCGGACGCGAAACCTACCCAACCACCAAGCAGCATAAAAGCGCAGACCTAAGTCTGCACCCTGAAGATTAGCAATAGCCTGCTCTGGGGTCAGACTATCACCCTTCTTTTCTTCGCTCCCTGGTGATAAAGATTCAAAACTATCCTGACTGGAATTTTGCATAACAACGAGGATTCCACAAACTGCCCCCTAGGGATGTTACGGTGGAATACAGACCTTCCACCGCAACGTCTTTACACTCAGGACTCAGAACTGGTGGACTCAGTAGCGCCAAAAGGCTGAATGCTAACTATTGTGCCACCCAGGCGAGTAATCCGCTGCATTTCTTGATTCATCCGACTTAAAGGCACCGTCATAAACGTAGAAGCGCTAGAGCGGATTGCATAATTAGTTTTGTCTGTTTCTTCGTTTTGACGCAGACCGACCACTTCATAGCGAAAACAGCGTGTACCAGTTTGACCGAGCATAAGCGTTTGTTTGTTAAAGTGCAGTAATTTGCTGACAATTTCCATAGTCAGAAGTCAAAACTCAGGGGTCAAATAACTAATAACTAATGACCAATGACTAATGACCAATGACTAATGACTAGAGCGGAGTAATGCTAGCGATTTTTCCACCTTCCCGTTGCACTCTCTGCATGTGGCTGGACATTTCTTCGTAGGGAATGATGGTCACTTTATTAATGCGGCGTACCTTGGGATATCTGGGCAGATTAGCGCTGGCTACTTCAACACGGTAGAGTCTACCTGTACCATAAGCAGTGGAACCACCAAAAGTTGTGTTGATTGTATCACCTCTGAGAGCGGGTAGAAAGGCAAAGCCGCCTGTGCTACCAGAAGGAGCTACCACAGCCGAAGCACTGTTGCGTCCTAGTTCACCAGCCAAGTGAGGGGAATTACCTGCAACTTGGGAGCGATCGCTATTAGCATAACCGCGATAGAGCTTAAACATCCGGGTGAATCCCACAGTTTTTTGTCCTGTTTGGGTTTCAAAACCGCGATAGTAGGGGACAATATTGTCACCAAAGTTAGTTTGATACTCTGGGGAATCGATGTAGGAATCTATATCTGCTTCGTACCCTTGATTTTCATACAAGTCTAGGTGATAAATTACCTCTGACTCATCATAGGGGGCACGACCCAATAAATGTTTATAATTTAGTTCAATTACACGGGTTTGAAAATTGTTGTAGAAAAACTTTGATTTATACAGTTCTGATTTAGCCACCTGACGTACAAAGTCTTGCACTGTCAATTTCCCATCCCGTAGCAGCGACTCAGCACTTGTCAGCCGTTCCGATTTCATTAAATAATCGTTGCCTAACAATTGGCGATAGACAGCAGAAATTACCGTTTCTATCTGTTCTTTAGTTGCATTCGGACGTAATTCTACCTTGGCAGCATCACTAAAAGCGGATGTTCCAAGTTTAGACGCTGCAGTTGTAATTGCCATTGTTTAAATTCTCCGATACTTTGTCGCTAACATTTGCTCACTTCCCGCGCACTTAACTCAATTAACTTGGTTATTGCTTCTTGATGTGAGTCAAAATTTTTGGCGTTGCTTATGAAATTCCTAATTTTTCCTATAGTCGAGAATTCCTACTCAGGGTAACATCTCTACTAATCAGGGTTTTCACATCATGCGGAAAAATTTTCCCTATTTCCCGAAGTGCAACGCCAGATTCTTTATTGTTCTTTTCAGCCTCTTTTTTTCGTCTTGTGACGCTTTGAAGCTCTCTTCCCATTGATGAGCGTTAATTAACTGCCGGTGATTAGGGACTAGTGACTGATAACTGGGGATTGAGCATTGGGGATTGAGCATTGGGCATTGGATTGTTTCCCATGCCCTATTCCCCATGCCCTATTCCCCATGCCCTATTCCCTACTTATGCTTCTGCAATGCTAATTACCTTGCTACCCTTACGGTTTAGTTGCTGCAACTTGCTAGAAAGTTGCTCAAAGGGTACAATTAATTCTGTACTAGTCCGCCGCACCACTGCTGAGTTAGCAGAAGCGTTTTGCAGTACCCTAATCCGATAGGTTGTCCCTCTAGCACCAGTAGCAGTTCCACTTAAAGCACCTGCAGATGGTGTATAGATGGGAGAGGCAATATTTTTAGCCACTTCCCAAGTCAGCCGTCCTTGTTTTTGCCCTTGAGCGCCATCGCTATTAGCATAGCCCCGGTACAATTGGAATAGCCTGGTAAAACCGACATGCTTCTGCCCTGGTTGCGATTTAAAGCCGCAATAGTAGGGCACAATGTTTTCACCAAATTTTTCTTGGTATTCCAATGAGTCAATGTAGGAGTTAATCTCCGCTTCGTAGCCTTGGGAGTTGTAAACCTCAACGTGGTAGGCTATTTCTGACTCATCTGTAGGCGCCCGACCCAGTAAATGCTTATAATTGAGTTCTATGAACCGAGTTTGGGAGTTGGAGTAGAAAAACTTCTGCCGATAGAGTTCTGACTGGGCAATTGCCCGAACAAAACCCTTGACATTAATTTGTCCTTGGCTCAAAAGTGATTCTGCACTAACTAGGCGATCGCTCTCCATTAAGTGAGCATTACCCAAAACCTGACGATACACAGCACGGATAACAACATTCACATCATCTGCTGTGCGATCGAGACGCAGTTCTACTGGTTCGGTTTCTTCCAAGGGACTAATGCCTAACCTTGTGGCTGCACCTACTGCTGCCATATTGATATCCCTCTTTATTTAATTACAAAAGCGACTAAACAAAACATTGTTTACAACGCTTTTTTGTGGTTTTTATGGGTTTTATGAAAAAAAACTGCCCGGAAGATTAAACAACTCCTAGCCACCTGCCAAAAAAGCTGTTTACCCTTCCGGGCTAAATGCTCGTTCTAGCTCAGAGCGTTGATTGCGTAGTCGATGTAGGAGTTAGCTTGTACAGCACCGTCACCGCTTAAGCCGTGGTTAGCTTTGATGTACTTCAGGGCTTCCACGTACCAGCTGGGAGACAGATCAAAGGTGCTGTTGATTTCAGCCAAGCCAGCAATTAAGTAATCATCCATTGGACCTGTACCACCAACAACTAAGCAGTAGGTTACCATCCGCAGGTAGTAGCCGATGTCACGAACGCACTTAGCTTTACCAGTAGCGTCAGAAGCGTAGTTAGCACCTTGCATGGTGGTGGTGTAGGGGAACTTTTGGTAAACTGCGTTAGCAGCGCCTTCAGCCAATTGGCTAGACTTTGCACTCAAAGCTTTTGCAGCGTCCAAGCTAGCTGTAGCTTTAGTGTTGCGACCAAAAGCCGCTTGCATTTCGGCGTTAGAGAGAAAACGACCTTGAGAATCTGCTGCTGCAACTGCTTCGGTTAATGGTGTCTTCATTGTTTTGCTATCTCCCTGTTGTTTTACAAACTTTGGTTGAAATTGGATTGCGCTTTAACTGACATTTGTCAGCTAATAGGAGTTCTCTTTTGAGATTAGCCAACTGCTGCTGCTGCCAGATCGAAGTAGCTTGCTACTTCAGCCATCAGAGCGCTGCAATCACCAGGAGTGATACCGTTGCGGTCGTTAGCAATAGCGATCGCAGCTTCTTTCATTTTTTGAACGCCAGCTGCTACGGAACCACCAGGAACTCCCAGAGCCAGGTAGGTTTCACGCAAACCATTTAAGCAACGGTCATTCAGAACGCTAGCATCACCAGCGAAGATAGCATAGGTAACGTAGCGCAGGATGATTTCCATGTCGCGCAAGCAAGCAGCCATGCGACGGTTGGTGTAAGCATTACCACCAGGAGCGATTAGTTGGGGTTGCTCTGAAAACAAAGCACGAGCTGCGTTAGCAACGATAGTAGAAGCGTTGCCGGTGATGCGGTTAACGGTATCCATGCGCTTGTTGCCATCTGCAACCATTGCTTTGAGAGCATCGATCTGTGAATCGCTGATGTATTCACCACGGGCATCAGCTTGGGAAACTACTTTTGCAAAAGCATCTAACATTGTTTGAATCTCCTAGAGTTGCTTCTGTGTTGAATCGTTTTACTTTTAAACGAAATGTTTTGGATTTCAGTCTGGCTGTTCAGATTTGGTAAACAGCCCTGACAAGCCAAAAACAAACATTAAGGCTTTGGTCTGAGGTCTTCAGGCTTTTTTCTTGCTGCCTGTTACAGAATATATCGGTAACTGAGCAGGATGTTAAAGAATCTCACAAAACTTTACATTTGATTTAGACACTGAAAAACCTTATGAAACAACACTTCTGGGTGAACAGGGATGTTGTTTCTTGCCTTCAAAATATGTTTATACTATGCTTCTGGCCACTTGTTTGTTACAAATTATTATTATGAATTTCAGCTTCTTTACATTCCGTAACACTTTGCCCATAAACTAGGTAAATCACAAGGGAAGTAAAGATGCCAAATTGCCATTGAAATTCCCATTGATATCATGTCCGGTTAATCACTTGTCAAAGCAGCGAACGTAGCTAGCGAAGCGTGAAGCAATCCAAAACCTCTGGGATTGCTATCTCCCTTCGGGAGACGCTAAGCGAACGTTCCACTCCGTTGCACTCGCTTTTGACATGATATGACCATTGGAATATGGCAAAAGAAAAATCAGCAATGATTAATAATTTCAATTTAAATTTAAAAGGTGCTGCTTTAAGCAGCGCCGATGTGAGCAAAGCTGATTTAGCGTGGGTATTAAGCATTGGACATCAGGCACAGGGTAAGACCCCGTTCTTAAGGACGGGGACTATTAAAAAGCCTGTCCATATTTCGCTATAGAGAACTAGACAGCCTGCCAGTTCTGTTTCCGGAGTGCCAAAAAAGTCGTATATCCAGGAGAAAATCCCGGAGGATCGCTTTGAGCATATTCTGGAAACTCATAATAGGGTCGCCAAGGTTCTAAAGAGTGCTTCCGCAAATGTAAAGCACATCCCGAAACACCAGGGGGTCGCCAAGTCATTTGACCAGGGGGCTTTTTGTCCATAGAAATCTCCTGTAAGTCATGTGTATTACTGTTTACCGAATTTTGGCAGAATTACTGAAAGTTTCTGTAGACATCTATACTTTTTTAAAGAAATATTTCAGTTTTAGGGAATTAATAATTTATAGTTATCTATTTATGGTATAGGGTTAACGCCCATTGTAGTGACGATTAACGGGATGTGGGACTTTTCCACAGAAAAGTTTTAGAAATGGGTAATTATCTACAAGTCTCCAATGACTAAAATGACTAGTGAACAGGTTCTGCAGCCAGTTGTGCTTTAACTTTAATTTCCAAAAGGGGAGAAATAGCGATCGCCTGGGGGAAGATGAGGCATAGAAGCTAAAAGCTAAAAATTTATCTTCGGTCTTCTATTTTTCGTTTGTCCCATGTCTCAATTAAGTGCAACCGTCAAGGAATTAATCGCCAAAGCTAGAATTATCAGCTTTAGCAACTGGGAATCAACACATCCGCTAGATGCTATCGAATTATTCCAAGCTGCGGATGATGCTGGTCGTTATCTTAGTGATGAAGATTTGCAACAAATCCAAACTCTTGCACCAGAGAGTTCAGCACTAATTCCTGTAGTTAAGTTGTTGCGCGATCGCGTCACCGAAATAGTCAACGAAGCTAGGGAACAAGTTTTAGCAACCTATCCTGAGATTGTCCAACCGGGTGGTGGACTGTACCCACCCGAACGCGCTCAAGCTTGCTGGCGAGATTTTTGGCATTTTTTGCGTTGCATTACCTATGGCATTACTGGGGGACATGCCGAATACACTAGTAGTACAGGGTTGCACTACATGAAGTTGCTATATCAGGAATTACAAGTCCCCTTGGATGCAATGATTTTGGGTTTAGAAAGCATCAAAGCTGCTAGTCTCAAGCGGTGTGAAGATGTACAACCAGCAACTCTCGCTCCCTATTTTGACCATCTAGTCACCCAACTAAGTCACTTCCGGGAGTGATAAATACACAACCTCTACCCTTCAAACAAAGCATTTAAATTCCAGGATAAGCAACCGCACGGATGTAAACGTAACTATCGGGGAGTGCTAATCACGTAATTTCCGACTTATGTCTTGAGGGCTGGTAATAGATAATGGGTAAATTCAAAAAACTATTCCTGATTAACTATTACCTCAATTAGCACTTTAAGCCGATGTGTATTGTTCCCTACCAATGACAAAATTGTGAATAACTCCTTAAATGAAAAGTTGATTTTGGCTGCTATCCGAGGAGACGATAAGGCTATTGTCACCTTGTTAACGCAAGGCGCACAAGTCAATGCTCCCGGTCGCGGAAACACTACTGCTTTGATGATGGCGGCTACGGAAGGCTACCTATCTATCGTCAATACTTTACTGGCGAATGGTGCGGATGTCAATGTAAAAAATGAAGCTAACTATACTGCTCTGATGTATGCAGCCGAGTCAAATTACGCTGATGTGGCGATGGCATTAATTACCCACGGCGCCGATATTCACGGTAGAAACCGCTATGGCGAAACAGTGCTAATGTCAGTTGCTCGTAAAGGTCGAACAGAACTAGTGGAAATGTTAATTGCAAAAGGTGCAGATGTAAATGCAACTAACAATATTGGCGATACAGCATTGTACTTGGCGGCAGATAACGGTCATACCCATACAATAGAAGCCTTAATTAGGCATGGAGCTACTGTTAATACTAGCAATCTTGGTGGATGGACAGCCCTAATGACAGCAGCAGCTAAAGGCTATGGCGCTACTGTAGCAGCTCTACTGGAAAATGGCGCTGATGTCAATGCCAAGAATAGGTGGGGTAGCACTGCGCTGAAGGAAGCGAAAAAAGTAGTCTCCTCCACAACCGTAGAATTACTGAGAAAAGCCGGTGCTTTAGAGTAGTTAAAAGCATAAGGGATAGGGCATTGGTAGGCATAGGTAATCCTCCCTTGTCTTCTTTTCCTTATCCTGTGCTGATTAAATTTAGCAAAGGATTTGTTTGTCCCTGCACCCTCTTGGGCATTATAGAATATATAGATGAAAATAGGCTGATGTCTGAAAAATTGGCGGACATTCAGAAACTATAAAGGAAAATCATCAGTATCTTAAGATGGCTGAGATTTTCTCTCCGTTTTTGTTTAATTTTGGCTGTGAAAAGATATATGTTTACTCAGATGTGATGAAGTTTTATATTATCTGCTTTTTCCAATGATTTTTGTCATGTAAGTTACCAAATTCTTGGAATTATCCATTGGGAGATTCCGCTGTGAAAAAGTTAAAATTTTTGCCGATAAAATACATGTAGTGAGCGCAGTATGTTAAAGCAGCTTAATTCGAGTGAAACGCAAATGTTGCCGCCATTAGCTGAAAAAAAGATGCGATGTTGGATCCGCAGTCGTCATCTCATTTGTTCGGGAAATTTTTATATTTTTGAGACGGTTGAATACACGACCGTTGAAAAATTTGGGGAATGTGTAGAAGCGTTAGGAGGGACTTTAATATCGGTTGAACCAATTAATAAGATTTGGATGGGAGACCATCGGCAAGTCATTCTTTATCAAGCTAAAGCCAGTTTACATACACCTCATCACAATTTAAAACAATACTGGATAAAACACGGTGGATTTTACACACGATTTGATGAGCGGGTTTGAGAAATTGTCGATGAGGATGGGCAATAATTTGCCCACCCTCAGCATTAACAAACAGGTCTAGCTTGAGGAGATAAAGGGATAATAGAACAACTAGCCCCTGGGTTAGGTTTGATAATTTTTATTTGTTTGTTTTCCCTATATTTCTTGTTGGACAGTACCTTATTTGTAAAATCATGAATTGGAAAGTTTTGCAGTAATTTAGTGGCATCCTCGGTAGATAGTGCATGACTAAAAAAGTGACCTTGCATTAATTCACATTTGAGACTGCGTAATAAATTTTGTTGTTCTTCTGTTTCCACACCTTCAGCTACTACATCTAAATTCAGTCCATGTGCTAAGCCAATAATGGCATTAGCAATAGCCGCATCATTGGGGTCAGTAGTTAAATCTCTAACAAAAGATTTATCAACTTTCAAGATATGCAAAGGAAACTTTTTGAGATAACTTAAGGAAGAATATCCCGTACCAAAATCATCAATGGATATAGTGACACCCATGCTATGAAATTCACTCAAAATGGCTTTGGTAAAATCCACATTTTGCATAGCGACGCTTTCAGTAATTTCTAACTCCAAACATTCTGGAGCTAATTGAGTTTCTGTCAATATCTGCTTCACCATTTTGACTAAGTTAGGTTGCTGAAATTGACGAGCAGATAAGTTAACGGCGACAGATAAAGATGGTAAATTAAGGGTATCTTGCCAAGCTTTGTTTTGAGCGCAGGCTGTTCTTAAAACCCATTCTCCAATCGGGACAATCAGTCCAGTTTCCTCAGCTAAAGGAATAAATTTGGCTGGAGGAATTAAACCAAGTTCAGGATGTTTCCAGCGCACTAAGGCTTCCATTTTAGTAATTTCCCCAGTGCTGGTATTGACTTGAGGTTGGTAATAAACGGTAAATTCTCGTCTATCTAAAGCGTGGTGTAAGCGATTTTCCAACCGTAGCAATTCCGAAGCTTGAGAATTAATTCCTGAGTGATAAAATTGATAGTTATTCCTTCCTTGAGACTTGGCACGATATAATGCTGCATCAGCATGTTTAATTAATGTTTCTGCATCTTCACCATGCATCCGATGAATGGCAATGCCTATGCTAGCGCTGATATGTAAGTGGTGTTCTTCAATTTTAAAGGCTGGTTTTAATGCTTCGAGAATTCGCTCGGCAATTTGTTCTACCTCTTGTGGTTGGTGAATTTGTGGTATAAGTAGGGTAAATTCATCCCCTCCCCAACGAGCTAGAGTATCACCATCACGCAGGCATTTTTTCAGCCGGTCAGCAACCATCTGTAATAAGCGATCGCCAACAGCATGACCGAGGGTATCGTTAATAGTTTTAAACCTGTCTAAATCTAAAAAACATACGGCTAATTTGCCTTGGTTATGACGTACTTGAGATAATGCTAAAGACAGTCGGTCATTAAAAAGCATCCGGTTAGGTAAATCAGTTAATAGGTCATGTAAAGCTTGATAACGAATAGTTTCTGCAGCTAATTTGTGTGCTGTAACATCCCGAAAACTCCACACCCTACCGACAATTTTACTCCCTATCCGTTGCGGTTGAGAATAACGCTCAAAAATTCTCCCATCCCGAAATTCAATGGAATCATAAATTTGAGCATCGGTGCTGGCATTTAATTCCTTAATTGTTCGCAGGAACTCTTCTGGGTCTTTTAGTTGCTTTAAGGCAAATTTCAGTGCTTTTTTGTAATTACCTGCTGTCATTAATGACTCAGGAATTTCCCACATCTTCATAAATTTGCGATTAAAGCCAGCAATATTTCCTTTTTTACCTACTACCAAAATGCCATCAGCAGTAGCTTCTAAAGTAGCCCGTTGTAGAGATAGCAATTTCTCTAATTCTTTCTCTGTTCGCAACCGTTCGGCAATTTCTCGCTGTAATTCAGCGGTGCGTTCTTGGACTTGAAATTCTAACTGTGCGGCACAGGTTTGCATTTCTAATTCTGTTAAGTATCGTTCTTGTGCCAAAGAAATTGCTACTGCTGCTGCTTGCAGTAAATCTAGTTCGGCTGCTGACCACTCCCGCGCTTCCACACAGTTATCAAAGCCAATAAAACCTAAAAATTTACCTTTGGCAATAATTGGTAAAACCAAAATTCTTAAAATACCTTGGGCTGCTAATCTTACCCGTTCTGATTCGGGTAATTCTGCGACTGTAGAGGCAATAAATTCCCCACGGGATAGCATCGAAATCCACCGAGCCATAAATTCTTGGTCGGGTAGGTTTTTTAATGCAGAGTTGTGATTTTGTGGTTCGATACCCACAACACACCACTCTGCTATTTGACTCACTAACAAATTGCCGTTTTCTGACTCATGGTTGTGAAATACATAAACACGACTAGCTTGACAGATAAGACCCAAGGTTTCCAGAATCTCTGTGTAGCAACTAGCAGACCCATCAAAGCTGAGTAAGCGACGTTGTACTTTTACTAATGCAGTAAGACGTGCTAATTCGATTGGTACATTTACCTTTCTTTCCTGTTCACAATTGCCAATATCTTTGAATGTGCCACAGATGCCCATAATCTTATCCTTTGCATCATTTGTTAATCTGGCATAAATTTCCATTAAGGCAAAATTATTAGCTTTGAAACTCCTTTTTAAATTAGTTCTTTTGCCATCGACATGATTTTTGCTCTTAATCAAACATCGAAATGGTTTTTTATACCTAGAGATATCATTGAAATAAACGTAGGGAAAAAAATTTGTTAATTGACAGCTAAATAAGCTAGCGATAATAAAAATAGGATAGTAAAGCAAATTTGGCTGAATATATTCTTGTCCTTGGTGATTAATATTTCTGATTAAACTTATAATCGCAACATTCAAGTCTAGTAAAATAATAGTTATAACTAATAGAAAATTTATAAAATTTAAGCTTTGAATAACTTTCATATCGGGTTTTTGTAAGTTTAAAAATTTTACTTAAGCAATACGTGTATTAATTAATACTACTCTCCGGTGTTTAAAAATATATCAATCACGAGTAAAACTTACGAATTAAACCACTATTAATTTAGCAATTTCACCCTGATAATATAAATTACTTTTTGAGAAAATTCACTAAATCTTTAATAAAAAAAATCGCTTTTTTTTATTAGTTAAGAATTTACCCTGATGCGTATAAATAATGTCTGATATATTAAATTTTCTTTAAAGCCCGCCCTTAAGGGTGAGGTTTCATTTGTTTCAGAATTTACACTTAACTAAAAAAAATAGATAAGTATGAATGCTTAAATAGATATTTAATTATTTGACTAGTTTTTAATTAAATTGTAGAAAATGCAGAGGCTAATAACTTAGCTTGCTAACTATATCAGGTATTATTAGGTAATGGGTAAGGTCAAAAGCTATATTACCTATTACATATTAGCTATTACCCTGAGAAAAAAGCCACTGATAACTAGCAACTAAGACTAATTTGAAAAAATCTCTTTACATATCTTACCTTACTGTAGTTTCACGCTTGCGGGGACGCTTCATATGTGGAGAGTTGATTTGTGGCACTAAGCAAGCAAAGTGTTATGAAGTGCTATTGAGTTATTAACAGGATAGTATTTGATTTTTCCCAGCTAATACAGCATCTATCCATTTAGTAACTGACATCTTGCACCCAAGAGCGGAGCATTTATTCCTGAGTGATTGAACCTGGTAACGAGCGTCGGGAGGTTCTACTTCCCGTGGTACAAGGTATGAGGTAACACATCATGTGAAATAAACACCCTCTAAGAGCGGAGAATTCTCCGCTAGAATTCTAACGAGAGTTTCTATAAGCCATCAGAAGTAGTAACATATACCATTAGTTCTGAATGGTGTGTTTTCAAATGTGGGTTCTCAAATGCTGAAGTTGGTTAAGTTATGCCTTAAGAGCGGACGCTATGGGACAGCGCAAAGACGCAAAGAACAGTAACCCCGCTTTCTTTGTCTAACAGACTACTAGGCTGGCAGATGAGATTTTAAATGAGTAGGTTGACAAAGGGGAAGCTCAATCCAAAATTCGCAGCCTTCGCCTAGTGTAGATGTAGACTTAATTATACCACCGTGCTTTTCGACCACAATATGATAGCTGATAGATAAACCTAATCCAGTACCTTGTCCCACCTCTTTGGTGGTGAAAAATGGGTCAAAGAGGTGTTTTTGGACTGTTTCTGTCATTCCCTGTCCATTATCGATAATTTGGACAGCAAAATAATTACCGTCTACCATTTGGGTGCGTATCTTAATACAAGGAGAAAAGTATTGTTGAGTGTTTTGTTTAGTGTTTTGTCGCTTTTCTTCCAAGGCATCAATGGCATTACTGATAATATTCATAAATACCTGGTTTAGCTGACCGGGGTAGCATTCGACTAGTGGTATATTGCCATAATCTTTAACTATAGATATTCCTTGGTGTTTGCCGTTAGGTTTCAACCGATGGTGCAAGATTAATAAAGTCGTGTCTATTCCCTCATGAATATCAACTACAGACATTTCTCCTTGGTCATTACGGGAGAAGGTTCGTAGTGTTCGCACCAATTGATAAATCCGGTCTGTACCAATCTTCAAGGAAGATATTAATTTGGGTAAGTCTTCCGTGAGAAAATCTAGTTCAATTGCCTGGATTTTCTGCCGTAATCCTAGGCTAGGTTGAGGATATTCTTGTTGATATAGATGCACTAGACTGAGTAAATCTTCAATATACTCAGTCGCGTGGTTTAAGTTACCATAAATAAAATTTACTGGGTTATTAATTTCATGGGCTACTCCAGCCACTAACTGACCCAAGGCGGACATTTTTTCACTATGAACTAGCTGTGCTTGGGTATTTTTTAATTCTTGAAGTGCTTTTTCTAGTTCCAAAGCTTTGTCATGGGCTGCTTTTTCTGCCTGACAGCTTTTTTGATAAAGTTGTATTTGCAGGATATCTAGCGCTAGCTGTTCGATATCACTGTCTTGTTGATATTGACTGACTACTGCATCCAAAGCGGTGAGTAAGTCTTGGGACGCAGCTTGTAAAATGTAACTTAAATGGGGATTGTGGTGATTCAGTTCGGTCTCTGGTGTGTGTAGTAACGCCTTTACTTGAGAAATATAGTTGCGAACCTGGCGATTTAAATTCAGTGGTGGCTGAAAGTACATTTCTTGGACTTTAGCTGACATCTGTCCTGGAAGGTTAAGGTTAGCGTCTCCGTGAATTAAAGCGTTGTGAGACACCTCCATCAGGTGGATGGCTTCTAGTAAACTGCTACGCAGGCTTTGTTGTTGTTGAGGATCTTGAGTGCAAACCAGTTGCAGACACAGCAGTGCTATTCTTTGGGATAGCATTCGCTGACGACCACTAATGTTGACCGTTGCAGCGCTAACTTCCCTAGCAGCAGTTATTTCTTCAATTTTTAAGCAAGAAGCTAGAGCAAGCACAGGTAATAACTCCAAATATAGCCAGTATTTGCAGTGCAGCCCCCCTAAAAAAGCAATACCCATAACTTTGCGTGTATCTTCCATATATTAGTCCCCCTCCTTAAGGACGGGGTATTAACTCTGTCCCGGCAAAAGCTTGGTTTTTTCTGGGATTGTTACGTCAATAAAAATGAAAAACACGCTGATTATAGGTATTTTTGCAGACTTGTTTAACTAACAAGATATATATGCGGTATTTACAAACTATGATATGATTGTTGATTTTTTTAAGTGTTTCTTTATACAGATTTATATATTATAATCAAATATCCGCAAATCCCCGGTTGCAAAACCGGGGTTGGATTTAAACAAAGAAAAATCGCCCGGTGACAAATCGAGCTTTTTCTATACTAGGAAACGGATGAGTCAGCTTACGCTGGCACGACAAATTTCTCGTTACCAGCCAAACCAAACGCCGCGTGAATAGCCTGTAAAGCCTTCACACCCTCGTCTTCAGCTACCACACAACTAATTTTAATCTCCGAGGTGGTAATCATTTGGATGTTGATTTGGTTTTGCGCTAGGGCTGCAAACATTTTCGCTGCTACACCTGGTTGTCCCACCATCCCGGCACCGACGATACTTACCTTAGCAATAGCAGTATCAACCACAACTTCACCCCAGCCTAATTCTTGAGCAGCGGCTTGCAAAACTTGACGTGCGTCTTCGACATCGGTACGAGCGACGGTGAAAGCGATATCCCGCGTTGCGATCCCATTGATTACCCGACAGCGTTGGGACTGGATAATCATGTCTACGCTGATATTTTTCTCTGCTAGCAACCCAAATAGCCGCGCGGCCATCCCTGGTTTGTCTTGGACGTGACGAATAGCTAGACGGGCTTGTTTCATGTCGAGAGCAACACCGCGCACAGGGGGATGAGAGCCTTCTGTAGGGCTGGAGTTTCCCTGACCTGGTTGAGAGTCGTGAGTGGGGGAGGAGGTGATTTCAAAGGCATTGCACAGGGCACCAGCAGCGCGATCGCAGTCAGATGCAGCAATCACACAACTTACCTTCACCTCACTGGTGGAAATCATCTGGATGTTGACTCCAGCCTCCGCAAGGGTAGCGAACATTTTTGCCGCCACACCAGGACGACCAATCATCCCGGCACCAGCGATGCTGACTTTGGCTATTTGCTGCTGTACCATCACCTCGGCTTCGTTAGTTTCCGAGTTGGGTTGACTGCGGAGTGCGGGAGCAATGGCAGCAGCTACGGCTTCGGCTCGTTTTAATATTGGTGTTGTTACGGTAAATGCTATGTCGTTTGTATTACCCTCGTGTATTGATTGAATAATCAAATCCACATCCAATTCTTGCCGGGATATTTCCCCAAACAACCGCGCTGCAACGCCGGGCTTATCTGGAACCCGCAGCAGCGATACCTTCGCTTGGTCAGTATCAAATTCTACTCCATCCACAGGACGGGCAATTTCCAGATTCACCAGGGGACGGGGAGTCAGGGGTTTGGGAGACACCACCCAAGTACCGGGTTCCTCTGTCCAGCTAGAGCGTACCACCAAGGGCATGGAATAGTTACGGGCAATTTCCACTGCACGCGGGTGCAGGACTTTTGCCCCCAAGCTGGCAAGTTCCAGCATTTCATCGCTGGTAATTTCCTCCATCAACCGCGCCTCTGGTACCAGGCGGGGGTCTGTAGTTAATATCCCTGGGACATCGGTATAAATTTCACAAAAATCTGCTCCTAATGCCGCAGCCAAAGCGACTGCTGAAGTGTCAGAACCGCCCCTTCCCAAGGTAGTAATTTCTAGTTCTTCTCTGTTGCTAATACCTTGAAATCCAGCCACGACAACTACTTTGCCTTCTTTTAAGTGGCGAGAGAGCCGCTCTGTTTCAATATGCAGAATTCGAGCGCGGGTGTGTTCAGCTTCGGTAACAATGCCTACCTGAGCGCCGGTCATAGAAATTGCTGGTTGTCCAAGTTCGTGCAATGCCATACTGACTAATGCAATGGAAATTTGCTCACCTGTGGAAAGCAGCATATCCATTTCCCGACGACTGGGGTTAGTGGAAATTTCCTGCGCTAGTTTCACCAATCCATCGGTGGTTTTCCCCATCGCTGAAACCACGACGACGACGGAGTTTCCTGCTTTTACTGTTTTGTGAACCCGCTGGGTGACAGCTTGAATGCGTTCCACCGAACCAACCGAAGTACCACCGTATTTCTGAACTATTAGCGCCATAATTTTTCTTTCACTAGTCTTGCCTGCAAAGGAAACACTGCGATAGGGTAGATCGCAGCCTAATCAGGACTGCAAGGCATTGTCAGTCAATTAATTTAGTGACATACTCCCACACCTCAGCAAGCTGTAGATGTGGGGTTCTCAGCGACTCCCGGTATCCCGTAGGACATTAACTGAGCTTTATTTAGACTGTACGAGATGCCCCTCCGCACAGTTGAACAAGTACAAAAATGTTCAACCCTTTGTACTGTCAGAGTTTTACCTACCCACAGTGGCGACACAAAAGTGTCTGTTACTGGGTAGAACCCCATACTCTGAGTTGTCAAGGTACAGCGCACAGGAAGCGGTTAGCTATTGATTTGATTAAACCTGTACTTTTAAAGTATATCATAGTTACGGTGAATTGTCGTAATTATGTCAAGAAAGCACAGAGTTGAAACAAGGCTTAATGATAGGGAATTGGGGCTTTTAAAAGAGTTTGCCGAAACCTTGGATATTCCGATGTCTGAGGCGTTGAGAACCCTGGTTCAAAGTTTGGCGATTCGTCGCCCACCCCACTCTCTCAACGAGTGATAGTCGTTATTGGTCGGGGGTGGGACTCCTCATCGCCCGGACATTCATCTCGTCACCTACCCGAGGGTAGGTGACGAGATGAATGTCCGAATTAGCTAAATTATCAGATCCAATAGCAGGCAATCCGATAATTTTAACATTGACTCTAGATTATTCTCACTCTCAGGCAATGGAATGCCTCTAGCTAACTCCATAACCTGGCAATAGGGGTATCGGTTTTCTGCCGTCTGGGGATTGACAATAGTAACTGAGCATCTAATTCCTAGTCTCTAGTTCATCATCCCTAACTGTTGCTAACCCAAGCTATTAACAACGAGGAAATAACCAGCGAAGGGACAACCCTTGACGCTGGATTGTTTAGGATTCCAATTCAAGAACTAGCCTCTTTTCAAGAGATTAGTCAAAAAAAATGAAGAACTTCGGAAGAGCATTGGTTTGTTCATAAAACATTACAGTTTGTCATCGGTGGGAAATTAATTATGATTTGTAGGGGTGGGGTTTCCCCACCCCTACATTGGTCATGTTTCAGGAATCTCTACCCAGTTCATTGCAGTAGCGATTTTACCAACTAGCGTGATTAAATCAAACGGCTTGCTAATTATAGCCTTCACCCCCGATGTAAATTGAGACCAATTGTCAATTGGAACTGTGGTTAATAAAATTACGGGAATTTGCTCAGTTACTGGGTGATGTTGCAAAGTATGCAAAATTGCAGACAAGTCGTTTTCCGAGGTGATAGCTTCGCTACTGCCTTTTGGGTAGATCGCAACGCTTTTGGGCGGAGTGCAGATTGCATCTTCATCGATAATAATTAGATCAATGTGTTTCGTCTCGGCTGTTACAATCACCTCCCTCGTTGATGTTGCTGTTAAAACTTGCCAACCGGCTACTGTTTCCAAACACAGTTGAACTACTTCTCGTAAGTCAGTTTCATTTTCAATCAGTAAAATACGCCGTGATGTCACTGTTAATCTTTACCTAACTACAGAGAATTCGCTGGCTTGTTTACCAGCTTCCTCTAGTAGATTAAATAAAAAGAATGAATAACTCATGAAGATGAACGGATAATCAATCATACCCGTTAGCCTATTCTCTAGCTATAGCCTGGACAACTTGGTCAGATAAGGTAAAAGGGTCGTAAGGTTTAGTAATAACCGCTGCTACCCCTAGTTGCATAAATTGACGCTGTTCAGCTGCTTGGGCTTTTGCTGTGAGTAAAATAACGGGAATATGCTGAGTGGTAGGATTAGCTTGGAGATTGGAGAGCGTCGTCAGTCCGTCCATATCTGGCATCATAACATCCAGAAGAATCGCATCAGGATGTTCCGTGGCTGCTTTCACCAAACCTTCTGTTCCGGAAGCTGCAGTCAGCACTTCCCAATCACCAGACACTTCCAGACAAATCTGTGTCGCTTGGCGGATATCCTTTTCGTCATCAATGATTAAAATGCGTTTGTTAGTCATTAGTCATTTCCTAATCCCCAGTCCCCAGCGGTAAAGTAAAGTAAAAAGTACTACCTTCACCTAAAGTACTTTCCGCCCAAATTTTGCCACCGTGCTGTTGGACGATACTACGGCAAATTGCCAATCCTAAACCTGTACCCCCAGAATACCGCGAATTCGAGCCATCGACTTGCTGAAAGCGGTCAAAAATTGTTTCCAGCATATCTTGTGGTATTCCTCTGCCCTGATCCTTGATTTTAAATAGAATGGTGGGAAATGGGTGATGATTGACCTCTCGCTGCTCTCCATTATCCACTTCAGCGCTCAACCACACCGTAGAACCAGGGGGTGCAAATTTAATCGCATTGTTAAGTAAGTTAGTCAGTGTTTGAATAATCCGATCTGCATCTACCGTTAGCTGGACGGATAGGGGGGTGACATGGAGGTTAATCTCTGCTTTTTCCGCCATTGCACGCATTTCATCCACGGCTTGGTTCATTAAATCACCAGCGTTGCAGGGTATGCAATGCATCGTTGCTTTGCCAGAATTGATGCGTTCAATATCCAAAATATCGTTAATCAGCCGCACTAAGCGGTTGGTATTATCAAAAGCAATTTCCAACATCCGCTGACTTTTTTGGGAGTCATTTTTCAGGGAACCACGTGCTAGTAACCCTAGAGCGCTACGAATCGACGTTAGGGGTGTCCTTAGTTCGTGGCTGACTATGGAGATAAATTCATCCTTCATCCGCTCAATGATTTGCCGCTCAGTAATATCCTTAAAGATGACTACTGCACCAACTATTTCACCTTGTTCGCGAATCGGGGTTGATACGTACTCGATGGGGAATTTCGAGCCATCTCGGCGGTAAAAAATGTCATTGCTGATGTATTGTATACCTCCGGTTTCCAGGGTGCTATGGATGGGATTTTGTTCCCAGGTATAGGAAGTACCATTGGGCTGGGAGTGGTTAACAATGACATGCATGTACTGCTCAGTTAGTTCTTTCACCGCATAACCAAGCATTTTCGCTGCGGCTGGATTGATAAAGGTTATTTTACCTTGGCGGTCTAATCCGTAAATTCCCTCACCAGCAGAGTTCAAAATTAACTCATGTTGACGGCTGAGACGTTGCAGTGAGGTATTGGCGGTTTGCAACTGAGCCGTGCGTTGCTGAACGCGCTCCTCTAATTTGGCATTCAGGGCAGAAATTTTTTCCTCAGCCAGTATGCGTTCCTGGATGTCCCGCTGTAAGTCAGCATTCAAGGCCTTGACTTGCTGGTACAATTGATATTGATGGATTGCCATCGCAAAGTGATTGCCCAAAGACCGGCTTAGCTCAATTTCCATATCTGTCCAGACTTGCGCTTGAGCTTTCTTGATTTCTCGCCATTTCTCAAAGGAGATTATCGGTAACTCATTTTTTGGGTCATTAGCGTCTGGTCGTCGTGCCCAGATAGTCTCGACATCAACAGCACGGCGAAATACGCTCAAATAACCCAAAAAATGCTGTCGATATTGCAGCTTGATAACCAGTAATCCCCGCATCTTAAGAGAAGCAAAAATGACATCAAGTTCCTCTGGAATCGCGACTTGTTGCAAATCAGAGAATATCCAAGCCTCACTGCCATTTCCAGATGTATTTAGCCACTCTTGCCAACTGGGAAGTTCTTCTATTTCTCCCCTATCCCCCATTCCCCATTGCCCACAAACATACACCAGCGCCTCTTCCCTAGGCGTTTGCGGGGCGATGTAAATTCTGCCACCTGCACCCCCCAGAGCGGAGACAGTTAACTCTAGCGCCTGTTGCAGGTGCATTTCCGTCATAGAATGGAGTTGAAAAGCTACACGGTTAATTGTGGCTTCTTGGGAAGCTTGGGCGCGGGTTTGTTCCACAAGAGTACATTGGGCGATCGCAATTGACAATTCATCGCTCACCAACTGCACCACCTGTAATTCTCGCTCGCTCACCTGTCGCGGTTGACTGTGATGGGATACCAACAACCCCCACAATTGGTGGCGATGCAAAATAGGTACCACTAGCGACGACAGCACTCCCATCGTGGTGAGATATTCTGCATGGCAGCCGTCTATCGG
The DNA here is from genome assembly GCA_035285345.1 of Nostocaceae cyanobacterium. Classification (GTDB taxonomy): domain Bacteria; phylum Cyanobacteriota; class Cyanobacteriia; order Cyanobacteriales; family Nostocaceae; genus JAYKJH01. The sequence goes on along the minus strand of JAYKJH010000155.1, from coordinate 4,363 downwards.
TCGAAACCGGATATCATTTGTGGGGGTAGACTCGTCACTATCAGAATTTAAAGGACTTACGCCAATTGTTTGTCGTGCTACATCCACAACTGAACGCTGACGCGCTCGTAAAAACAATTCCCGTGCTTCCGGGGGAATATCCTCACTAGGAAAATGTTGTCCAATTAGTGGTGGTAAGCGCTGCTGTGCAACCGATTCGGCAACAACTTCACCGCTACCATCGCTATCAAAGCGGTACACCATCACCCGGTCAGTCTGCAAGAAAAGGCGGACTTGCGTCACCGTATCGCTGAGGATTTCTGGTAATTGCAGGGATTGACGGATGCGGTTCATCATCCGATGGAGCAAAACTTCTCCGGCAGAAATTTGCTCAGACCCTGGTTGATTTGGAAGCGAATCATTTTCTGGTATCATCAACTACACCATCTCAACGTACTTGATCGATATCTGTAAAAGCAGGCTTTTGGAGTTCTTGCTTGAGGGTTACTACTAAATCCCACAGATGCAAGGCCTCTGTTTGATTTAAATTCCCGTTCCCTTGTAATATCTGCTCAATTTCCCCAGCCAACCGCGAACCGATAACAAAACCAAACACCCCCAATGTTCCTGCTAACTGGTGTGCTGCAGAAAGTGCTTGCTGGTGTAGTGGCTTCTCTAAGCGATTTTCTCGCGATGCGATCGCCGCTTGTTCTAAAATCTCGACGCGCGAGTATCTGCTGTCTTTGATCATCTCCCAAAGCTTGGTTAAAGCTGTTCTAGTCTGTGTCAATTGCTGAGTCCTTTCTCCTATAGGGGTAGGGTGTTCACCCTCATCCTGAGTAACAATGTTGTTGTTTTCTCGACTGCTTTGAATACCAACACTAGATAGTTGTTTTATTTGCTGTGTTTGCTGGGATAATTTATTTGCACCTGTAGGCATTTGCAGTCGATAGCCCAGACCATAAACCGTTTCAATCAAATGACCCCCAGATCCAGCTTGTTTGAGTTTCTGGCGTAAACCTTTAATGTGAGCAGTTACTGTATCTTCTTGGGGTGCATCAAAGCTTGTCCACAAATGGTCTAAAATGTCACTGCGGCTGTAGAGTTGCTGGGGATTGCGTAAAAATAACTCCAGCAGGCAATATTCTTTGGGAGTTAAATGTAGTACCTGACCGTTATATGTCACTTCACAACTGCTAAGATTTAGACGGAGATTTTCCCATTCCAAAACTGTTTGGATGGGTGATTGTCGCCGCCGCAATAAAACGCGAATTCGCGCTAATAATTCCGGTAATTCAAACGGTTTCACTAAATAATCATCCGCCCCCGCATCCAATCCCATGACTTTATTAGTGCAGGAGTTTTGTCTAGTCAGCAACAACACAGGTGTTTGATAATTATGGGTACGTAACCTCTGACAAAGCTCGATACCGTCGAGTTTAGGAAGGATGACATCAAGCAAAATTAAGTCATAGCTGAAGGCTTCCACTAACTCCCAACCCGTCTCCCCATCGCTAGCAATATCAACAACATAGCGTTGATTAGTTAGCACGGTTTCAAGGGTTTTGGCGATAAACTCGTCATCTTCAATCACTAAAATTCTCATTTAATTTCACCTCTTTGCACCTGAGTATTAGGCATGGAACAGAGGTTTAGTCGTTTATGGTCAACCCTGGAAATTTAGACCTGTTGCTCATGAGTAAAAATACGGTAATTTAATGTATTTTTATTAACTATTACTGACTTAGTAAATCACAAACAAAGAAATCTTCCTGTTTAAATTTACTAATGTTAAACAATGATAAAGTTGATTCTATTTGAAAGATATTATTAACAAAATCTGCCACTAAACTTATATAAGTTTAAATATATTTAAATTTATTCATTTATCTTTATAATAGCTAAGATACAACCATCACACGTACAATCATCTAAAAAGCGATGTAGTCGATACGTTCCACCAGAACATTGCTAAAAGGGCGGGTTTAGTAAGATATCGCGCCATGTTAGATACCTTAACTTAAAACCCGCCCCTGCTGACTAATGACTAATAACTAATGACTAATAACTAATCCGCATTTAAAATCTTGGGAACTTTGAAAAATTCCCCTTCCTGTTCCGGCGCATTTTGCAGGATAGATTCCCGTTCTGGATAGGGTTGCAATTCATCTTCGCGGGTTATGTTAATAACATCAATCGCCCTAGTTGTCGGGTCTACATTGCTAGTATCGAGTTCACTTAATTGTTCAAAATAATCCAAAATGTCACCCAATTGAGCAGTAAATTTTTCTTCTTCCTCTGGTGACAACTCTAAGCGAGCTAGATGAGCTACTTTCAGAACTGTTTCGCGGTCAATCATGATTTAATCCCAATGTAAGAGTAAATGGTCATTAGTTAATAGTGATTAGTCAATAGTCAATGGTCATTAGTAGGGAGGGATTGTAGCTGTTAAGAAAGTCATTACACTCCATTTTTCACCCAACCCGCTCTACATTAGTTCTAAGTCAATGACGCTTAACTAATGACTAATGACTAATGACTAATCACTAAATTAAAAGAATATATCACCCTGGAAACGTCCAGTAGTTTTTAGCCAGTTTTGCGCTTCAATGTAATTGTTGGGAGCCATGCGAATTGCTCTAATCCAATATTCTGCAGCTTCGTCAAACAAAGCTTCTCCCCCATCTTCGTCACCTTCTTCCTTCGCTTTTTCCCCTTGGAAGTGATAAATTACTGCGATGTTATTCAAAGCTTGGGGTAGACGGGGGTTTAACTCGATCGCTTGGTGATAAAGTTCTAAAGCCTTTTGATGGTCGCCGTTACTAGCATAAATTAGCCCCATATTGTAGAGTATATAACTGCGGTCGTTGGAATTTTCCTCTAACTCTAGGGCTTGTTTGTAGTTATCCAAGGCTTCAGCATATTCCCCATCTGCTTGTGCTGACATTCCATCCCGGTAATAAACAAACGCTTCTTTTGCTTTTTTGTTAGTTGGCAGCATCTTCAAAATCATATCTGCCATGACTGTAAAGGACTTGTCAATAAAGTTATCGTTTTTCTGGGTTCTTGGCATATCTGCCTCTTTGTAATTGCAGCTAGGGACGTAAAGTGATTATTGGTGTGCGCTTTGGTGCTTCATTAGCTAATTTAACAGGGAATGGGCTATGGGGAGACAGGGTAATGACCAATGACCAATGACCAATGACCAATAACTATTGACTATTAACACATTCCGGGGAATTGTTCTTTTCTCGTTCCCAGGTTCAACCTGGGAACAAGATCCGCTTTTGTCCTACCTCCCGTGGTGCAAGATATGAGGGATGACCAATGACCAATAACTATTGACTATTAACACATTCCGGGGAATTTTTCTTGGGACTATTGACTAGGGTACTGACGGGATAGCTAGTCATAGACTCAGCGGGGTAGGGATGCAATACTGGCTGTAGCTCCTGGAATGTTTTAACTTGTGGATCTAGCCACAAATCATAATCTTGGGTATTGAGAATTACTGGCATCCGCTCGTGGATAGATTGCATTAGTTCGTTAGCTTCTGTGGTCAAAATGGTACCAGAGGTAATTTCTTCACCATCAGGAGATTGCCATTTTTCCCATAGTCCTGCAAATGCAAAAGGTTGTCCATCGGCAACGCGAAAATAATAAGGCTGTTTTTGATGTTTATGATTTTCTTGCTTTTGCCATTCGTAAAATCCATCCGCTACTATTAAACAGCGTCGCTGCTTAAAAGCTGACCGAAAAGAAGGTTTTTCAGCAACAGTTTCGGCTCTGGCATTAATTAATTTATAACCAATGCTTTTATCTTTTGCCCAAGATGGAATTAAACCCCAGCGTAATTCCTGAAATTGGCGGTTTTGGCTTTCTGAGTTATACAGTATTGCCGCGATTTGTTGGGTAGGAGCAATGTTATATTGGGGTTCTATTTGGGGAACTTCTTCTAAATTGAATGCTTGGGCGATCGCCCAACCTGATTTTGTCAAAGTAAATCTACCACACATAATTATTTCATGTGTTATTTACTCATATAATTCTAACATTTCCTCTCATAAGCTGATGTGCATCTAATTTACATAACGTGGGCGGGCAGGATGCCCACCCCACAAGAGATTGAGGAAATCTGATTATGCAATTTAAATGTGCTTTAGCTTACATGTTCACTTTTATCATGATACAAATTGGTAGGTAGGGGTAAGGCATTGCCTTACCCCTACGTAGATTTTGATGGAGCGGAGTGAAATGTTATAAAAACACTCGTTGAAAACCCTTGAGGAACAGTCGCACAGCGACGTATTCCGTACTTCAGGCAAGGGATGAAAACGGTTAGAGGTGTTTACGCCTCAGCCACGTTTTGGTAAAGTAGCAGAAA
>JAYKJH010000154.1:0-18424 GCA_035285345.1 Nostocaceae cyanobacterium | reverse complement strand
CTTTATGGATGGGATAGAGGCACTGCCGTTTGTGCCTGTAGTTTTAGGACTTTGGACTAAGATTACAAATGTATTTGTCTAGTTTTGTCAGCTTTTGGGTTTTTTTGTCTAGATTTTTATGAACGGTAACTTAACTACAGTTCTTGAGATTGTAACCAACCACAGTTGATTACTACCATTGCTTCTATCCCCATTACCCATTACCTATTACCTATCACCCATTACCCCTAACTAACAAAACCACAGCATAAGCACAAATCCCTTCTTCTCTACCAACCGGACCCAATTTTTCATTCGTAGTAGCTTTAATCCCCACTTGGTCTGGTGCTAATTGCAAAACCGCTGCGATTTTGTCGCGCATTTTCTCAATATGGGGCTTCAATTTCGGACGTTCTGCCACTATTACCGAGTCAATATTACCGAGATGCCAATCTTTGGACTGAATTAGCTGATGTACTTTACCCAATAGTATTAAACTATCCGCACCTGCCCATTGCGGATCTGAGGGGGGAAAATAATGTCCAATATCCCCCAAGGATAGGGCACCTAACATCCCATCCATAATCGCATGGGTCAGCACATCGGCGTCACTATGTCCCAACAACCCGACTTCATGGGGAATCTCTACACCACCTAAAATTAGCTTCCGTCCCGCAATCAAGCGGTGGATATCATAACCATTACCAATGCGGATATTCATGATTTATCAGCCACATACTCGCGCAGGTTCTTAGAGGAATTATATGGCTGATGAGTCGCTTAGCTGTTAGCTTCAGCTTCAGGAAAACCGACTTTTCGGACGGTTGTATCCTTTTGCGGTTCCTTGTCCACGCTCAGTTTTCTCCCGCTCAGAAGTTCCCCGCTGGGAATGACCTCTGCGAGTGTGAGAATCCTCTAGTTTTCTTTTACCATTTGGTTGCTGGTGATTTTTTTCCCCCAGATCCTCAGACTGAGCAGAATTGCTAGCTTGACTTTCTATCCAAGCGGTAAATAAATCTGGACGACGTTCTTGTGTTCTTTGTAGCTGTTGTTCGTACCGCCAACGAGCGATCGCCGCATGATTTCCTGACAATAATACATTAGGTACTTTCCAGCCACGAAATTCTGCGGGACGGGTGTATTGCGGATAGTCCAACAACCCAGCTTCAAAACTTTCTGCTTTTAGGGACTCTTCTTTACCCACTGTCCCCGGTAGGAGACGCATAACCCCATTAATCAACACCAGCGCCGGAATTTCTCCCCCTGTAAGCACAAAATCCCCCAGGGAGACCTCACGAGTCACTAAATTCAGTACTCGCTCATCCACACCTTCGTAATGACCGCATATAATAACCAATTGGTCGTAGTTGCTCGCCAGTTCTCGCAACAGAGGTTGATTCACCGTTTGACCTTGCGGGGTCATCAAAATCACCTCTCGACGCGGTAAAATCGGCAGCGACTCTACAGCGGTAAAAATGGGTTCTGGCTTCATCAGCATCCCCACACCACCGCCGTAGGGTTCATCGTCCACTTTACGGTGTTTATCGTTGGTGAAGTCCCTAGGGTTAACTAGATTCACTTCAGCAATCTGTTTAGCTAACGCTTTACCCATCAGCCCGGAAGTTAGCACCGAGGTAAAACAGTCAGGAAATAGGGTAACTATATCAAATCGCACAGTAATTCGTATGTAGAAACACTAATAACCATGAAGTAGAGCGCAGTATAATCAACTAGTTCCATACCTTGGATGAGTAGCTTCGGTAAAAGTCTGTAACTTTAGTTACAAATATTTTGACGCTTGCAGGCTCAGCCACAGTTTTTCTAATTAATTAAATTATGTTTAAATATTGTGACATCTTAATCAATCCCGCGACCAGGGTAAAGACCCACAGGATGCATCGAGCTAGCCTCAGAAAAAAAGCGTATCCAGACCTGATCCTCTGGAATACCTGGCGAATAGGAATAGAGAATTGGACAGGTAAAGCCGGAAGCGCTTGCTGTGAGGAATGGCTCGGCAAAGGCACGGCAAGACAGAAATCAAGCTATCACCCTTGTTTAATTCAACTGAGGCTACTGACAGGAGTAACACAATGCCACAACTAAAGGCTCAATCGCAACAGATGAGGACACCCCAAGCTACTAAAACCGCTGTTTTGGTCATTGGAGGCGCAGAAGACAAAGTTCATGGTAGGGAAATTCTGCATACTTTTTTTGCCCGTGCTGGAGGTACTGATGCCCATATAGTTATTATTCCCTCTGCCTCTCGCGAACCTGCCATAATCGGAGGTAGGTACATTCGGATTTTTGAGGAGATGGGTGCCCAAAAGGTTGAGCTTTTAGACATTCGCGAACGAGAACAGTGTACTGACCCCTATTTCCAAGCATCCTTAGAAGCTTGCACTGGTGTGTTTCTCACCGGGGGAGACCAACTACGGCTGTGTGGTGTTCTAGCAGATACCCCAGTCATGGAAATTATTCGTCAGCGGGTACACAAGGGCGAAATTACCTTAGCAGGCACCAGCGCTGGTGCAGCCGTTATGGGTCATCACATGATTGCTGGTGGCGGTAGTGGCGAGTCTCCCAATCGTTCCTTAGTCGATATGGCGACTGGTTTAGGATTTATCCCAGAGGTAATTGTCGATCAGCACTTTCACAATCGTAATCGCATGGCCAGGTTAATTAGTGCCATTTCCGGTCATCCCGACCGTTTGGGTATCGGTATTGATGAAGATACCTGTGCCATGTTTGAGCGTGATGGCTGGCTGCAAGTGATGGGTAAAGGTACAGTCACAATTGTTGATTGCACGGAAGTATCCTACACCAATCGTCCCGATGCTGGCGCCACCGACCCGATTAACATTCATAATTTGCGCGTCCATATTCTCAGCTACGGCGACCGTTACCACTTATACGAGCATACCGTTCTACCACCCGTACATAAGTTGCCCAGCTGACGGAGCCAGTTAAGAGCGTTACACTGGATTGATGGCTATAATCTGCCAGTTGGTAGATGACAAATAAAAAAATTATGTTTGTAAAAAAACTGTTTCCTAAGATACAGTTTAGCCATCATCACCGCTAGAAACTAGAAAAACGCTTCCCTCCATCTACTATTCCCATGAGAATCCTCAAAATCCAGACATTACGCGGACCAAACTATTGGAGCATTAGACGCCATAAGCTAATTGTCATGCGGCTGGATTTAGAAAGCCTTGCCGAGACACCTTCTAATGAAATTCCTGACTTTTATGAAGGATTAGCGGAGGCTCTGCCCAGTCTGGAGGGACATTTTTGTTCCCCCGGTTGTCATGGCGGTTTTTTGATGCGAGTGCGCGAAGGCACCCTGATGGGTCATATCGTGGAACACGTAGCCTTAGAACTCCAAGAACTGGCAGGTATGCTTGTAGGTTTTGGGCGCACCCGCTCCACAGCTACCCCTGGAATTTATCAGGTTGTGTTCGAGTATCACAATGAGGAAGCGGGACGCTATGCAGCACGGGCAGCTGTCCGCCTGTGTCAAAGCATTGTCGATACAGGACGCTATCCCAAAGCCGAACTAGAACAGGATTTAGAAGACCTCAAAGCACTATATCGGGATGCGGCTAATGGTCCATCTACCGAGGCGATCGTCAAAGAAGCAGAAGCTAGAGGCATTCCCTGGATGTCTCTACCTGCTCGGTATTTGATTCAGCTTGGTCATGGTGCCAACCAGAAGCGCGTCCAAGCTACTATGACCGATTACAGCAGCATCCTGGGTGTAGAACTAGCTTGTGACAAAGAAGGCACAAAACGCATTTTGGCAAATGCTGGTGTTCCCGTTCCCAGAGGGACAACGATTAACTTCTTGGATGACCTCGAAGAAGCCATTGAGCATGTAGGTGGCTATCCAATTGTGATCAAACCTCTAGACGGACATCATGGCAAAGGTATCACCATCGATATCAGGAACTGGCAAGAAGCTGAAGCTGCCTACGACGCTGCTAGACAAGTTTCCCGGACTGTAATTGTGGAACGCTATTACCAAGGACGTGACCACCGGGTACTCGTAGTTAACGGCAAACTAGTAGCTGTAGCTGAACGAGTCCCTGCCCATGTGGTAGGCGATGGCAGATCCACTATTGAAGAACTGATAGAAAAAACTAACAAAGACCCCAATCGTGGTCATGGACATGAAAATGTCCTCACCAAAATTGAACTAGACCGTACCAGCTATCAACTACTCGACCGCCAAGGTTACACCCTCAAGAGCGTACTGCCCAAGGGAGAACTCTGCTACCTGCGAGCAACGGCAAACTTGAGTACGGGAGGAATTGCTGTAGACCGTACCGACGAAATGCACCCAGAAAACGTCTGGCTTTGCCAGCGGATAGCGAAAATTATCGGCTTGGACATTGCTGGTATTGATGTCGTCACCTCCGATATTAGCCGTCCCCTGCGCGAAGTAGACGGTGTGATTGTGGAAGTGAACGCTGCCCCTGGCTTCCGGATGCACGTCGCTCCCAGTGTGGGGATTCCCCGCAATGTTGCCGGTGCGGTGATGGATATGCTGTTCCCGCAGGATAAACCCAGCCGTGTCCCCATTTTGGCGGTCACTGGTACCAATGGTAAAACCACTACCACCCGTCTGCTGGCGCATATTATCAAGCAGACAGGTAAAGTCGTTGGCTACACCACCACCGATGGTACTTACATTGGTGATTTTCTGGTAGAACCTGGTGATAATACTGGTCCCCAAAGTGCCCAATTAATCCTGAGCGACCCCACCGTAGAAGTGGCAGTCCTGGAATCGGCGCGGGGTGGAATTCTCCGTTCTGGGTTGGCATTTGATGCCAGCAATGTTGGTGTGGTGTTAAACGTTGCTGCTGACCACTTGGGTATTGGTGACATTGACACCGTAGACCAAATGGCACATCTCAAGAGTGTGATTGCCGAAGCAGTCCTGCCCACTGGTTACGCCGTTCTGAACGCCGATGACCCACGAGTAGCACAGATGGCGAAGCGCACTAAGGCAAATGTCGCCTTTTTCTCCATGCACCCAGAGTCGGAATTAATCCGCAACCACATCCAACAGGGTGGAGTAGCGGCAGTTTATGAAAATGGCTATCTGTCAATTCTCAAGGGCGATTGGACGCATAGAATTGAACGTGCTGAGAATATCCCCATTACTTTGGGCGGAAAAGCGCCATTCATGATTGCCAATGCTTTGGCAGCCTGTATGGCGGCATTCGTGCAAAATGTCTCTATCGAGCAAATTAAAGCCGGATTAAACACCTTCCGGGCTTCCGTCAATCAAACACCGGGACGGATGAATTTGTTCAATCTGGGTAACTTCCACGCCTTAGTAGACTATGCCCACAACCCCGCCAGTTACGAAGCCTTGGGTGGCTTTGTTCGCAACTGGACGACGGGTGAACGCATAGGGGTGGTTGGTGGACCAGGAGACAGACGTGACGAAGACTTTATCACCCTTGGTAAATTGTCGGCAGAAATCTTTGACCGCGTAATTGTCAAGGAAGATGATGATACGCGGGGACGTCGCCGGGGTTCGGCGGCTGAATTAATTGCTGAAGGTATCGAGGAACTCAAGCCAGATTGCCTTTACGAGACAATTCTTGACGAAACTGAAGCGATTAATAAAGCCTTAGATACCGCCCCCGATAACAGCTTGGTGGTAATTCTACCGGAAAGTGTTAGCCGTGCCATTAAGTTAATTGAGGCACGTAACCCTATTAAGGAGGAGATACCCCAGCAGCAAAATATCGTCACTAATCAGACAGATAACCAAGTAGGGGTTCAGTCGTCGGTTGCGAATACATTGTAATCACAAGTTTAGAGTTCAGTTAGTCGTAGGGGCATCACAGTTTTGTGCCCCTACTTTTTATTACCTACCCTTAAAGGCGGGGTCTTTATTTTTCTTCCGTGTTTTCCTCACTGGGATTTTTCAACTCTTCCTTAAATCCCCGTAAAGTCTTACCCAGCGCTCCTCCCAGTTCCGGAATCTTCTTGGGACCGAAAATTACCAGGGCAATAATTCCAATCACAACTACTTCCGGCCATCCTAAGCCAAACATATAAGTTTCCTGTCAACAATCTTTAATTTATCAGAGCAGATGCTGAGAATTATCTGGTTTCAACTGGAGAAAGTTTTCTAATTTTGATTCACTCACACAGACTTGTCAATATCACACCCAGCTAGTTTAACTTTTGACAAATAGCAATAAAATTCCCTTCTGATGATAATTATTCTACCATAAGGAAAAAGTTGTATATTTTTCAATGGCTGAAACGACGTATTTCCGTAAAATAAATAGGAAATTTTAGCAACTTTATTGATAATAGATGAATTTATTGCTATAAATGTCATTATTTCATCACTTTACATAACGTAATATGAGAATAATTTATGAATTAGTCAGATGATTACCAAACCTGTTGGTGAACAAAATATTCCTAGATTTAATATCTTGGTGAATGTCCTGATAGGAGCGATCGCTTCGCTACTACACTTTGTGCAGAACCTGCAGATAAACCCAGGTAAAAATCTGTTGATAGCAAGGCTAGTTATTTATTATTGGCTACTCGCGTAATTGGGATAGCTAACCAATCACTCAATTCCTGTGCTAGCCATTACATAATGGCGGGATTAGTTGGTGTGATATACGGAAAGTTTCCGCATAATAAATAGTTAGCCTGCTTCATTTATGGGCTGCGATGGCACTTTCAAACTCAATCTGTCTATAGTTTGGCGAAACTGACTTTGATGAAGAATTCTTAAGTAGGCTCATTGAATCTTGAGGCTTTGTCAGTTCACTAAAGCTGGAAATCAGATATAATTTCCCTCCTGAGTGCTGCATTCCAGTGATGCGAAGCGTTCAGGAGGGAAATTATTACTCTTAGAGTGTGATTGATGCAAGGTAGCTTATTTCTGTTAAACAAGTTGAGAGAGCGGTTTTTGGCACAAAAGCTGACTGAGTTTGATCTACCAATTGCTCAAAGTGCTTTAGATATTGAGGATAAGACCCGCTCAAATATATTTACGTGGCGTGGGCAGTTCTCACCTCAATTAATTGAAAGCTTATTATTTGCTTACTGTCCAAGAAATGCGACTGTTCTTGATCCTTTTGTAGGTAGCGGAACTGTTCTGTATGAAGCTGCGTGTTTCGGTCTTCCGGCTTTCGGCTATGAAGTGAATCCAGCAGCGTGGATTCTTAGCAGAATATATGGGTTTGCCAACCTTGAGAGCAATAAACGGTCGGAAAATCTTAATTCGGTACGAGATAAACTAGAAAACTACTTTCCGAGACTACTCCTTTTTGATGCACACTCATCTAAGGAAGTTGATTTAACTAACTTTCATCATGCTCTTTCAAATATTTATAGTTGTGTAGACAATCATGAAAAAGCAATTATAGATGCTTTAGTGATATTGCTTGACTTGGAAAATAGCGTCTTGACTGTAGATCGTATTCATCATACTTTTTCTTCTCTTTGCCAAGTTATCAATAACCTGCCATATTCTGAGCTACCAATTCTTTCCTCACTCTGTGATGCTCGTAGTCTTCCTCTTGAAGAGGATAGTATTGACTTCGTTATCACATCTCCCCCGTATATTAATGTTTTTAACTATCACCAAAATTATAGACGTTCAGCAGAAGCATTAGGTTGAGACTTGCTCAAAATAGCTAAATCTGAGATAGGTTCAAACAGAGCGAATCGTGCAAATCGGTTTTTTACAGTGATTCAATATTGTTTAGATATGGCTCTTGTTCTAAGAGAAATGCACCGCGTTTGCAAGCCTAAGTCCCGTTTGATTTTTGTAGTGGGATATGAATCTAGCGTCTTAGGAGTGCCATTCTACAATTCAGAAATTATCTCTGATATTTCCAGGATATCAGGTGCTTTTGAATTAGCAATGACTCAAAAACGTACCTTCAAAAATAAATTTGGTAAAAATATTCGTGAAGATATTTTACATCTCGTTATAAAAAACGTTGAGATATTGATGTCAGACTGGGATGAAATCGCAAGGAGCGTTGCTCATGAAATTTTGAGTAATGGCTTGAAAGTTGTTGCAGAAGATAATAAGCACAGCTTAGTTGATGCGATTGAGAAAGTGCCGAACTTGGGTAAGTCTCCTTTTCTCACAAACCAATCAGCTTTAGACGTAGCTATTGCATTCCCCATCGAGTCTGAAATCGAAAACACAGGCTAACAACACAATTGTCCCTGAGCCAGCGATCGCGTGGGTACAATTTTTAAGAGCAAAGATTTTTCTGCAGCTAAGAAGCATGATGCACAGACAGGTTACCTAACAATGAAGGAACTGTTTCAGTCTAATGCAATCAAGTCGCATAGTGCAATCGATCTTGCCGTAGTGCGATCGCCGATATTGTAGGTTGGGTTGCCGAAGAAAACCCAACACCCGCCGTAAGTAATCCAACCGTTGAAGATCAGCCTGAACCTTGGGGTAATGCTGTCTTGATTCCCGATAAAACTGCGCGATCGCACCGCTAGTCAGAACTTGCAGTTGGTGGAGATGGGCGATCGCTAAATCAGGTTGTCTAACACTTCCCGGCAATCGCCCCAGCCATCAATTGCATAGCAGCGCGACTATTGGAACCTCAAGCAAGAGATTGAGGGGCATCGGGATCTGGCAAGATTGCGGCAGGTCAAGAATAGACTTGCGATTTGATAACATCCATCAATGGTTTCGTAGCGGTTGCTGCTTTCAGGCAGCAGTTCAAGATCGGTGGTTGTCCATCGCACACGCGGATCAGCACTTTGGGTCATGATCTCACCTCTGGTGGGAATAAGCCCATTGTATCGGAAGGGAGTTGACATGCTCTGCTTTGCCAACGGTCTTTCAAAGATGGGCTGCTTTACCGACGGTTTCTCTTCGCTCTCAGTGCGATCGCGATCTCCAGGTTGGAATTGATCTGAATCCCGGAGCGGTTGGCTGGGTATATGTGAACCTTCACGGTAATCTGAAAGCGCATGGACAAATACTGTTACAGATGGGAGTGCCATTTTACAACTAGCAATAAAATTCCCTTCTGATGATAATTATTCTACCATAAGGAAAAAGTTGTATATTTTTCAATGGCTGAAACGACGTATTTCCGTAAAATAAATAGGAAATTTGAGCAACTTTATTGAGAATAGATTAATTTATTGATATAAATGTCATTATTTCCTGACTTTGTATAACGTAATATGAGAATAATTTATGAATTAGTCAGATGATTACCAGACCTGTTGGTGAACAAAATATTCCCAGATTTAATATTTCAGTAAATGTCCTGATAGGAGCGATAGCTTCGCTACTCCACTTTGTGCAGAACCTGCACATAAACCCAGGTAAAAATGTGTTGATAGCAAGGCTAGTTATTTATTATTGGCTACTCGCGTAATTGGGATAGCTAACCAATCACTCAATTCCTGAGCTAGCCATTCAATTTCCGATGTGGATTTAATGGGGACAGTTATATCGTTTGGGTGATTCGTAGACATTCCTGCCCAAATAATTAACTTCTGTACTCCTACCGAAATAATTAATTGCGGTGGAATCTGAACGCGATCGCCTTGAGCATTAATTGCCATGTGTTTGGGAATATACTCTAGCTTGGTGATATCCCGTTTTGAACCCAGACGGCGAAATTTAAATCCCAAAATTTGTTTACTCAAGGATATTGATAAGCGATCCACCCGCAGTCTGGTACGTTCAAACAAGGCAGACAGAACGTGATAGACCATAAAAAAGCCTGCACCCCAAAAAGGAAGAGAGAACAACACAAAGGGATTATTTACTGGAAAAGTTTCAGCGAGGACACCTATTGTCCAAAAAAGGATGAAAGAGTTCCAAGCAGTGGCAAACAAGCCTAAAAATACCGTTGATAATTCAAACCCACGAGGTGGGACGACAATTTCTAGAAATTCCTCATTTTTGGTAACTAGAATTTTGCTATCAGTTGGTTTACCAAGTTTGAAAATCGAATTAGTTGTGTGAGATTCTGGCACTAATAACTCTTGTAAATCTTCCTCCTCTAAGGCTTGTAGCGCTTCTTGGACGGAAGGACAACGCCTGTCTAAACTTGGTTCGGTCATCCACCGTAACCACTGCCCAAACCCCGGACTAACATTAGCTATCTGCTCAAATTGAATCCGCAAATCCCTCTGGGGCAAATCTGCTGGATGGGTACCTGTTACGAGATAAATCAACGTCGCTCCTAAACTATACACATCAGAAGCAGGAACCGCCCTTCCGCCAAACTGCTCAGGAGGCATGTAGCCATAGGTTCCCACCACAGTCATGGTTCCGCCTTCTGTTGCTGCTACTGTCTGTACTGAGCCAAAATCTACGAGATATAGTTTACCTACACTATTACCAGACCTATCCCCCTTCAAAATATTGCTAGGCTTAATATCACGGTGAATGACTGGCGGGTTTTGCCCGTGCAGATAAATAAGTATTTCTAAGAGAGCCGTGGCTATTTGCTTAACTTCAGCTTCCGTAAAAGTACGCCCAGATGTGAGGTGATTTTCTAGAGTTTTGGCGGGAATATAGGTTTGCACCAGGGCAAATCCTTTCAAAGAAGCAGAATTTAGCTCAAAATAGTCTAAGTAGCGGGGAATAGCGGGATGATTTAGCCCTTTTAACGTTTCGGCTTCTCGCTCAAACAGCTTGAGGTCGTCCCAAACAAAGTCACTGCTAAAAGTCAGTAATTTGACAACTACCAATTCCCCAGTAGTTAAATCCCGCGTTAGGAATGTCCGCCGTCCAGCTTTTTTTCCTAACTGCCGTTGTACCTCGTAGCGCTCCCCTAGTATTTGCCCCGTCATGATTTCGTGCTGATAATAGTAGCTTTTATAGGCTTATACAATTTATAGTTTGCTGATTTCGGAAACCTGATATTTTTACCGTATATTTTTATGCCTTCTGAACTTTGGCCTTACATTACCCCTGGTATACCTGATGAGTTGTTCGAGCGCTTACCAGGAATACCTCTGAGCAAGCGAGAAATTCGGCTACTATTGATTTCCCAACTGCGGCTCAAACCAGATACGGTGTTGTGGGACATTGGCGCCGGTACAGGTACAATTCCGGTAGAGGTAGGGTTAGTTTGTCCCCAAGGGCGGATCATTGCTGTTGAACGGGATGAAGAAGTAGCTAGCCTCATCCGTCGCAACTGCGATCGCTTTGGGGTTCAAAATGTCGAAGTCATGGAAGGTAGTGCCCCAGATTGTTTACACGATATACCTGTTGCACCCCACCGGGTTTGTATTGAGGGAGGACGTCCCATACTAGGAATTTTAAAAGAAGTATGGCATTACTTGCCCTTGGAAGGTCGAGTGGTCGCCACAGCTGGTAATCTAGAAAGTCTGTATGCTATTTCCCAGGGTTTTGCTGAATTGCAAGCCCGTAACATTGAAGTAGTCCAGTCTGCCGTCAACCGCTTGGAGACGCGGGGATTTTCCCAAACCTTTGCCGCCGTCAATCCCATTTTTATCCTCAGCGGTGAAAAACTCGACTAACAAGGGACTGGGGATTGGGTAATGGGTAATGGGTAATAGGTAATGGGTAATGGGTAATGGGGAGAATTACTAATGCCCAATGCCCCATCCTCAATGCCCAATGCCCAACCCCCAATGCCCAACCCAGTCCCTAACTTATGCCTTGGACCCGGATTATCAGTGGAATTGTTGCGATCGCCGTTGCCCTAAGCATGACGCTTTTAGGGGGATGGTACTTTACCTTAATGTTTGCGGTGATTGTGTTTTTAGGTCAGCAAGAATACTTTAATCTGGTTAGAGCCACAGGCATAGCACCCGCTGCTAAAACTACCCTCGTAGTTAGCCAAATCTTGCTGGTGATTGCTACTTTCAATAGCTCCTTGGCTGACGCTGTAATGCCGGTAGCTGGAACGTTAATTTGTTTTTATCTGCTCTTTCAACCAAATTTTGCCACTATCGCCGATATTTCCGCTTCCATTTTGGGTCTATTCTATGGTGGTTACTTGCCGAGTTACTGGGTGAGGTTACGTTCCCTAGGAAGTGTGAGCAATTTCCCTTTAGGTGGCTATCTACCAGACAATTGGGGCAATTTTTTCAACTCCTGCGGAGTTCAGACTTTACCCCAAGGTTTGACAGTTACTATACTGACTTTTTTTTGTATTTGGGCTGCTGATATTGGTGCTTACATTTTCGGCAAAATTTTCGGCAAAACCCGTCTTTCTGATATTAGCCCCAAAAAAACTGTGGAAGGGGCTGTGTTTGGGGTTACTGCTAGTGTTGGTGTGGCTGTAGCTGGAGCTTGTTATCTCGACTGGCCTTTCTGTACCATGACTGGTGTGGCTTTTGGCTTGATGATTGGTATAGCAAGTTTGTTAGGAGACCTCACCGAGTCAATGATGAAGCGCGATGCGGGAGTCAAAGATTCCGGTCAGCTAATCCCCGGTCACGGCGGTATCCTAGACCGTGCCGATAGTTACGTCTTCACTGCTCCCTTAGTCTACTATTTCATCACCCTACTGCTACCACTGCTGGAGAAGCTAAAAGAATCGGGTAATGGGTAATAGGGAATTGGGAATTGGGCATTGGGAATTGGGAATTGGGAATTGGTAATCCTCCCCATGACCCATGACCTATTCCCCATTTCCAAATTACGGTAATACGTTAACTCCACCCCGACACAGCAGTGTTCCTGGAATTAAAGTAAGTTCTTGAATATCGACTTCTGGTCCTAAATCAAACTGTAAATTATTCCTATTCGCCAACAATTTCCCCGTGGGAGTCGAGATTTGGGCACCCTCCAGGCGTAATTCTCGGCGATTCGCCAACTCTAAGCCGGTAGAAATTTTCACTGGGGTTGAGTTTGTCTCGTGAATCAAGGTAGCATTTAATATGATTTCACCACTGCTAAGACTAATATTGTGCCAGTTCATTTTTTGTCCCAATGGGGGCTGTGCTGATAGCATATCCAGGAATAAATCAGTCAAGGCAGTAGATAATAACTTCGACTCTAGGGAGGCATTCAGTTCCGATTCGTGCAACACCAGTTCGCCAAAAACTGGGACTGGTTCGAGAAGCCTCAAAGGCTGTCCTTTGAGAACCCCGCCAACATTGATGCGAATGTTTTCTGCCACCAGTTGAATTTGCGACACATGCAAACCTTGATAGACGGCTTGACTAGCGCTAATCAGTACTTTAGGAATATAACCGGAGAGAATTTGCCGGTCACTACCAAAAATTTTAAATTCGAGATGAGATACTTGACTGACTTGCGATCGCAGCCATAGTCGTACTGCTGGGGAGAGAACTTTGGCGACTAGCTGGCTGGACTTAACAGTGGTGTTTGAACTATTTATGGTTGCCTGAGACATTGAGTTAGGGGAATTGTGTATCTTAAAGGGTCCAACTTTAAATAAGTCTTTAAATTACATCAAAATTGTTCCTGTAATATTTGTACATATCGACGATACATCACAATGTAAAGTTAATATCTGTCAAAAAGAATCCGTATATCTACATATGGAGGAGCGATTACAAAAACTTTTATCCCAGTGGGGGGTTGCTTCACGCCGTCAAGCCGAGGAGATGATTCGGCAGGGTCGGGTGTGTCTAAATGGCAATGTGGCAAATCTCGGACAAAAAGCTGACCCCCAAACAGACCAAATCACAGTTGATGGTAAGCCTTTGTACCCCAATAATCGTCCTAAATTGGTTTATTTGTTACTTAACAAACCAGACGGTGTGGTGTCTACCTGTTATGATCCGCAAGGAAGAACGACGGTAGTAGATTTACTGAGTAAGGAGTTAAGAAAACATCAGGGTATTCACCCGGTAGGACGTTTAGATGTAGACTCAACAGGGGTATTGTTACTGACGAACGATGGAGAACTAACGTTCAAACTTACCCATCCGCGACATTCTATTCCCAAGACGTATCATGTTTGGATACAGGGTCATCCACCAAAAGCTGTCCTACAGGTGTGGCAAAATGGCGTTGTGCTTGATGGTAGAAAAACTCTACCTGCTCAAGTGCGGGTCATTGACCAGGGTGCAGAAGATACTTGCTTGGAGGTTATTTTGCGGGAGGGAAGAAATCGTCAGATTCGTAGGGTTGCTGAGCAGTTGGGGTATCCTGTGAAAAAGCTACATCGCACAGCGATTGGAGCAATTCAATTACAACTTCCAGGAGAACCACCTTTACCCAAGGGCTACTATCGTCACCTCAATGATGTTGAAGTTCACTTTCTACAAAATGAAATAAACCATACACCTGTAAAGGAGACAGCTGCCATTAAGGAGCATAGTAGATGATGAAGTGGCGTAGTAAAAAAAACAAGCGAGATGATTCACATCCGTTGGAACAACAACGAGCCGAAAAACTAGCAGAACTGGGGTCTCAACTCCGTTCAACCCGCGAGCAACTCGGCTTTAACCTAGAGGAAGTCGCCGCTTATACAAAAATTCAACGGCGTCTTTTGCAAGCGATTGAAGAAGGAAAACTAGAAGAACTACCAGAGCCAATTTACACTCAAAGTTTTATCAGACAGTATGCTCATGCTCTTGGCTATAATGGCGCAGAGTTTGCTAGTGCCTTTCCCACTGCTCCCAGTCGGGTTAACATCAAACCTGTTTGGCGCAATATACCTGGAGCGCAGTTACGACCAGTTCACCTTTACCTGGTTTACATAGTTTTGATTTTCTGCTCTGTCAACGGCTTGTCTCAGATGTTGACCCGTTCGGAAGTGGCTAATAGTAATTCTAGCCGCCAAGAGTCGAACAATCCGCCAGATGCCAAACCCAATTCCACTCTCAGCCATCAGCAACAGCCAGTTCGACCAGTTAGTACTAGTAAACCAAACCCCAGCCAGCCTGTACAACCAGTGCGGATTGGTTTGGTCGTCAAAGACAAGTCTTGGGTACGAGTAGTAGCTGATGGTAAAACTGCTTTTGAAGGAGTTCTCCCACAAGGTGCTGAGCGGACTTGGGAAGCTCACGAGCAACTAACAGTCCGCGCTGGTAATGCTGGTGGGGTATTAATGACTGTTAATAACCAGCCAGAACCCAAGCAAATGGGAAATCCAGGGGAAGTACAAGAAGTAACCATTGCGGCAAATCCTCAATCATAAGGGATATAAACTTCTCGGTGTTGAACCCTAATCAAAGCACAGCACAAAAAGCACAGGACGTGGTGATTGATGCAAATAGTCTGCACTGCTGAATCCCACCGGGATAAAGCACAGCATTAGGAGTGAGTAAATTTTATAGTGGTGAGTGAGGAGTGCTGAGTGTAAAAGCTCAACACTTTTTTATTGATGACTTACTTTTGATTACAGACTTCTTTGGGTCTGCTAAAGTTTCTGCATTCAATACTCATCACTGATGATTTACCATGATTGGGGAGCGCGTCCGTAGATTGTGGTTAGAGTTTTGAGGCGATCGCTCAATTCCTCGGTTAACATCTGCGGCTGATAGCGCCATTCCCAGTTACCTTCCGCAATACTGGGGAAATTCATCCTCGCTGCGGTATCCAATCCCAAAACATCTTGGAGGGGAATAATCGCCTGATTTGCTACAGAACTCAAAGCCAAGCGAATTAAGTCCCAATGGATACCCTCTGCACTGGTACAACCCAAATACTGCAAAAACCTTTGTTTTTCGTACTCAGAAGCTTCTTTGAACCAGCCGACAGTGGTGTCGTTATCGTGCGTTCCTGTATAAATTACACAGTTGCGAACTATATTGTAAGGTAAAAATGGATTTCCGGCATCCGATCCAAAGGCAAATTGTAAAATTTTCATTCCCGGAAATTCAAACTTGTCCCGCAGTTCCTCCACCTCTGGGGTAATCACACCCAAATCCTCCGCCAGCACGGGTAACTTACCCAGCTTGGATTTAATCGCCGCAAATAAAGCTTCCCCCGGTGCTTTTACCCATTCACCATTCATAGCAGTTTCTTCCCCTTGGGGTACAGCCCAATAGGCTTCAAAACCCCGGAAGTGGTCAATACGAATGATATCTACATAATCTAGCATCGCTTCAAAGCGCTGCACCCACCACTTAAAGTCTTGTTGTTCTAATTTCTCCCATTGATAAACAGGATTCCCCCATAATTGTCCAGTAGCGCTAAAATAATCCGGTGGTACCCCCGCCATCATTGATGCTTCTCCCGTCTCCTCATCCAGAGAAAAGTTCTCCGGATGTCCCCAGACATCAGCGCTATCATGAGATACATAGATGGGAATATCACCGATAATTTGAATCCCGCGTTCGTTGGCGTATTCCTTCAATTCCGTCCACTGGCGGAAGAACTCATATTGCACGAACTTGTAAAAAATAATCTCAGCCACCAATCGCCGACTGGCTTGCTCTATAGCATCGGGGTCTCGCTTGGCATATTCTTCATCCCAAGTATACCAACTTCTGCCCTCAAAAGAATCCTTGAGTGCCATAAATAAGGCATAATCTTCCAGCCAGTAAGCTTTACTGTCACAAAAACCAGCAAAATCTTGCTGTTGTTCCGAACTTGCTTGAGTTTTAAAGTTATCACAGGCTTTTTTCAGCAGTGCCATTTTTATGGGTATCACCTGCTCAAAATCCACCTTGTCTGTCGCGAAAGCCGGTAAATTAGCAAAATCTTGCTCTTCCAGAAACCCAGCGCTTGCAAGTTTTTCTGGGCTAATTAACAGTGGATTCCCCGCCATTGCCGAATAACTTGCATAAGGAGAATTACCATAGCCTGTTGGTCCAAGGGGCAAAACTTGCCAATATTGCTGAGCGCTGTTAACCAAAAAATCAATAAAGTTATAGGCTTGGGTTCCTAAGTCCCCAATGCCAAAGCGACTGGGAAAAGAAGTAGGATGCAACAAGATACCACTGGATCTGGGGAAAGGCATATTTAAGTGGAGGTGAGGTCGTAAGCAGCCGTATTAGATTTTACACAAAACCACGCCGACTGTCATTTAAAAGATTAACCATTTTTTGTAGTACGATACTATTTTCTTATGACTTATCGCAATCCCGCTCCGACAGTAGACATCATCATCGAGCTAGTGGATAAACCCCATCGACCCATAGTCTTAATTGAGCGTCACTATCCACCCCTGGGTTGGGCTATTCCCGGTGGTTTTGTGGACTACGGGGAATCCATAGAAGTAGCAGCGCGACGGGAAGCTTTGGAAGAGACGGGGTTAGAAGTGGAGTTGATTTCCCAATTCCACGTCTATTCTGACCCTAGTCGAGATGAACGTCAGCACACAATAAGTGTGGTTTTTCTGGCGACGGCAACCGGGGAACCCAAGGCAGGAGATGATGCTAAGGGTGTGGGGATTTTTGAGTCTTGGCGCTTACCGGGTAATTTGTGTTTTGACCACGATAGAATTTTGCGTGATTATTGGCGTTATCGGCATTATGGGATACAGCCTGGGTTTGCTTAGGGAATAAACCGCAAAGATGCCAAGGACGCCAATAGAGGAAGATGAGAGGGAGGTTATTCATGTGTTTGTATTAGTAAATATACTGATATTAGTTTATTTTTAGTATAAAAAAGCATTAATTGGTAGCACCAGGATTTACGCACAGGTTAGATGTTTCCCTCACTGCTAGGAGGAAGTCTGAAATATTAAAACTTTACAGGCAAAATCTAAAACCTAAAATCTGAAATCCACAATAGTAGTATGGCATCCAAACAAGCAGTTAGAGAGTATCTTGGCAACTGCAATGCTTAATGCCCTACAGCCGATACCGTGGCAGGAGTCTGAAAGATTAAAGTTTTACAGGGAAAATCTAAAATCTAAAATCTACAACCTAAAAGCTAAAATCTAAAATAGTAGTATGGCATCCCAAGAAGAAGTTAGAGAGTATCTTGCCTACTGGTTTCAGTTAGGTAAGAAACTAATGATTCGTAACGGTGCAGAGTCCTTGCTGCCGCAACCAGTAATTCAAGGCGATCGCTATAGTGATGAATTTGAAGCCTCCTGGCAGAAAATTATGTCACGGGAATCGGGAGATTGTTATTTAGAAAATACCGAGCAAACCATAGCTGACCTGCTGACACCGACTTGGCAAATGCTTCCTTGTGCCCGTTGTCAAATACTAGTACCTTTGAGGGATATGGGTATGCCACCGGAGTTATGTCCCTGCTTCTGCTTACAAAATTGGCCTAATCAAGAACTACCACCACCACGAACCCCGGTGAACACTATCGAACACCTGCGGGAAATTCAGGAACGACTGATGAAATTACCAGCGATGCTCCCCAACAGACCCGTCCAAAGAGCGATCGCTGCATCTGAAGAATAAAGGGAGCTAGAATTATAAAAACACTCGTTGAAAACCCTTGAGGAACAGTCGCACAGCGACGTATTCCGTACTTCAGGCAAGGGATGAAAACGGTTAGAGGTGTTTACGCCTCAGCCACGTTTTGGTAAAGTAGCAGAAA
>JAYKJH010000153.1:0-25963 GCA_035285345.1 Nostocaceae cyanobacterium | reverse complement strand
TTAACGCCACTGAGTCCTAAAGGACTTCTGCTCGCCTTCATCCCCGACCTTAAGGACGTTTAAACAACAAATCCAAGAAGATTTGTTGTTTTCACTTCGGGGTTTTCGGCTTGCTTCCTTATAATTTGCAAAGATACTCATCTGGTCAATCTCACTCCCGCGTCTTGAGAACCGCAACCATATCTAACTTCACCAATTGACGCCACACAATCAACCCAGAAATAATTGCCGCGATCGTAATAAACACAAATGCAAACCCATAACTAGCTTTAGTCACAACTAGCGGAAAGCGATACAACTCAGAATCATAAGCAGAAGACATCAACCCACAGAAACCAAACCCAATTACCCAGCCTAAAGGTATCGCTGTCAGAGTTAACACAGCTTGTTCTCCCAACAGAATCACCGCTATCTCAGCTTGGGTAAACCCAATCACCCGCAAAGTAGCCAGTTCCCGGCTGCGTTCCGACAGGGAAATGCGGGCTGCATTGTATACCACCCCAAACGCAATTACACAGGCAAAGATAACTATCACCGTCGTGAAAATACCGAGACTACCAGCGATGGTTTCCTGAAAGCGCGTAATCGCCATCTGGCGGATGGATACTCCGGCAACTGCTGGTGTCTTTTTTAGCAGGGTATAAAGTCGGTCTATTTGTAACGAGTCTGCAAGCAGATAAGCTCCAGAAACAGTTCCCCCCTCTGCCATCAAGCGATTTAATGCCTGAATATCCATATATGCAGCAACCCCAATTAATTCATCCACCAACCCTGCTACGGGAACAGTGCGGGTAGGTCTAGCACCTTCCAAAACCTCCACGGCGATCGCATCACCAGGGGTCACACCGAGAATTTCCGCCAGCTTGGTGGTCAATACTACCCCCTGCGGTGGTAAATTCACACTGTGCAAATTTCTATCCACCAAACGTCGCAGTTCGCCGTCCCTTTCCAGTCCTGTCAGTCCAATCTTGTAGGTGCGATGTTCAAAACGCAACTTTGCGGGTACAACCCGGAATGTTTCCGCCCGCAACACACCAGGTAAATGGGTAACATCGTCTAGCACCCGATGGGGACGGGGTTCATTAAACACTATCGTCACATCCTCGCGCTGGACATGACGATACTGGACATCAATCATATACTGCATAGCATCAGTGGAGTAACGTCCAACCACCAACATAGCCACTGCCAGAGCAATTCCCAGGGTAGAAAGTGAAGCCTGTACTGGTTTCCGCTCCAAATTTCGCAGTATCATCCGACCCGCTGGGGAAAGCAAATACTGAAATCCCCAACGTTCGATAATTGTTGGGCGAAAATGAGCGGGTGATTCCGGACGCATGGCTTCGGCTGGTGGTAGGGAAACTGCCTTTTGCACAGACGTGAAAGCACCGATAATCGCCGCACCACCACTGATGATAATTGCGCCGAGAATCAAACCGATACCCGCTTGATAACGCAATAACGGAAAACTGAAAAACCGCGTATAATTCTGAGTCACCGCTGCACCAAACCACAACCCCAAAGCTGTACCTAGGAAAGCGCCGGTAAATACTATTGCCAGAACAAATTTTAAGTAATGGATGCCAATACTCAAATTACTATAACCAAAAGCTTTCAGGACGGCGATTTGGTCGCGTTGGGTGGCTAGAATCCGCGAAAGTAAGATGTGTAGTAAAAATGCAGCGATCCCCAGAAAAATTGACGGGACTATAGTTGCAGTTCCTTGCAGTTGGGTAATCTCTTCCGAGAGAAAACGGTTAGAAAGTTGGTCTTTGCGTCCATAGGCACCAAACCCCCCATAGTTTTCTAGTAGTTTATCAAGGCGAAAAATTACATCGGCTTCAATCGCACCTCGCATTAACGTCAATGTCAGATCATTAAAAGCCCCATCCATATTAAAAGCCGTTCCCAAAGCCTCCCTTCCCATCCAAAAAATCCCGAAACGTTTGTTATCCGGAAATAAATCTCCCGTCCCTTGGATAGCGTAAACATATTCTGGCGACAGAGCTATACCAACAATTCGTAACTTTTGCCAACGTCCGTTGATAACTGCACCGATACTGTCACCTAAATTGAGATTATGGGCTTGTGCGAAATTTTCAGTAATTAATACCTCATCACTCCGTCCCGGTTGAATATAGCGACCCCGACGGATAAACAGGTCATTGAGAATGGTCATCCGCTGCTCTGGGATGGAAACTAACCGACCTGTAGCTGGTTCCGAACGTCCAGGAATGTCCAGACTAACATCTGCTACCACCCTTGTTTGTACCTGTGCCACTCCTGGAATAGTTTCAATCTGGGTTTTTAGAGATTCCGGTGCCCGTTTAAGTTGGGCGAAGACTTGAGCAAAATGGTATTCCTGATAATAAGTAGCCTGGGTGAGTTTGAGAGATTCATAAGCACTCAGCATCGAGACAAAGCTAGCGATACCGCAGGCTACCACTAGCGCTATAGCAATAATTTGACCACGTAAGCGCTTCAAGTCACGGATAAGTTTTTTGTCCAGAGCTTGCATAGCTTCTTGTGACTCCCCTGATTTTGAGATTAAGGGAGAAAGTTGAGGAAGTTGTGATTCAAACTTCTACCACTCCTGTTTGATTACCCTCGTTACCAGGCTGAGCCTGGTAACGAGAAGAAACGAGAAGAACTTCTACCACTCCAACTCCCCAGGTGCCACCTTCGTTTGATTAACTTGCACGTTGGTAATTTCACCACTCCGCATCGTAATTACACGGTCAGCCATTGCCGCAATCCCAGCATTGTGGGTAATCACCGCCGTCGTTGTCCCCAGTTCCCGGTTGACCTCACACAGTGCTTCTAGGACTATTTTACCAGTCCGGAAATCTAACGCCCCCGTAGGTTCATCGCACAGTAACACCTCCGGACGTTTAGCAATAGCTCGCGCAATCGCTAAGCGTTGTTGTTCTCCTCCCGACATCTGCGCTGGAAAATGGTCGATGCGATCGCTCAGTCCTACTAATTCCAAAGCTGCTGTAGGACGCATGGGGTGACGTGCTATTTCCGTTACCAGAGCAACATTTTCCTTAGCGGTGAGGCAGGGAATCAAGTTATAAAACTGAAAAATGAACCCTACACAATGACGGCGAAACTTAGTTAATTCTGCTTCGCTAGCGTTTGTCAACTCCCGTCCCCGAAAATATACATGACCGCTCGTAGGTACATCAAGTCCGCCGAGAATATTCAACAAAGTTGATTTACCACTACCCGACGCTCCCAAAAGTACGATAAATTCCCCTTCATACAGGTCGAGGTCAACTCCCCGCAACGCTTGAACTTCCACCTCTCCCATGCGATACACTTTAGTGATATTTTCCACATGAAATAAAACGTTGCTTGCTGTGGTTGGATTCACGTGAAAATCTGGATAATAAACAGCATCTAATACCGTTTCACTTATATCATGATACCAACGGGTGGGTAGGGGTAAGGCATTGCCTTACCCCTACTTAGTTATCATAAATTCCTCATTTGTAGGTTGGGTGGAACAAAGTGACACCCAACTTCAGCTTAAAGTTTGTGTTGGGTTTCATTCTTCAACCCAACCTACGCATATCGTAACTAATTAAGCGGACATGATATCACTTATATCATGATACCAACGGGTGGGTAGGGGTAAGGCAATGCCTTACCCCTACTTAGCCTTACCCCTACTTAGATTTTGATGGATCGGGAATTTAGTGAAATGCTATCACTCTACAACAAGATTCATCCCAGGATTATCCAACCCTGATTATCTTATCCCTTCGAGTGTAATACCTGTTCTACTTGCTGGAATGTCACCTCATTTGCACAGGGACGACATTCAGTAATATCAGTAATATTAGATAGCGTTGTATTCGCAATATTACTGAGAGCATTTCTGGTGAAAAATGCCTGGTGGGAGGTAATCACCACATTCGAGAAGGATTGCAATAACTGAAATACATCATCCTGAATGATGGTATCGGACAAATCCTCAAAAAACAGGTCTGCTTCTTGCTCGTAAACATCAATACCGAGATAACCAACTTTCCCCGATTTAATCGCACTAATCACCGCTGGAGTATCAATCAACCCACCCCGACTAGTGTTAATTAACATTGCTCCCGGCTTCAAATATTGCAAGGTATCAGCGTTAATTAGGTGATAAGTTTCATGAATCAGCGGACAGTGGAGCGAGACAATATCAGAAGCAGACAGTAACTCTGGTAAATCCACATATTTCACACCCATCTCCAGACAAGCGGGGTTTTGGTGAACATCGTATGCCAGTAAATGACAACCAAACCCTTTCATAATTTGTGCGAAACACTGACCTATCTTACCAGTCCCCACAACACCTACCGTGGAGCCGTGCAAATCAAACCCCAGCAATCCGTCTAGGGAGAAATTATCATCCCGTACCCGGTTGTAGGCGCGATGGAGCTTACGATTGAGCATTAAAATCAAAGCTACCGCATGTTCCGCAACCGCGTAAGGGGAATAAGCAGGAACGCGGACAACGGTCATCCCTAACTCAGCAGCTACTGCTAAATCTACATTATTAAATCCGGCTGAGCGCAAAGCAATCACTTTCGTGCCTCCCTCAGCTATGATTCCTAGTGTAGTTGCATCTAATTGGTCGTTAATAAAAGCACAAACCGCTGGAAATCCTGCGGCTAAGCTTGCAGTGTTGGAAGTCAGACGAGTTTCATAAAATACCAATTCATGACCGTAATTGCTATTGGCAATGTTCAGAAACTGGCGGTCATAAGATTTGCTGCTGAATACTGCTACTTTCATGGGTTCATCCTAATTGCAGTTTATCTTTCGGAGGATATTAAGGGCAGACAAAACAGCCCTATCCTAGCAAACCCTGTTAATCTCAGCCAGGTTTTTGTGCTGAACATGAAGCATTAGTAAATTTGTCTTCTATCTAACCTCAATTACCGCAGATTCTGTGATATAAGTTTTGCCACTAAATTTATAGGTAACAACTGCTTTTAATTTTTTGGCTCCACCAAACCCTTGACGATTTGTCAAGCGAAACCCTTGCTCAATAATTTGTCTACCTCCTAGAGATAATTGTTTCGTAGCTTGAGTCAGGACAACTCGTCGCTGAGGGGTTTGCCGCTGCTTGTCTGGTTTAATTTCGACAATATCGATTTTTTTAATATCAAAATTAACAGGTTTCTCCGTTAAATTTTCAATTCTCAATCGCACCACCGTATTACCCACAGGATGATTTTTAGAAGCTCCTGGTGGCGGAACCTTATCTTCATATGCTTCTAGAAAATTCACCATCACATGAAAAGGAATTTTTTGATTATTCTGTGCTATCAAAACTTCACCTCCCGGCTGATGAGACTTTGAAGCAGATAAAGGTAAAAAACCATCAACGTTTGTCATCAAAGATGAAACTATCAGTAAAATATCATGCATCCCAAGTATTCTCACAAATTGTAGTAATATAGCGTTTCCTAGTCTACTGAGGTACAAATTTATCGGCTTAAGAAAGCGTCCATCCTCTTCTATCGGCGGTTAATTCTTTCTTGCTATACCTCACGAGCGTGGGAAGCGCTATAACACGAGTATTGTAGTGGCGTGGCAAGCCTTAAATGTTGCAATAAATTTTCTTGTGGTGTGGGACGATCTTCCCGCACGGGACGGGCGAGACGCCCATCCCACAAAAGTTTGCTAATGCACAAATTTAGCCTGGCCACGCCACTACGTATCTTTCCCAAAATCAAAACAGCAAATTCAATGTTTGTAGTAAGTACTTCAGCGCTGAAGCGCTTACTACCAAAATCTACAATCAACAACCCAATGATTTATGCAATAGCGACACCGTAATTGAAGTTGCTGACAAACTCACTGAAGGACATATCAATAAATCCATCATTAGCATCACCACTGGGAGTCAGACCATCTCTACCCCAAGGGTTACGCACAGTGATTCGCTGCTGACCATTACTGACGTAAGCATTGGTGACGCTGTAAGCATGTCCCCCAACAATATATGTACTGTTAGAGCCAAGTCTAGCCGTCTCTACAGCGCGACCAGTGCTGAGGGCATTTTGGATAGTAGAGAAAGTAATATTGCTGATAGAGTAGTTGGTGGCTGTACGTCCTGTGATAAATTGCAGCGGACGGACGAGATTGTCCCCATTCCCAATCAGATTATAACCAGGGGCACCTTCTCGCCATTCCCGCCATTGAGCATAAGCACGCTCTACTAACGGTGCCCACAGCACATTATTGGGGTTATTGGGGTCAGTACTACCATTAGCAGCGGCACCGTACCATGAACCGTTACCAAATGGTACACGACGGTCAACACTCACCCATTGGGGAGTACCACCGTCATAAAAACGGACTGTATAGGTGTTATCTCCATTGTTGATAATCATGCTTTCAATCACAGAACTGCGTTGGTTTCCCGCATCACTCGATTGGGGTCCAAAGGTTGCACCCAATGCTGCTAAGAAAGCACAATCACCAAATCTTCTTTGGTCAATATCGCCAATTACAGGTCTACCAGCGCTACCGTAAAGGTTTCCTTGAACTTGTTGGTAGGTCAGGGTAATGCTATTGAACTGAGGGGTAGGAGCGACTGTTCCCAAGAACCAACGACCGACCAAGCTAGAGTCAAACTGACTAACAGACATATTTGCAGAAATACCATCTGTCACCCGTTGGGACAGGAATTGCACGTAGTCTGGAACCCGGAAACGCGACCCATTGGTTACTAGATTTCTTAAACTAGTCTGCTCAGCCGCATCAATCACACCACCATCTGTTAACCCACCATCGCGGAAAATTGCCAGCATATCATTGCGGTCTAATATTCCATCCGCAGAGCGGTTGCGAATAATTGTTTGCAGTCCAGCATCAGTGATGTTGGTTGATATCCAATCTCCACCAGATGTTGCTGATGTTGAGAGGGTGTAAGCACCAGTAGAATTACTGCTATAACTAGTAACTCGAACCAAGTAATTTACACCGGACTGCACGGAGAAACTCAACTCCGAGTTCAGCGAACCATTAGCATCATCGTTAAAGCTAATTACCTGTCCAGTCCCTTCATTTACCAGTTGTAGGTAAGTGTCAAAGTTAGAAGAATTTAAATTGATGCGAATTTGTTGACCAGCAGTCGCTCCGGTTAAACGGTAATCATCCCGATAGGTGGCATTTCTTAGGGGGTTAGTCGGGTCAGTGCTATCCAAAGAACCAGAAATACTTTGATTTGCACCGATGGTTGCACCTGTGGTGGCTGTTCTTAAGGTGTAGTTCCCAATTGCACTTCCCGCATAACTAGTAACACGCACAATGTAATTAATCGCTGCTTGAGCGGTGAAGCTGACCTCAGAGTTCAAACTACCATTCGCATCATCGTTGAAGGACAACACTTCTCCCGTATTCGCATTTACCAATTGCAGGTAAGTATCAAAAGCTGTGGAATCCAGATTAATTCTTACCTGCTGACCAGCACTGACACCTGTTAAAGAATAATCATCGCGATAGGTATTAGCACGGGAGGGATTAGAGAAATCTGTAGAACTTAAGCTACCGCTGAGGCTTTGATTACCCGAAATTGAAGCGGCTAAGGTACTTTGGGGTGCGGCGGTGAGTGTATAATCCCCAGTGGCGTTAGAGTTAAAACTAGTGACGCGGACAATGTATTCTATTCCTGCTTGTGCAGTAAATCGCAGTTGGGAGTTTAAGGTGCCATTAGCATCATCATTGTAATCAACTACTGCTCCTGTAGCTGCATTTACTATCTGTAAATAAGTATCAAATCTATTAGCTACCGCATTCAGGTTGAAGGTGATTTGTTGTCCAACTTGGAATCCATTCAAGCGATAGTCATCTGAGTAAGCACCACTGCGCGTCGGATTGGGGCGATCGCTTGTGGTCAAACTCCCGTTGATGGTAATGTTACCATTAATGGTGATGCTAGCGTTGCCGACATTGATCTCTGGTGCAATTTCGTTACCAGTTAGGAAGCTGAAATCACTTCCCAAGCGTCCCTCATTGATACCATAAATCAGGAAGTGGTCAAAGGCTTGGCGATTATTGAAACCTACTGCTCTTAAATCTTGGTTATTCGCCAGATAATAGGAGATATCGAAGAATACCGAAGATGCACGCCCTTCATTTAGACCATTGGTCTGAAAATGTTGGTATAGCTGCTGCAGCGTCAAACCTGTAGCATTCAAGTCTGGATTAACGAAGTTATAGTAGCCCAACTCAAAGTATTCAGAAAAATCCCGCCCTTCTGCAAGACCGTTAGTCACAAAATGCTGTAAAAACTGACTTCCTCGCAAACCTGCGGTCACTAAGTCTGGATTTTCTGCAGCGTAATAACTTTGATTAAAAAACTGCGAATAGTTGCGGTTTTCGTTTAAACCGTAGTTAACTAAGTGGTAAAGAGCCTGCTGACGGTTGCTACCAAAAGCTTGTGCTAAGTCTCTATTGGCACTTAAATAGAAACCCAGGTCAGCATAGGGGGAAAATATCCGTCCCTCTGCGACACCATAGGATTGCAAATGGGAAAATAATTGTTCGTTGTTGAATCCAGCTAGGTCAGCGTTATTTCCTCTATAAAAAGAAAGGTCTGTGAGGTCTGAAAAACACCGTCCCTCCGCTAGACCATAGTTAGATAGATGGTCATATAGTTGACTGTTACTGAAGTTAGCTAAATCACTATTACTAGACCGATACACAGACAGGTCAACTAAGGGGTTAAACAGGCGTCCTTCATTCAAGCCATAGTTTTGAAAGTGTGACCAGGCTTGACTATCGTTAAATCCAGCTAGGTCTGAATTTGCAGCGCGATAAAAATTTGCGTCAAATAAATTTACTGACATAATAATGTTTTATCTAATATAGGTATATTGTTATAGCACTGTATTTAGCTGAGAAAAACCCCAAAAACTGTAAATTAACAATAAATATAAAAAAGAGCAAAGTGCTTACGTATTAACACTTAAGTAATGCCCAGATAAAAATATGGATTAATCTCCAAAGGTCACAATACTGGACAGCACAAGGGACAATTACACTAGAATCTGGAGTTGCGTTACTCAAAACCCGTGCTGTCCTCGACCTTACCTACTATCAACGCTCTGAAAACACCCTCCTCTGACGCTTGGGTAGAACAAGCCATAGCTCACAGAGATACAATTTTGCTCGACCATGCTCAGTGCGAGCGTAAAGCCGCAGGGGTGGCATTAAATTTAATATTTCGCTACCCTTCCAACGCTAAGATGGTGCGAGAGTTAACTAAAATCGCCCGCGAAGAACTAGAACACTTTGAACAGGTGAATCAATGGCTCGATAGGCTGAATATCCCCATGCGTCCCCTGGCACCCCCTCCCTACGGTGCTGGGTTAAAGAAACAAATTCGTCCCCAGGAACCGCAGAGATTCTTAGATTCTTTACTTGTGAGTGGTTTAATTGAAGCCCGGAGTCACGAAAGACTGGGGTTATTAGCGACACACTGTCCTGAACCTGAATTAGCTAAGTTTTATCGAGGTTTGATGGCATCGGAAGCACGACATTTTGGTGTTTACTGGGTACTGGCTGATACCTACTTTGACCGGGAAATCTTCCTGCAACGTCTAGATGAATTAGCAATTGTAGAAAGTGAAATTCTGGCAACTCTGCACCCAGAACCGCGAATTCATAGTTAGGGAACGGGGAACGGGGACGCTTGGATTAGGGAGTAACTAATGACCAATGACCAATGACCAATGACTAATGACCAATGACCAATGACCAATGAGTATTACCAAGATTTTTTGATTCGTGACTGGGAGGAGCGCGATCGCACCCCTGCTTGTGAAGTCATCCATTCTGTGTTAGCAGAATATGGTTTGGGGTGGGAACCAGATGGTGCAGATAGAGATGTGCTGCAAGTGGAAGAATGCTATTTAGCGACTGGGGGAGAATTTTGGGTAATTGAACGTCAACACCAACTGGTGGGAACTAGCGCATACTACCCCATCGAACGAGGAGAAAAGGCGGTAGAAATCCGCAAAATGTATCTTTTATCGAGCGTCCGGGGATTGGGTTTAGGGAGATATTTGCTACACAAACTAGAATCAGCTATTGCAAGTCGTGGTTTCCAGGAAATTTGGATAGAAACTGCTAGCGTTTTGGTGGAAGCAGTCAAACTCTATGAAAGCAGCGGTTATTTACCTGCGACGGGTATCGAAACAAAACGGTGCGATAGCGTTTACATGAAGCGTCTCTAGGGAATCATAAGTGCATAAGGATGTGGTTTTTACGTCCTTCTAAGTGCTTTAAATAACTCATAATTCCAATGCAGACCTGGAGTAAATATTTTCACGGTTTTCTCAATCTGTTTTTTCAATCCAATTGCTTTATTTGCCAGCGTCCGACTCCCTATGACTTCTGCCTTGACTGTACCAGACAAGTGCAACGGTGTTGTTTGTCTAATCCCAATTTTCTTTGGCAACCACCTCTGCCAATATTTGCCTGGGGGATGTATGGTGGTACCCTAAAACGGGCGATCGCTGCCATGAAATACGAAAACCAACCGGACATTGCTCGTCCTTTGGGTTACTGGTTAGGGGAAGCGTGGTTAAATTCCCAACACTCATCCAAACAGCTTGTTGTGGTTCCCATTCCGCTACACGCTAGCAAAAAAAAGGAACGTGGCTATAATCAAGCAGCTTTGATAGCTCAGAGTTTTTGCGAAATCACAGGTAATATTTACATAGCGAATGGTTTAGAACGAGTACGCTCAACAACGGCACAGTTTGGTTTATCGATGGCTGAGCGAGAAAAAAACCTAACCGAAGCCTTTCGCGTAGGAACAGACTTTCGTCGCCGTCCCAATGCACCAGTATTATTGGTAGATGACATTTACACCACTGGTGCAACGGCTCGCTCGGCGGTGCAAACATTGCGTCAAAGTAGAATTGCGGTATATGGCTTAGTAGCAGTTGCAACTACTGTAAGAGGGAATAGGTAATAGTTTTGATTACCCATGCTCCATGCCCCATTTATAATGCGAGAGGAATGCTGTTTGGGGAGATATGGCTCTAAATGATAAGTAAGGGTTGGGTGGCGGTGTTAAAGCAAGTTATGATTATTCCTGCGAGTTTGCTATTCATTGGAACATTTACAACAACCACCATTGCTCAAATGCCTCAAGGTAAATTTTATAGCCCTATGGCTTTACCTGTGAGTAATGAAGTTTCCGATACGCTCACAGAAAAAGACATTCCCACAGGTCAAGGGGGATTCGCTCGCGATTACATGGTGAAGTTGAATAAGGGTGAGAGTTTGGCAATTGACCTCACCTCCGAAAGCTTTGATTGTATCGTCACCTTACTGGCAGCTAATGGCACAACGGTAGCGGAAAATGATGACGGTCCAGACGGTAGCACAAATTCTCTACTATTTACCCGCATCAACCAAGCAGGGACATACGTCATCCGGGTCCGTTCCTTTGGTGAAACCGGGGTCGGTCCGTTTAAACTTAGAGTAACACGGCTGCTACCTGCTGATAAAGCTTGCGAAGCCTGTACCCAACCAGTGGGAAATCCTCAGAAAAAGGGTGATTAGGGATTAGGGACTGGACAAATTTTAGATTTTAGATTTTGGATGCGTGGATTTTGGATTGCTACTGAATCTAAAATCCAGACAGGCAATATTAGCTATTACCTATTCCCCATTACCCAGTCCCTAGGATAGCGCTGTCATGACGCACAAAAAGAGTGCTTCTGTCCACTCGACTACGGCGCCGTAGGTATCACCTGTGTGTCCACCGAGTTTGTGATTGAACCAAGCACCAGTTACAAAAGCGATCGCACCTCCAGCCAGTGTCATCCCCAAAGCCAATAATAGGCGTTTCTGGTCTAATAATACTTCTAATCCACTTAAAGCTAAAAGCAAGCTGAGTCCCGGTAATAAATCTTTATAAGAACAAATGACGGCTTTGTGAAATGCACCTTTACCAGTGGGTTTGAGGTAAGGATAGCGCCAAATTGCCAACTGTTGTCCCCAGCGTCCCCAGCCACAAGCAGCCATCAAAATTAACCACCGCTGAGCATTTATCTGCGACAGAGCCGTTGTTTTCAGCAGTAGGAGTGCGATCGCCGCCATTGCACCAAAGGCACCCGTAGCGCTATCTCTCATGACCTCCAGCCGTCGTTGCGGTTCACCGACGGCTAAACCATCAGCCGTATCCATTACCCCGTCTAAATGCAATCCTCCAGTAATTGCGATCCAAACAGCCACAATTAGGGCGCTACGAGTCAATACAGGGACACCCAGATAATTCAACCCTGCATCCCATAGCCCTAAAATTCCGCCAATAATTAATCCTACCACCGACACCAGACGAGCTACGCGGCGAAAATCCAAATTTCCCTGCACTGGCAGCGGGATAATCGTATAAAATAGAACTGAAGCAGCTAAATCTGAAACAAGATGCTGCAACCAGCTTTTCAAATTAGTCATTAGTCATTAGTCACTAGTCCAAGCGTCTCTAGCCCCCTTTCTCAAAATTTTGCCATTACTACCCGGATCAGTTGGGAAAACTTGAGATAAGATTGACAGGTAGAACACATTAGGTAAGTAAATTCTGTTCCAGGGATTGCACTTTTGGATGATAACTAATAGCTGCTATATCCGAGCTTCTGTCAGTTAGCTCGTCCATTGGCAATTTTAGAAATGGGAGTTTTTGCTTACTCATCTGCCACAGAATCAGGGTGAGTTATCAAGCGTTAATCTTACGAAAACGAAATATTTCTTTTTGTAAGACATTTATCAAGCTATGAAATTGACCCATTACACTATGTTTTTTAAACCTTTTTGCCGTCCAAGGCTGTTGAATTATGAGTCACCATCTACCTGACGCCAATTTACCAGCTCCTTGCATTATTGACACTGGGATAATTGTCAATAAAATCGATATGCGTCGATTGCTGGCTGATTTAGGTCGCGTGCGTTACATCTACACCCAAGAAAGCAAGGTACAAAGTCAGGGTGAAGGTGACGTGATGGAAGTGATTGCTAACCCGCAACGCTCCACCCTGGTCGCGAACAATTCTCTGTATTTAAATGTTTACAGTTTCGATTACTTAGAACTAAAACAATCCCCGGAGCAAGAAACTTGCTTTGACTTGATTCAAGATGGCAGGTGTCTGCGGCTAATTCCGCTCACAACTCCCCTCCAGGAGCGCAGAGAAAGACACTTGAATGTTTCTGCCATCGAAGCCATGATGGATCAGGTTCTCTCGGCTCGCTGGGATGCGGAAATTGACGACGATAACTCTTATCCGTTCTAATATTGGTTGTCAATAGTCGTTAGTTAATAGTCATTAGTCAATAGTCATTAGTGATGATTACATGACTGCTGACCGCTAGCGGCTGGCTGCACAATAACTTTACTGCTACCTTGAGTTCTAAATTTTCTTTCGACTGTCTAGCTTGTTGTAGCCAGACTAAAGCACGTGCTGGCGTTTTTTATACTCCTCATGGTCCGGTGGAAACTCCTAGGTTTATGCCTGTAGGGACGCTGGCTAATGTCAAAACCATAACTCCTGCCCAATTGCGGGACACGGGCGCACAAATGGTACTATCCAACACCTATCACCTCCACCTGCAACCGGGAGAAGAGATTGTGGCTGGTGGTGGTGGGTTACATAAATTTATGGGCTGGGATGGTCCGATGCTTACCGATTCCGGTGGGTTTCAAGTCTTCAGTTTGAGTGAAATGCGTAAAATCACTGAAGATGGGGTGACATTCCGCTCACCCCATGAGGGGCAAATCATTCACTTCACACCGGAGCGTTCCATCCAAATTCAAAACACATTGGGTGCGGATGTCATCATGGCATTTGATGAATGTCCACCTTACCCAGCTAGCCGTTCAGAGGTAGAAGCAGCAGTCGCTCGGACTGAGCGCTGGTTAGAACGTTGTATTGCTGCTCACAGCCGCGAAGACCAGGCATTATTCCCCATTGTACAGGGAGGGGTGCATCTAGATTTGCGCTCCCTAGCGGCTGAGAATATACGTCAGTATGATATGCTTGGCTATGCTATTGGTGGGGTAAGTGTGGGAGAACCACCAGAGTTAATTGCTAAAATTGTGCAAGCCACAACGCCTTTGCTCCCAGCAAATAAACCCCGCTACTTGATGGGGGTGGGTACCTATCGCGAGATGGCACAAGCAATTGCAGCGGGGGTAGATTTGTTTGACTGCGTGATACCCACTCGTTGGGCAAGACATGGTACAGGGATAGTCAATGGGGAACGCTGGAATTTAAAAAATGCTAAGTTTCGTGAAGATTTTACGCCATTAGACGAAACTTGTGCTTGTTACACCTGTCAAAATTTTAGTCGCGCATATATTTCCCATTTGGTGCGATCGCAGGAAATTTTGGCGTACACTCTGTTAACCATTCACAACATCACCGAGTTAATTCGCTTTACCCAACGCATCCGGGAAGCGATTTTAAACGACACCTTTGCTACGGATTTTGCTCACTGGTTGACACCAGAAAATCCTGGGTAGGGGTGGGGTTTCCCCACCCTTCCGGGGAGGTTTCCCCACCCTTCCTACGTACAGAAAATACCTGACCTCACCCTAACCCTCTCCTTGTAGGAGAGGGAAGCTAGATAATTTTATTAGAATTGGCACTGGTTTCATCCGCACCCAAACCGTTATGATTTCCTTGTAAGCAGTGCCCACCCTAGGATTATTGAGAATGGTGCAAGATATCTGCTTTGAAACTTTACTACCCGAACCTATATTGCAGATTCCCTCAAAGCTGAAGAGCGCTAAAACTGATGTTGACTTTGGTATTCGGATAACCAATAACACAGACAATCCCCGTCGCTTTTTACTCTTCTTTGTTCGTCCAAAAGTTCTCCTATAAAATCAGCAAAATGTACCACGATTTTGTCCTAACGTTAACGGAACTTACAATCCTCTATCGTCTGATTTTAAGTTAATTATGCCGCGAGAAAGTACGACTCTGATGTTGGATGGATATTTTAATTGGGATAATCAAAAACTAAACTTTGTCTTTCGTGAAAAAAGTGGTTCTTTCTGGACATTCAGTGGTTTTAAACCTGGTAAATATTTGGTTCAATTTACTTACGAAAATCAATATCCAGCTTGGGAAGCAATGGGTAATAGTATTCCAATAAATTTTCAGCCTATCTGGAATGAACAAATTTACCATCAGAGGAGCAGCGAGACTTTAAAAATCAAAGATGTCTGGACAGGTGAAGTGTCTACAGCACCTATTGAGTTCCAATTAATTCCATAGTCACAGAGAGTTTATCAATCAACCTTTGGGCAAATATTGTGGCAATATTGAAGAACCTAAAAGCGAAGTTGCTATAAATGATGATTTTTCATTAACTCACGCCAGAACGTAACTAATATGCCATCATTTGAATCCAATGATAGAAACAGTGTTGACTGGGATAACATCTATAGGGAAATCTGGCGATCGCAGCTAATAGTGCTGCCTGTTCCAGAAAACAGGCCTGGTGTCTATTCTTGTGTACATATTGGTGTTTATCTTATCAACAGAACACGAAACTCCTATCGCTTCAAACCCTCTGAAGTATTAATTCCAGAAATTATGACATTAGAGGGGCAAACACTGCCACGGCTTTTAGGTATATATGAACCCCCAGCCACAGTTACAACAAATACGTCTAGTTTAGGTTCCAAATTGACCGGGTTGATATCAAAATTAACTAGCTTGTTTGAACGCGATGATTGGTTAATCGAATCTGGGGATTCTATATGCATTACTGTATGCACAAGGCTGTTTTGGAAGAACAATAAACTTCGTCTCGAATTTTATCCGGATGACTTCCTTGGAGATATCGGAAACAAATATTGGTGGTTTGATGCCTTAGAAACAAGAAATTATCAGATGAGATTTATTTATTTAGACGCCCGTAAAAATAGAAATTATTTCAGCATCACGGAAAACAGAACTACACCAGAAATAGCCAGTCCCTTCATCAATCTACACTTTGTTAACCCTGTAGACACTGGGGACAAAGCAGTGGAAGCAGACAGCATTCGTTTTGAAACTGTAGCCTCAGAAAAATCTTTAACTATTCCAGAAAAGGAGCAAGAGTTAGAAATTCCCGTGCAACTGGGAATGAACATTACTAATAATACTCAAACTCCTTTTCGCTTCAGCTTCTATGCAACTTTAATTCCTGAACTTGTAGATTCTAATGGTCAAGTATTATATGGAAGTTTTTCCCGTAATATGCTTTGCTCTCCCACACTATCTGATTATCCATTAGTTATGCCAGGAGAGAGCTTAACTTTTTTTCTAGATGCAAAACTCTTCTGGAACTGCTATCGCGAACATCTGATTCTACAAATCAATTCTATGGATGGAGGTTATTATACTTTTGATTATCTCAGTCCTGGTGTATATCAGTTTCGCTTTGTATATCGCAAAGGGAACAAACAGACAACTATATATGACCGGCAAATCACAGGCACTAAATCATTGGAATGGGAGCGCAGCGCTATTGTAGCTACACCATTTGTAGAAATTAGCCTAGTAAGTGTTTCAGATTGAAAATTACTGTGTGTATTATATCAACTCCAATTTATGTATCACGCTATTGAACGTAGAGAAGAATGGTATTTAGAACAAGAAGTGTCAGAAAAAGTTTGGGAAGGTTGTATAATTATCCCGTCTGTAGAGTTTCGTCTGGCTGAGCAATGAAGCAAAAGGTGAACCGAAAACCTCTTCCCTAACCCCTTACCTGCTAGACGAGCGGCTAGATAGCGCTGAAGAGTTAGATTAAGTCCTGGAACAGTGTTGTCTCCCTACCCCCTCCTTTTAAGCGGTTTAGGGGTTAGGTTTTTTGCTTACTTCGACTCATCTTACTTAGCCTTTGCTTCTATGAGCGATTAGCAATCATGATTGACTGATTCATGTTAAGATACATCTCAATTCTGAAAGCTGTGTTGGAAAGGTGGATTTAAACAAACATGGAAGCAGCACTTTTATTAGCAAAACTGCCTGAAGCCTACTCAATTCTTGACCCCTTGGTAGACGTTCTGCCGATTATCCCTGTGTTCTTCTTGGCACTGGCTTTTGTTTGGCAAGCTGCCGTTGGCTTCAAGTAAGGCGATATACAAATCATTAAATGAGGGTGGGCAATAATGCTCACCCTTGTTTTTTAGGGAATTTACTGAAATTTACTAGCGATCGCCTTCACAAACGCAGGTCTTTGCACCAGTTGTTTCATGTAGTTAACTACAGATGGATATTCACTCAAATCCAGCTTGAGCATGATGGGGATGTAATTCAACAAAGAACCGACTGCGACATCAGCTACCGTAAACTCTTCACCCATTAAAAAAGGTTGCTGTGCCAGAATTTTCTCAAGCGCAGTCATTAATTTCGGCATTTCTCGTTCTCTGCTGGCTTCGACAAAAATTCCGGGTCCCAGAGTGGAGTTAGCAAATAAAATCCACTGGTTGAGTTTTGCCAATTCCTCGGCAGACAGAGCCACTTTACCATACTTTTGGCACAGATACAGCAAAATCGCCCCCGACTCCCAAAGCTGGAAATCTCCATCCACAATCGCGGGAACTTTCCCAAAGGGGTTGATGTTGAGATATTCTGGTTGGCGGTGTTCTCCCGCTTGCATATCTAACATCACAAATTCGTAGGGAACACCCAGTTCCTCTAGATACCACTGAACAATTGAAGCGCGACTACGAGCGCCACCGTAAAGTTTGAGCATAACATATCACCCGAATATAGTGAGTGGTAATGGGTAATGGGTCATTGGGCATTGGGCATTGGGCATTGGGCATTGGGCATTGGGCATTGGGCATTGGGCATTGGGCATTGATAACTAATGACTAATGACTAATGACTAATGACTAATGACTAATGACTAATGACTGTAACGGGTAATGGGTTCCCTATTAGCTATTCCCCATTCCCTATTTACAGGACTTTGTGAGTGTTGGGGTGCTGTTTGACGTTATCATCCTTCGTGACAACGCGGACAACATTTAACACTCGTTTGCGCTCGGTGGAATACTGGAAATTGCTGTAGGTAGTCCCAAGGGGGATAATAGATTGAGCGACTTCCCGACGCTTGTAGGTACGTGCAGCCGAGAATACCCGTTGTGCAAATTCATCCCCAAATAGCGCTGTTTCTGGGAACCCTTCCGGACGCACGGGTTCATCACCATCTAGTACAGCACCAACAGTGGTAGCGCAAGCTAACTTGTAGGAAGTAGGAATACCCTTAGCCAGAGCTTCTAAAGCAGCGGAGGGAATAGGTTCCAAGACTTCAACTTGATGGATTTCGCCGTCTTCCTTGATAAAGCAGGTTGCTAAACCAATAACGATGTAATCATTGGCATCTACATCGGGGGCTTGAGGATAGGATGTTGCTGTTGCCATAAACAAGTAAATGTGTTAATCAGCCTTAACTGCAATCAAGTTCCTGATGGCATTTTAGCAACTAGCTACTATTCCTTTAGGAATATTTCACTCAAACAACTGTCCCATTTCTGGAATTCTCCGAGTCCCTGATGAATAATGAATTATCGAATAGCAGTTATAAAACGCTAAAGCAAATCTCAGCCTCTGTTGTAGCAGGTTGAATTAAACCTGTGTCTGACTGACCATTGCTGTTTATTAACACATAAAAGACTCTTTGACCATTAGACACCTGAGCAAGTGACACAGAGGCATAACAAAGAACTCCACAGCAGTTATTTACTTATTGATGTATGGCGGCTAGGCAGGACAATATGAACAACCAGTTGTTGAACTCATCACATAACCATAATCAACGTTACACAGGTGTTTTACCAGCAAGAGGAAAAGTTCAACAGCATCCGGCAGCTAAGGGTAAGGCATCGCCAGTTTTACCAGATAAATACGTGCGTTCTTGTGCTTTGGCAAAGGCGCGAGATGGAGATTATACTGAAGCGATCGCGCTTTTGAGTCAATTGATTTATCGTTCTCCCGACAATGCCATCGATTACAATAACCGGGGATTAATGTACTTTGAAAATGGTGAATCTGACAAAGCATTAAGCGATTATAACACAGCCCTGCAAATTAATCCCAACTTAGCAAGTGCATATAATAATCGAGCGAATTACTACGCCGCTAGTGGGGAATTAGCCGCAGCGATCGCTGACTACGACCAGGCGTTGGATCTGAACCCTAGCCATGTCCGAGCCTGGATTAATAGGGGGATTACACTCAGAGATTTGCAACGTTACGAGCAGGCGATTGACAACTTTGACATGGCGCTGTTTTGGGGTCAACTAGAAGGTCACATTTACGCCGAACGCGGTAGAACTTATCATTTGTGCGGGGACTGGAACTGCGCGATCGCAGATTATCAACGCGCCCTAACTGAGTTACCCCAGCAAATACTTCAACTTGCCGATCCAGCTTGGCGCTTGCGTCTACAAGTCGAAACCTGGCTGTTCGACTTGCTGTCCTCCTCAGTATGATGGACCGGCGTCTTCCCACTCTACACTGTCCTTATCCTTGTCCGTCAAAATTACCCTCCGTTGGTTTGGATCAATTCGCAGACTTTGTTCTCGCATCAAGTCCCTAGCTTGTGGAGGCGAAAAATTGCGATTCAATTCTGTTTGTAAGCGATTAACACGGGATTCGATGATATTGACTTCGGCATTGATCTCGCGCAACTTTTCTTGTTGCGACCAGTGATAAGGTAAAAGTTGCACCAGAGCAGAGACGGCTGCTGAGGAAATCACCAGGTTAACAGCTAATTTTGCCGAAGTTTCCAATACCAGGGTTTGATAAGACCGAGAGCGAATAGGGTGGTGTCCTCTGGGAGCAGAGCGGCGCTTATTGATAGTTGAGCGTTGGGGTTGGGGTCTGGGCTGTTGAATTGCGTTCATGTTCGTGAAAAGAAGGTCGCTGACAAACGCTAATTAACCGTAGAGAGCTTTTTTTGCTCAGATACGATTATGTTTAGCAGCAATGTTACTTCATCTTCCTGTAATCGCAACTGATGTCAGGAACCAAAAAAACCTGGCAGGTTTGCGTTGCAGTTCTCAGACAATCTACAACTAGTAGCTGCGATTACCCGGAAACTGCAGTGCTTCCTGCCAGGATTTGGCTCTACAATCCTGTCACGCCCAGAGCTTATTTGTAAAGCTCTGTCGCTAGACGCCAAGCAAGAATGCCGGGGATCAGGGCAACAGCTAGAGCAATGTATACTTGTGTATCTGTCATGGTTTGAATCCTCCTAATCTCAAGATGTTTTAAACTTTCCGTTTACTACTTTTTACTGTTTTGCCATGCTTGGGGAATATCTTGTTACAAGTTGAAACAAAGTCATTAGTCATTGGTCATTGGTGATTGGTCATTAGTCAAGCAAAATACATAAATTCAGATGTATCTAGGGGTGGATTTTGGCACGTCGGGTGCGCGGGGTGTGGTGATTGATCGACAAGGGAATATCCAAGCACAGGCGCGGTATCCCTTTGCTAACCAGATGTTGGATGACACGTCTTGCTGGCAAATGGCTCTGTTTGACTTGATAGAGCAAATTCCTCAACAGTTGCGGCGAAAAATCCGGGCGAGCGCCATTAATGGCACTTCCTCAACTGTCCTGTTGTGTGATGCTACCGGAGTCCCAGTGACTCCACCTCTTTTATACAATGATGCGCGGGGAGCGGCTGTTTTAGAGGAGTTAAAAAGTGTAGCACCAGCCCATCACACCGTATTAAGTGCCACCTCTAGCCTAGTAAAACTCCTGTGGATGAAGCAATTACCAGCTTTTACTCAGGCGAGATATTTTCTCCATCAAGCCGACTGGCTGGGTTTTCTCCTGCATGGCAAATTAGGGATTAGCGACTATCACAATGCCCTCAAGCTAGGTTACGACGTAGAAAATTTAACCTACCCCCAATGGCTGAATCAGTTAGAAATACCAATACAACTCCCGAAAGTCATAACTCCTGGTAATCCAATAGCAGAAATACGTCCTGAGATAGTTACCAAATACGGATTTTCTAGTAATTGCCTTCTATGTGCTGGCACCACTGATAGTATCGCCGCATTTCTCGCTAGTGGAGCCAAATTACCGGGGGAAGCAGTGACTTCCCTGGGGTCTACCTTAGTGCTAAAGCTATTGAGTCAAAAGCGCATCGAGGATGCACGCTACGGCATTTATAGCCACCGCTGGGGGGATTTTTGGCTGGTGGGGGGTGCTTCTAATACTGGCGGTGCAGTACTCCGGCAATTTTTCACCGATGCACAGTTAGTGACTCTCAGTCAAGAAATTGATGCAGCCTCCGAGAGTCCCTGGGATTACTACCCGTTGCTCAAGCCAGGGGAACGCTTTCCCATAAATGATGCTAATTTATTGCCGCGTCTGGAACCACGCCCTGATAATCACAGGGAATTTTTGTATGGGTTGCTGGAAAGTATTGCTCGTATCGAAGCACGAGGGTATGGCTTACTACAGGAGTTGGGGGCTGATAAATTAACCAATGTTTATACGGCTGGTGGTGGTGCAGCAAATGACACTTGGACAGCAATTAGGACACGACACTTAGGCGTTCCGGTAGTGCCCTCAGTGAATACCGAGGCAGCTTATGGCACGGCTTTGTTAGCGATGCGACAGGGATTGGGGACTCTTGGACGCTGGGACGCTTGAAGCATCTAGACGTGGGATTAGCGCCAGTGAGTTAATCGAGGCGTTTGCACGGGGAATAAATTCCCCTCGTGGCTCTTCCCCATAAATAGAATTTAGGTGCTTGCGTCCTCTGAATTCCGCTCATACTCATAAAGTACACCCCGCCTTTAAGGGTGGGGTCTAGGATTTTTTCAAGTAAATGTACTTATGATTGAGGGTGCGATCGCCTGTGTTGGGATTAATATAATTTTTACTAATATTAATTCTAAAAATAAATTAGAAGTTTTAAAGAATAAAACCGTAATATTGTCAAAAAAACCTGACATAATAAATCTCA
Organism: Nostocaceae cyanobacterium; assembly: GCA_035285345.1. Classification (GTDB taxonomy): domain Bacteria; phylum Cyanobacteriota; class Cyanobacteriia; order Cyanobacteriales; family Nostocaceae; genus JAYKJH01. The sequence continues at coordinate 3,957 of JAYKJH010000153.1, read as the reverse complement.
CACTACATAGTAGCAGTACTTTCAGCCTGCAGTAGATTAAGACTTGTGGAGAGGTATGACTAGTTTGAATCATGCCGTTGAAACCCTTGTAATTGCGTTGTCGGTTAGCTGGAAAATCAACCCAAAAATTGCCAACTTAAGATAAACATTTTTGAGGAATTTGAATACGGTTGACAATTATGGGTAAATGTGAATCTATCAGATAAGCAGATATTTTTGGATTTTTAGTTGATTAAAATCAAAACTCCCCTCGCTATGAACTAATTCTTATACGCTTGGAGGAGAGCCATTAGAAATTGTTAAACTTTACATTCAAAATCAAAAAGACACTTGACGGGGATTTAAATCCCCGTCAGGTTTCATCCCCATGCATAAATGCAGGGGCTTTCACCTTTGATTTCCGGTAATTATTGTTTAGTGGAGAACCGATAATGACACCAATCCCCGCCATCAATGACAATCAGTTATTGCAACTGCAACCCTTAGAAATACCTAACCGGCTGCTGTTGGGTCCAGGTCCATCGAATGCTCATCCTGATGTGTTACAGGCGATGAATACTCCTCCAGTGGGGCACCTCGACCCCGCTTTTCTGAGACTGATGGACGAAATACAGTCTCTGTTGCGCTATGTTTGGCAGACGGAAAACCCCTTGACCATTGCTGTCAGTGGTACGGGAACGGCGGCAATGGAAGCTACCATCGCCAATTCCGTAGAACCTGGTGATGTGGTGTTGGTGGGAGTAATGGGATACTTCGGCAACCGCCTAGTAGATATGGCGGTCAGATACGGTGCTGACGTGCGAACTATTACCAAACCCTGGGGACAGGTATTCTCCTTAGATGAGTTACGAACCGCCCTGGAAACCCATCGTCCGGCTATCCTGTGTTTAGTTCACGCCGAAACCTCTACCGGCGCACGACAACCCTTAGAGGGGGTGGGTGAGTTGTGTCGGGAACACGGCTGTTTACTGTTGCTGGATACGGTGACGAGTTTGGGTGGTGTTCCTTTGCACTTGGATGAGTGGGGGGTTGACTTAGCATATAGCTGTAGCCAGAAAGGCTTGGGTTGTCCCCCTGGTGCTTCACCCTTTACCATGAGTCCTAGAGCTATGGAAAAATTGCAGCGCCGTCCCAACAAAGTGGAAAACTGGTATCTGGATATGACGCTGTTGGGTAAATATTGGGGTAGTGAGCGCGTTTATCACCACACAGCCCCAATTAATATGTATTATGCGCTCCGGGAAGCCCTGCGGTTGGTAGCAGAAGAAGGACTAGCAACCTGTTGGTTAAGGCACCAAAAGAATGCTGAGTATTTGTGGCAAAGACTAGAAGAAATCGGACTGTCCCTACACGTGGAACGGGAATATCGGCTACCCACCCTCACCACTGTTCGCATACCTGAAGGTGTAGATGGTAAAGCAACTGCACGGAAATTACTGGATGAATATAACATTGAAATTGGTGGTGGACTAGGTGAACTCGCTGGTAAAGTTTGGCGGGTTGGTTTGATGGGTTTTAATAGCCGCAAAGAGAATGTGGATAAGCTTGTTGATATATTGCAGCAGGTTTTACCGAATAGATAATGGGTAATACCAATTGTGTATGAATATGCACAGAATATTGCACGAACCGCCAAGTACACCCCTGTGCGCCAAGAATGGATAGTTACTCATTTTGTGCCGCTTCACATTAAATTGGTATGAGTGTAGTGAAACTTAAAATGTCTAGGTAGTTAGATACCCGACTTTTTAGAGAAGTCGGGTATTTGGTTGTTATGTTAATTATCAATTAATAATTTAGGTCTCTGTCAACCAAAAGAAAATATTAGCTAGTAAATGAATGTAATTATCATTCCTGCCAAATTGGCATTTTTTCAGAAATTATTGTCGGTAAGATAACTGATATAGACGTTTTAAAACCTGTAGGTTATATTGCCAAAAGAACTGCTCTCTTGGTCCGAGAAACAGTTTTTTAAACATTGGAGAAATTAATGGACAGTCAAATAATTGATTCCTCAAGTGGTTTATGGTTAGAAACTCTGCAAGCAATCCGCCATGATATTTATCATTTGCCAGAATATTTCCATACAGAAGCAAAAAGAACGAGAACCATTCCTGAAGCAATTTTAATCAGTGAAGGTACAAAAATTTTGTTTGTGCCTTATTTATTGCGGAAGTGTGATGATATTTTTAGAGAAGATTTAACATGTGATGACGTTTTTGATATCATCTCACCCTATGGCTATACAGGGATTATGTTCTCACCAGCAGCGGCTGAAGATAAACATTTCTGCAACTTGGCTATAGAACAGCTAAAAAGCGTTTTAGGGGAAAAAAATGTCTGTACGGGATTTTTTCGGCTACATCCTATTCTTAATCAGAATATCAAGGAATTTTTTGCGGCTGATACCTACCAAGGTACTGGTGAAACAGTCTCGATTAATTTAGAGCAATCCCCAGAGGAAATGTGGCAAGATACCCGCAGCACTCATCGCAACATCATTAATAAATGTAAGCGGTCGGGGATGACAGCAAGATTTGTTCCCTATGAGGATTATCTTGACGAGTTCATTTCAATTTATAATGAAACAATGGATCGCATAGGAGCTAAACCTCTATATTATTTTGATGCGGAATACTATGCAGGTCTGAGAACTTTAGGCGATCGCATCCATTTGTGCATTGTTGAATGGGAAAATAAAATTATCTCTGGAGCCTTATTTACTGAAGTTTGTGGTATAGTTCAGTATCATTTGTCTGGCACGAGAAACGAGTTTTTAAAACACTGTCCCAATCGTCTTTTACTAGATTTTGCTCGTAATTGGGCGAAAGAACGAGGAAATCAGGTTTTGCATTTAGGTGGTGGACTTGGTGGCGCCAAAGATAGTCTTTATGAATTCAAAGCTGGCTTTTCTAAGCAAAGACATGAGTTTGCGACACTGCGTTGGATTATCAATCCTGAAAAATACCAACATCTAGTCCAACTACGAGCAAAATCTTTAAATACTCAGCCGGAAACCTTGTTAGAATCTTCCTTTTTCCCAGCCTATCGCGCTTGTTTATAGAAACACAGGAAACAGGGAAATCTTAACAGACCAAACAAGGTGTAGGGTGGGCAATATATTGCCCACCCTACTAACTCATAATTATTAATAAATAAATATCAGTATTTTCACTATTGGGTATTAAAATTTCTTAGGTTAAGCTAAGAAAAATATATCATTAGCACTCATATTTTGAGTTCAGGTTGTCAATATAGGAATTTCTGGAAAATCAGTAATAACGTTTACATTTTCTTTCCCACTGTTCCCCTTGCTAATGTGAGACTACTGGGGGGATAAATAAGCTTAAATTCTCAGGAAAGATGCTCTGATTCTCAGGTTAATTATCTACTAATACCTGAGCGTTGTTGATTTTTTTAAATCAACAGTTGCTATGTTGAAATTATAGCGTTTCCTAGTCTACTGAGGTACAAATTTATCGGCTTAAGAAAGCGTCCATCCTCTTCTATCGGCGGTTAATTCTTTCTTGCTATACCTCACGAGCGTGGGAAGCGCTATAAGCATAAATTATCAGGTACATACATTTACCATCTATTGCTAATATAGACCAGCTATTTACCCTAATATTTGCAATTGTATGGATGTACAAATAATTGATGTAATCAATCCCTTGTGGTTACAAATAGTAGAAACAACTCCCCATGACATTTATCAGTTACCAGAGTATTTCAATTTAGAAGCAAAAAGAACAAAAACCATCCCAGAAGCGATTGTTATCGGGGATGAGTCGAAATTTATATTTGTACCTTATTTGCGACGAAATTGTGCGGAAATATTAACCGAAACATCCCCGGATTCTGAAATATTTGATATTATCTCCCCCTACGGTTATCCAGGAATCTTGGTCAGTGAAGCGGCAGCTAATGACCGAGAATTTCTGGATTTAGCTATGAATG
>JAYKJH010000152.1:0-19121 GCA_035285345.1 Nostocaceae cyanobacterium | reverse complement strand
TTACATTATCCAGATAATTTTGAAGTTTCAATGAATCCATCCGGAATTGATATCTGCTGAATAGAAAGGGTAATTGGTAGATGCACCCTGATAATTCCCTCCCCTAGTTGGTTTACACCAACTGGGGGATTTTTTTTTGGGTAAGTCTCCGAGATTAGCAGATTTGTCCGGAGGATGCTAGTCAGGGGCTGAACAATCATTTCTAGATGCACCCTGATATTTACTTCCCTGGTTGGTTTACACCAACTGGGGATTTTTTTTAGCAGAAGTTTCCCAGAATATCAGATTTGTCCGGAGGATGCTAGTCAGGGGCTGAACAATCATTTCTAGATGCACCCTGATATTTACTTCCCCTGGTTGGTTTACACCAACTGGGGATTTTTTTGTTCCCAGTCCCGGTGGAACAAAGACTGGCTCATAGTCCAAACTCGGAGGATAATTTGGTAGGGGGTGTTTTCCTGAACCCCTTAAATCATGAACTAGAAAGTTCATTGCTGTAATGCCACAACAGGAGACAATTCCCACTATGGATCGAAGTGTAATTAAGTTTTCTAGTGAAGATTGCGGTATTTGCCACAAGATGTCTTTCTATGACCAGAAGGTGGCTGAGGAACTGGGCTTGCAATTTATCAGTGTGAAGATGCAGGATACTGCTACCTACCGCAAGTATCGCAAGATTTTGCTGACCCAATACCCTGATAAGTCGGAAATGGGATGGCCTACCTATATTATCTGTGAGGAGCCGGAAGGAGAATTTAAGATTATTGGTGAAGTTAAAGGTGGTCATCCCAAAGGGGAGTTTAGAAGCCGCCTACAAGAGGTTTTGGCTTCTGCTCCTGCTAGTTAATCACCTCAAAAGATTGTACCTCCAGGACAGGTCCAACCATCGCAATTGTCATCACATCTTGGCGCACCTGTCCGGAGACTTTTACTTTTTGTCCTGATTTGAGTAAGCTTTTGTCAGCACCTTTGAGGACTTCGTAGGTAACGCCATCGTCACCTACTAGTGTCCATGCTCCCATACCGATATCGCGGCGTTGAATAGTCCCTGTAATGGTTATGCTCATGCTGCTGATACCTTCTCTGCTTCGCCTTTGATTATCAGTCTAGCGAGTCCGACACAGAGAATAGCGTTAGCAAGCAGGAAAATACTAGCGAACAAGCCATCACCCAAACCCCATACGGGTGGGTCTACAAAAGCATTGACCGCTAGACAAGTTCCTGTACCAATGGTGGCACCAATGGCGAACCATTTCCACTTAGAATGACCCAGGAGCAAGGCTAATAAACCTAGGGGTAGGAGTACACTGGCAAACAGAGGATTTAATTGTGTGGTTCCAGGAACAGCACTAGCTACTTCTGGTAAGGAACTACCTAATAGTCGGAAAGGCCATTGAGGAAGGTCAAAGATATATAATCCTCTCAGGAAAAATAGCCCAGAACTACCAGCAATTAAACCACCACTGAAAGCCCAACTCCAGTTGAAGGGGAAGTAAACCCGCAAGAACCAAGCTAGGATATAGGAACCAATAACCATTGCTAGTTTGGGTAGGAGTGCTACTGCACCACCATCTATCCAGAAACGTAAGTTTAGATAGCCATTCTCCCGCAACCAGCGGAAAAAGTCTTGGAAACTAATGTGTCCTTGAGCAGCGAGGTTAACTGCTGCTTCGGCGTTAAGTTGTCCTGCACCGTAATAGTTTAGCGGGTCGTCTTGTACGACTCGTGCTGACTGTTGCAGGTATTGTAAGACTTCATCGGGGTCTTTGGCGCCCATAGCTTTCACCAAAGCTGCTACACCAGCTACGTGGGGTGCTGCCATACTTGTTCCTTGGAAGCCGACAAATACCGCGTTTTTGGTTTCCGGGTCGATGGTTTCTTGCAGAATTTTATTACTTTCATCGCCACCGGGAGCGGAGATATCAACCCCAGCACCATAGTTGGAATACGATGCTTTTTCGTTACCAGCGCCAATGGCAGCAACGCCGATAACATAAGGATAACGGGCTGGATAGGATGCGGCATTGTGGTTTTCGTTACCAGCAGCGCCGATGATAACTACACCTTTTTTGTAAGCATATTCAATGGCTTCTGCCATTAACTTACTTTCACCACCGCCACCCAAGCTCATATTTATCACATCTGCGCCGTTATCTGCGGCAAATTTAATGGCTTCCGCAATATCGGCTACCGTACCTGCACCGCTTTCACTCAGTACCTTGAGGGGCATAAGTTTGGCTTCGTAGGCAATCCCGGCTACACCATAGAAGTTATTTGTCGCTTGAGCAATAGTACCAGCTACATGAGTACCGTGTCCGTTGTCATCGCTGGCTTTTTCGCGGTCGTTGACAAAATCGTAACCCTCGACAAATTCCGTTTCTACTAGGTCACGCACTCGGCTGACACCAGTATCAATCACAGCCACGGTAATGTCTTTACCTTTGGTTTTTTCCCAAGCAGAGGTAACGTTGATATTGTGAAAATTCCACTGTTTGCTGTAATAGGGGTCGTTGGGACCTTTGAGAGCGGACTGTACCTCGTCAGGGTCTTTTTTCTCTTTATTAACTTTCTTGTTCAGGAATGCTCCCAATGGTACGGCTTTATCTGATTCGGGAATCTTGTAGATATAGTTTGGCTCGATGATTTCTGTTAACTTGGCGATGGGAGAACTTTTTAACTGTCCCAATAAGTTGCGATCGCCTTTGACTATATAGACATTATCCTTGGCGGAAAATTTATTATCCAGTTGGGGGATGACGTTGTATTGTTGAGCGATCGCTTCTAGGGTCTGTCCTTCTACCTGTGCGGGTAGATCGTCCTTGAGGTCGAGCAATATTGTCTCATATTGCCCGTTGGCTGCTAGTCCTTGGAAGGTAAACAAGGCGATGCTTAAGCCAATTACAAATAAGCACAGCAATAACAACTTTCTCATATCCACCATGACCGCTTTCTGCTCGGTTGCTGACTACGATAACTCATCTATGTCCTTTGGTGGGCGATTGTACAAGTATAGTTACAGGAATTTTTTACCGCGCCTGTTGCCAAGGACGCCAAGTAAAGAGAGTGGTGACTGGGGACTGGGTGCATAGATTCTTCCCTATTACCTAATCTCTAATCCCTAATCCCTAGTTCAAGCGTTTCTTGTCCTGCTTGTCTTCCTTGTCTCAAAATAAGAAGCAGAGAGCGAGTATAAATATGGAACGCGGTCTTTTATGGCTACCCTTGCTGGGAGTGTTTTTCTGGTTAGCTTGGCAAGGGTCGAAGGAATATCAAAAGGTTGAGGCTTATCGTACTTGGGCGGAGCAGTTTGAGCGGGCTAAGTATGATATTCTATCAGTCTTGGCGCAAAAGGGCGATCGGATAACTTGGGGTAAGCCGACTCCCCAAGGTCCGGTGAAGCTAGAAACTTTTTCTTTAAAAGATGTTCAAAAAATCTGCCTTTTGGTAGATGATAAACCAGCAGACATGGTGAATCCTCCCAAACAAGGCAGGAATATTGCTTTGGAATTTGTGTTTGCTGAAGCTGGGAAGTCTTTGCGTGTACCGTTTACAGAAATTCCTTTAGCTGCGGAGTGGGGTAAGCATTTGCAGCGAGAATTACCACAGGGGGATGGGGAACAAAATCCATAGTTATTAGTCATTAGTGGTTAGTCATTAGTCATTAGTTACATTATTTAATAGTAGGGTTGGTAGTTATTACTCACCCTACTATATTTTTGTTTTTATTAACCTGTAGAGATGTGATAGGGGAGCGTTTCTGTCACCCGATATTTTCTGGAATATTATATTGGGGTTTTTCTATGCTTCCTAGTTAGTTTTTTTGAGAGCAATTCGGGAATTTTATGAATCGTGTTTGTAGACAAATGTGTCAAGGATGAAATAATTTGACATCCCCAATTGCATGATGAGTTCGGTTTATCATGAAAAAATCTATTCCTGTTTTTGGTTTTGTTTGGCTTCTCCAAGCTTGCACTACACCAGTAAATGGTTCTTCCCAAACAATTAATACGTCTGCTAAAGCTAAGGTAGAAAACTGTCCTAAACCTACGGTAGTTTATTTACCTGAAATTAAGGAAAATGAAGACTTTCTTTCCCGGTTTGACTATCATATCCGTAACATTACAGCCAATCAGGATACGATAAAATTTCAAGCTTTAAAGCAGGATTTTGTTTACTGTCGTAGTAACAATACTTGGACAGTCCAGCCAGGAACTCTACTAAAAGAATTGCAGCCGCAAAATTATCAACAATCTACCAAAGAGTTGGTAAATCCAACTTATAAAAATATCGAAGTTCAGGGTAAAATCTATAAATATCGGGTTGTCCAAGAGCCGAAATTTACAATAGGCAAAGATGGCAGTATCACCAGACCACCAGTTTCTAATCCATCTGAGGATAAGGTGGTTTTTGAGTTAATTACTCCTAATAGTAAACAAGTTCAAAAGCAAACTCTTTACACCCGCAAAGATTTACAGCAGAAGAACTTAGGCAGTGAAATTGGTGTTCCGATTATTACTGCTGCTGTGATTCACGGAAATCGCATCTATTGGTCAATATCCTTTGAACAAGGGGAGGGTTTTAGCGGCATTGCTACAGTCGTTAATTATGAACCATCAACTAATAAATTTAACGTCATTCAACCAGAGAAATTAGGAGCGCAAAAAATTAATGATTTAGTCATTACAGGGGAGGGTAATAATCCGACGCTGTGGATGGGTACACAATATAGTGGTGAAGGTAATCCCTACATCCCAGCCAATGGATTGGTAGCGTACAATAACGGTAATTTACGAGCATATACAGTTCACAATAGCCCATTAGTGGGAGCAATTCCGGACAAAATAAGATTAGAAAATGATTCTCTTTGGGTTGGTACGGGTAATGGTGTTTGTCAGGTAAAATGGCAAGCAGCAGATAATCCCCAAAACTGGAAATGCTGGCGGTTTGCAGCAATGACTAAATTACCATCCCAAGGATTACCACTATATAATTATTTGACAAATAAAACCCCATCTGCAACACTATCAGTGGCAAAAAATGAAGAAGATGTAGAGGTTTTATGGTGGAGTTTTGTAAACTTCAAAACTCGTAAAGGTCGCTATGAAGTAAGATATCCTCAAGGCTTTAGTGTTATCTTGAATGAAGGTGCATCAAAGGAAAAAGCACCTTGGCGTTTTATACCCCCTGGTAAATCACCTGTGTATTGGCAAGGTTGGGAATGGCATTGGAATGGTGAGCGTTTTATTCGTGGTTTTGATGAAGTTGCGAGTAATTATTTTGGTTTAGGTCCAACAGGTATTGGTGACAACAAAGTGACTGGAGATAGTCCGAGAAATCTCAATGCTATACGGGGTGATTTGGATTTAATCCAACTTTCTCCCACATCTACTAGTGTGAGGTATTATTCTGGTTGGGTGGATGAAGTGACAGTTAAACCTTATTTAACTGTTGTACCACAAGAGCGTCCAAAGAAGGTGAACGGGAATCCTTTGGAAAGATTTGTTCAGTAATTGGAATACATAGAACCACAGATGAACACTTTGGAACACAGATGAATTATTGATGTTGATTTGTGGTTTTTTCTTTCTGATATCTTCCACCGAGTTATAAATAGGACTTACGCACAAGTAACGGAAAAATCAACCTTACTAGAACACAGAGAACACAGAGAAATAAGAGTGGAGCGAGATTTTTTGCGTAAGTCCTAATAAAATTGCGAGATATGGCAATCCTATCTGCGAAAGTGAACGTGGAAATCCTCAGCTTCCCGACTTCTTAAACAAATCGGGAATCTAATTTATCACCAATGATATACGGACTGCTAATGACTCATGACTCATGACCCATGACTAATGACTCATGACCCATGACTAATGACTAATGACTAATGACTAATGACTAATGACTAATGACTAAAGTGCATAAAACAGATGGGACGAACCTAGTAAATCAACACTGAGGTTCAATGCAAGCAAATTCTTCCTATGCACAGAATACTAGTAAAAACCCTCCTGGGATTAACTACCCTTGGTTTTGCAACAGGTTGTATACTTTTAGCACAGGGTGCAAACGCTACGACCTACGGACGACGAAACCCGACTGATGTGATTCCCCCCGACTGGGTAGGGAGATGGAACTGCAACCTAGACGGTCGTAATGCTGTGCTAGAACTCAACTTAGCAGACACCACAGTTTGTAATGGGAATGTCTGTAGTACAACTGCTGGAACTAGAATTGCTGGTCGGATTAGTGATAATGGTGGTGCTTGGGTACCTATAGAACAAAGAGCTTTTACTGCTGGTGATATTTCCAGTTCCCGCAGAGACCATATGTTACCGTTACGGTACAACAATAGAGAGAATTGGATGCTGATGATGCATACTTGGAACCGCAATTTTGCTAGCGGTAACACGACATGGAACGGAATTCCCTTTGGGTTACAGTGTCGTAAATCCTAACAATTCCGAGTTATTCATTATGTATCGACAGTTAAGTAAGTAGGGGAAAATAAATCAGGACTTACGCAAAAACTCTCCGAAACTCTTATTTCTCTGTGTTCTCTGTGTTCTAGTAAGGTTGATTTTTCGTTACTTGTGCGTAAGTCCTATAAATCAAAGGAAGTTAAGAACAATATAGTTGAAAAATTTGCTCGTAATAAGCGCTCTTTGCGCTTACTACAAACTTTTAATTATTTACACCCAGGTGTAGGTACAGGGTGCGTTACTAAAATTGAAAGTTCACAATCTAAAACCCGAAATCTCCAATCCAAAATCGTATTATTATGTCACCCGTTGGTCTTGCTACCAGTCGCTCAATGCAAACTTCAGAAGCCGGTATAGGTAACCTGTGGCTGCTGTTAGTGGGAGTAAATAATTATCAGGATAAGCGACTTCCTTCACTGCGTTACTCAGCAGGAGATTGTCAGGGATTAGCAGAAGCATTAAGCGATGCGACCCAGGGATTTGCTCAGACATATGTGCGAATTCACCACGATTTTGTTCCCCAAATTCCTAATTTGATAAATGTCCGTTTCAGTCTGCAAGAAATTGCTAATCAAGCTAAACCGCAAGACACTGTTTTATTATATTTTTCCGGGCATGGAATGTTAGACCCAAACACCAGGGAAGCATTTTTGTGTTTGGTAGATACGCAAAAAGATAATTTATCAAATACAGGATTATCCATCAGTGAAATTTTGAAATTGTTAGGTAATTGTCAGGCACATCAGCAGTTGGTTTGGCTGGATGCTTGTCATAGTGGGAGGATGACCTTACGCAGCACTACACAATTAGAAGTATTGCCCAATCCTACACCCCAATTAGTGGAAGTATTACAACAAAAAGCTGCTAGAAGTAAAGGTTTTTATGCTTTACTTTCCTGCGACCACGACCAGCAATCGTGGGAATTTCCTGAACTGGGACATGGGGTATTTACTTGCTTTTTAATGCGCGGATTGCGGGGTGATGCGGCTGACTCTCAAGGATTGATTTCTGCTGATAGTTTATATCGCTATGTTTACCATCAAACCCTACAATATATAGATAAAACCAACCAACAATTACGACTGATTAATCAGCAAAAAGTCGCGAGGGGTGAAACTCAACTTTATCCCGAATATCCCCTGCAAACTCCCAAGCGCATAGTCGAAGGAGTGGGGGAATTAATTATTGGAAAAACCCCTGCTGGTTTACGCACTACCCACAAAAGAATAGCATTGGTTGTGGAAGGAAATACTAATCCTAATACTCTGGCTTTTAGTAAACTTCTTCGGGGTAATGGTAATTTTGATTTGGAATATTTACCACGACCAACTAAAACAACCCTACAAGATATTCAAGCAACGATTCAACAACATTTAGGGATTAATAATGTAGCTCCCCGAAATTTCGCGTCTCCAGTTGGTGAAGAATCAGGAACTGTATTATTATACCTCAGAGGCAAAATTGCAGAAACCGCCACAGGGGAAGCAGTGTTGCTATTAGGAGAAAATCTCAAATTAAGTCGCTCTTGGTTAAGACAACAGTTACGTCAATCTACTATAGCGCAACAGATTATTATCTTAGATTGTCCCCTGGCTAATTCCCTACAAGCATGGGTAGAAGATTTACAACTGGGAAGAGACAAAGGACAATGTATTATTGCTGCGGCTTCTTTAAGTGATAACCCAGAGAAGTTTTCTCAGGCTTTGATGGAATCACTCGCAACAGTCAACCAAGTTTCAGGTCTGTCTGTAGCGGGTTGGATAACCCAATTACAAGTATCTCTCGCCGATACTTTTCCATTGCACATCTGGCTTTCCGGGGCACGGGGTGTGATTGAAGTTATACCACCTGTCTCCGTGACTCGGCATCGGTCAAACGCCAACCTGGATTTAGGAATTTGTCCTTACCGGGGATTGCGCGCCTTTGGGTCTGAGGATTATCAGTATTTCTACGGTAGAAATAGGTTAACACAGCAACTTGTAAATCAGGTTTGGCAAAAGTCATTTCTGGCAGTCATAGGAGCCTCTGGCAGCGGTAAATCTTCCCTGGTACAGGCTGGGTTAATCGCTCAGTTACGACGTGCTAAACAAATCCCTGGTAGCGAAAACTGGTTGATTAGCACCATCCAACCAGGAGCTACCCCCTTGGAAGCGATCGCACGACGACTTGGTGGTTTGGGACAGGAGAAAAATTTGTCTCCCAACTCCTCCCCTTCTGCTGACCTGATTCTCGAAGGACATCTCTACCAAGGAGTAGAGGGGTTTGTTTATTGGCTGCGAAGCCGACCAGAGCCAATGGTAATGTTGGTGGTAGACCAGTTTGAGGAACTATTTACCCTAGCGTCTGTGGAAGACAGGGAGCGTTTTTTAGAACTGGTGCTGGGAGCCGTGGAACATGCAGCAGACAAGTTCAAATTAATCATCACTCTCAGGGCAGATTTTATTGCGACTTGTCTGGAAGTTGCACCTCTAGCGCGGCTATTACAGGAATCAAATTTATTGGTTCCCCCAAATCTGACGGAGGATGACTATCGTCGTGCGATCGCTCTTCCTGCAGAACAAGTCGGTCTCAAGGTCGCACCTGACTTAATCCAGGTTCTATTGCAGGAATTAAACCATTCCGCTGGAGATTTACCCCTGTTGCAATTTGTCTTAGAACAACTTTGGGAATACCGTAGCGCTGGGGAGTTAACCCTACAAGCATATCAACAGCAACTGGGTGGTATTAAAGGCGCATTGGAACGTTCTTGTCAAGGAGTTTACGAAAGTTTGAGCCAGTCAGAACAAGACTGTGCCCGGTGGATTTTTATCTCTCTGACCCAATTAGGTGAAGGGACAGAAGATACGCGACGCCGAATATTGAAATCCGACTTGATAGTCCCAAAATACCCAGCCTCCTTAGTGGAGAAAACACTCTCTACCCTCACCGCTGCTAAGTTAGTGGTGATGAACGTGGAACAAGAGGGTGAAACCGCTAGCAGTCGAGGAAACCAGGGGAGTGAAGATAAGGGAGGAATTCCCCTAACCCCATTTGTCACCGTTGAAGTCGCTCACGAGGTACTAATTCGTCATTGGTCAACCTTGCGCTGGTGGTTGGAGGAAAATCGAGCCAGGTTAAGAGTCCAACGTCAAATTACACAAGCAGCAACGCTGTGGTTGCACAGTGGGAAACAACCCGATTTTTTGTTGCAGGGTGTGCGACTGGCGGAAGCAGAAGATATATATATCAAATACACTGATGAACTATCTGCTGAAGTGCAAGAATTTATCGCGGCTTGTCTGGAAGCGAGAGGACGTCAGAAACTCCAAGAAAAACGCCGCCTCAAACAAGCCCAAAGAGCAGCAATATTCATGGGTGTTCTGGGAGTCACAGCTTTTGGTTTTGGATGCTTGGCTTATTTGCAAAGCCACACCGCAAAGTTGCACGAAATAGAAACCTTAAATTCTTTGTCGGAAAACTTCCTCTTTTCTAACAAGCAATTAGATGCACTTCTAACTAGTGTCAAAGCAGGAGAACAGTTGCAAAATATGATGTGGTTTCCTAGCGCAACAATACTGCAAGTCCCAAAAACGCTCCAAGACACAACCGCTGCTTCCCTACGTCAAGCACTTGATCAAACCCAAGAGCGCAACCGCTTGTTGGGACATACTAATTGGGTAAACAGTGCCATTTTTAGTCCCGATGGTAATTTCATTGCTTCCGCTAGTGGTGACAAAACTATCAAACTCTGGCGCCGGGATGGGAAGTTAATTCACACCTTTACAGGTCATCAGGAAACCGTGAATTTCGTTAGCTTCTCCCCCGATGGCAAAACCCTCGTCTCCGCGAGCGATGACAACACCGTCAAACTGTGGAAATTAGACGGAAATCTAATTACAACTTTGCGGGGACACAGTGATAGCGTCAATACTGTGATGTTCTCCCCTCAAGGAGACATGTTTGTTTCTGCTAGTGATGACGACACGGTGAAACTGTGGAGTCGGGAAGGTAAGTTGCTCAACACCTTACAAGGGCACAGCAAAGGCGTAAATAGTGCCGTTTTCTCCCCCAATGGGGTTTTCATCGCTTCTGCTAGTGATGATGGCACCGTGAACCTCTGGAGTCGCGATGGTAAGCTGCTGCGAACTCTACAAGCTCATCAAGATGAGGCGATTGGTGTGAGTTTCTCTCCCGACGGACAAACTCTAGCTACTAGCAGTCACGACAAGACTATCAAACTCTGGAACGTCAAAACCGGAGCGTTAATCAAAACCCTCACAGGACATACTGGTTGGGTATTAGGATTGAGTTTCTCTCCCGACGGTAAAATTATCGCCTCGGCGGGTGCGGACAAAATTATTAATCTCTGGAGTCGGGATGGGACATGGTTGGGAAGTCTCCCTGGTCATAGCAATGCTGTAGATACCGTTAGTTTCTCCCCCGACGGCAAAACCCTTGCTTCTGCTAGTGAAGACAGCAGCATTAGACTCTGGCATATAGATGAAATTATCCCCCAAACCCTGCGGGGTCACAGCAGTGATGTGATTAACGTGGCTTTTAGTCCCGATAGTAATATCATCTCTAGCGCTAGTGATGACGGTACGATTAAACTCTGGCGTCAAGACGGTAAATTGTTGAAAACTCTGACTGGTCATACCAGCGCCGTGATTAATGTCAGCTTTAGTCCGGATGGGGAGATTTTGGCTTCCAGTAGTGGCGATCGCACGGTAAAGCTGTGGACAAGGGAAGGAAAATTAATTCACACCCTACAAGGACATAACTTGTGGGTGCTAAATGTCAAATTCAGCCCCGATGGCAAAACCATCTCTAGCGCTAGTGCTGACGGTACAATTAAACTCTGGAGTCGTGATGGTCGTCTTTTACGCACTATCTCCGATGACAGTGGTTGGGTAACAGGTTTGAGTTTCAGTCCAGATGGTAAGTCCATCGCCTCTGGTCATATCGACGGTACAGTGAAAATATGGAGTATTAAAGGTCGCTTAATTAACACACTCAAGGGGCATAGTGGTAGTGTATGGAGTGTGAGTTTCAGCCCCGATGGTCAAACCATCTCTAGCGCTAGTGCTGACCATACAATTAAACTTTGGCGTCGTGATGGTCAGTTGCTCAAGACTCTGACGGGACATAGCGATGAAGTAATCAGTCTTAGTTTCTCTCCCGTTCGCGAAGCGTCCCCGGAGGGGATTGGTCAAACTCTCGTCTCTGGGAGTGCGGATGACACCATCAAACTGTGGAATATTGCTAATGGAGTCTTACTAACCACCCTCAAAGGTCATCTAGGCGATGTCAGGGGTATTAGTTTCAGTCCGAATGGTAAGATGATTGCTTCTAGTAGTGGTGATGACACTATTAAACTATGGAGGTTAGATGGTATCGAGTTGAAAACTTGGGACTTAAATGCCAATCTCAGACGTGGTTGCAGAGCATTGCACGATTATCTCCTCACTAACCCCAAGGTTACGCCACAACAGAGCCATATGTGTGTAGGAAGGGACTAGGGACTGGGTAATTGTACATTCTGAATATTGCATTGTGAACTTTGCATTTGGAATTGTTTATGGTATCTGTTGCTTTAACAATTGCCGGTTCTGATAGTGGTGGTGGTGCAGGAATTCAAGCGGACTTACGTACTTTTGCTTTTCATCGCGTCCACGGAACTAGCGCTATTACTTGCATAACAGCCCAAAATACCCTCGGTGTGACGCGGGTTGACCCTTTAGCGACCGAGGCTGTAGTCGCACAAATTCAAGCCGTAGTCTCAGATATCGGCGTCCAAGCTGCAAAAACTGGAATGTTGCTTAATCAAGCAATTATTACCGCCACAGCCGAACAAGTCAAGGTATTAAATATTCCTAATTTGGTTGTAGATCCAGTCATGGTATCCCGCACCGGCGCCCAATTGATTGACGATGAGGCGGTGAAAACTTTGCGAAATATACTGATGCCATTAGCAATTATTGTAACTCCGAATCGATATGAAGCTCAGTTGTTAACTGGATTGCAAATTAATGATCTAGATGATATGCGTGCCGCCGCTAGTCAGATTCACCAAATGGGGGCAAAGACAGTATTAGTCAAGGGGGGTGGGATGGAAGGTGACATGCGTGGTGTAGATATCTGGTTTGATGGCAGCCAATGGGAAATATTAAAAACAGCGAAGGTAGATACAAAAAATACCCACGGTACTGGTTGTACCTTAGCAGCAGCGATCGCCGCCAATTTGGCAAAGGGCAGTGATTTATTCACTGCGGTTCATCAAGCCAAAGAATACGTTACCAAGGCTTTAAATTACTCTTTAGATATTGGCAAAGGTCAAGGCCCTGTGGGACACTTCTTTCCATTGTTATCGAGTGAGGGAAGTGATAACTAGTCAAAATTTCCAAGAATTCGCAAAATATTTTATACTTCATTTGCCAATCAGAATTGTTCTTGTTCCCCTAGCCTACAGCG
Organism: Nostocaceae cyanobacterium; assembly: GCA_035285345.1. Classification (GTDB taxonomy): domain Bacteria; phylum Cyanobacteriota; class Cyanobacteriia; order Cyanobacteriales; family Nostocaceae; genus JAYKJH01. The sequence continues at coordinate 6,189 of JAYKJH010000152.1, read as the reverse complement.
GCTTTTTCGACTATTCTTGGGCATAGCCTCCTAGGCTAGGTATAGTCTAACGGTAACTCTGCTTGTGAATTAAAATTTAATTTTTCATGCTAAGCCAAAATGCGAACTAGTACCACTCCCCCGCACAACTCATCACCCGGTACACCCAACAACTACTCTGCTTCTGTACCCCTTTCTGTGTACCGCCAACTAGCAGCAGAGTTGCAAGCCGCAGAGGCAATGATCAACTCTCTGAGCTTGCAAAACAAACACCTAGCCCAAGAAAATCACGAATTGCGGCAAGAGATTGAAAAAGCTGTTCAGGCTGTGTTGCGTTTGAAAAGAGTAGTGGATAGCTATGCTGCTGGTAACTACAACCAACCACCTCACACTTCGGTAGATACCAAAGCCGACCCTAACCGTCCACCAGCAAACCTACCACGGACAAAACAACGTCCTCCTCGCCAACCCTATCCTGTTCCCCCAGAATTGCAACGGATACATCAACGTTCATCACCCCAAGAGCGTCCCCCATCTCCCCCACCCGCAGATAAAGCACAAGACTATCCACCCCCAGAAAAGTATTTCACCGAACAGGAAGAAAGACGCTATCGTTACCCCACTCCAAAAGATGTGTCAGCAGAAGTTAATGGTTGGTGGTTAGCCTTAGCAATTTTCTTTATTGTGATTACCGCTTTTGGAGTTGGTTATTTGGCTGTCCGTCCCCTACTACAAAATCAAAACCAAAATCAAAATCGCTCCTAACACTCCGCAGTCAAAATCTAGGTGCAGTTCACTACCACTAAATCTATTTATCTCTATGTCAAGATTACTACATACATTCCCGCTAATATCATCCGCATCTCAAGTCAGGGAAAATAGCATCAAAATAATCACGGTTAAATCTTTTGCCGAAGATTGCTTTTTTATACTATTTTAACTTTCAGATAAGTGCATCTATTGACATTAAGTATAAAATCATACATAAAACTTGATGAAGCAGTGTTAAAGTTTCATGCTGCATATCTGCTTAGATAGATAAACGAGGATAGCAAAGGAGACAAAAACTTGAAAAAAGTAGAAGCTATTATCCGACCGTTCAAGCTAGACGAGGTAAAAATTGCCCTAGTCAATGCTGGTATTGTAGGGATGACCGTTTCCGAAGTACGTGGATTTGGACGCCAAAAAGGTCAAACCGAACGCTATCGCGGTTCGGAATATACAGTTGAATTTCTGCAAAAACTGAAGGTAGAAATCGTCGTCGAAGATGCTCAGGTGGATATGGTGGTAGATAAAATTATCGCCGCTGCCCGCACTGGGGAAATCGGCGATGGTAAAATCTTTATCTCACCAGTGGAACAAGTAGTGCGGATTCGTACTGGGGAAAAGAATCTCGAAGCAGTGTAAAAATTTTGGATTTGGGATTTTGGATTTGCGATTAATCACATCTAAAATCTAAAATCTAAAATTTCTAGTTGGGGAATTAACTCAGCAAAAGCTTTTCCTCGATGGCTAATTGAACGCTTGACATTTGGAGACATTTGTGCAAAAGTCAATTGTTTTTCGGGGACATAAAAAACAGGGTCGTAGCCGAAACCACCAGTACCACGGGGTGCATCGAGAATTTCGCCGCGACAGATACCCTCAGCAGTAAGAGCGATCGCACCATCGGGACGAGCGATCGCGATTACACAAACAAATTGTGCTTGCCGATTTGGTGTATTGCCTAATTCATTAAGAACTCTGGTAATACGTTCCAAATCGGTTTTGCCATAACGGGCAGAATATACTCCCGGTGAGCCATCTAGAGCATCCACGGCTAACCCAGAATCATCAGCAATAGCCCAGTTACCCGTAGCTTTTGCTACTTCAGACGCCTTAAGACAGGCATTAGCAGCAAAAGTATCGCCGGTTTCTTCAATTTCCAATTCTTCTGGTTTCAGAGTTAATTCCCAATCCAAATCACTCAAGTAAGCTTGCATTTCCCGCAGCTTACCTGGATTCCCGGTAGCGACTACTAGTAATTTGGTCATTAGTCAATGGGTAATGGGTAATAGGTAATGGGGCACACACTGATATCACGGATACACGGATGATGGAGGGTAATGGGTAATTGGTAATGGGTAAGACATGAAATTCCCCATGCCCCATGCCCCATGCCCAATGCCCCATGCCCCATGCCCCATGCCCCATGCCCCATGCCCCATGCCCCATGACCCATGCCCTATTACCTATTATCCACTACTCTGCCCACTGTTTCGCCCAAGCTAGGGTTTGATGTACCTGCTTGAGAGTAGGGGCTTCGCAGTACAGCCGCAGAACTGGTTCTGTACCACTAAAGCGAATCATCAACCAGCTATTGTCAGCTAAGCGGAATTTGTAGCCGTCAATGGTTTGACAGTCAACCACTGCTTGGGAGGCAATTTCGGTTAATGGCTGGGTTTGCAATTGTTCCAACAGCCGCGCTCTGACTTCCATGCTGGCTAGGGGTAAGTCAATCCGGTCATAGGCGGAGAAAAACCCGGTTTTTTCCTGCAAATAGCTGTAATAGGCGCTTAAGTCCATTCCCGACTGGACAATAGCTTCTAGGACGTATAGAGCTGATAGTAAGGCGTCCCTTTCAGGGATATGATTACCATAGCCTATACCGCCCGACTCTTCCCCACCCAGCAATACGGGAGTGTCTAACATCCGGTCAGCAATGTACTTGTAACCAACGGGGGTTTCAAATACAGCCAGATTGTGCATAGCAGCAACACGGGGCATTAAGTCAGAACCACTGACGGTTTTAACGAGTTCACCACTAAAACCACGCCGGACAGCCAAATGGTCAATTAAGATAGGGATTAAGATTTGCGAACTAAGGAAATTTCCTTGTCCGTCCACAGCAGCGATGCGATCGCTATCACCATCAAATACTAAACCCACCGCCAAGCTAGATGCATCAGTTCTTTGGTGAGTTCGCATCTCCCGGAACAGACGGGACAAATAGCGTGGGAGAGGTTCCGGTGCCCCACCACCAAACAAGGGGTCGCGTTCGGTGTTGATTTCTTTGACTGCTTCGCCCAATAGCTGCTTTAATCCCCCAGCAGCCGCACCATGCATAACATCAGAAAATACGGTCAGTTTGCCTTTCTCAATAGCATCACGAATTGTGGCAATATCTACTTTAGTTTCTAATTCTTGACAATAGCTAGGCCAGGGGTTAAACATTTCCAGCTTACCAGGCATAGCTGCTGGTGGCTGTTGTTGAGATAATAATGCTTCTATCTGTTTGGTAACTTCTGGCGGTACAGACCCACCAAAAGCTCCCTTTACCTTTAATCCTAGATACTTACCAGGATTGTGACTGGCAGTAATTACCAATGCACCCAAGGCATTGAGTTGTTTTGCAGCCCAGCTATAAGCTGGAGTTGGGGCATAAGTTTCACTCAGCAGGACATCAAAACCGGCAGCGGTAACGGTGTCTGCGACTGTACGGGCAAAATCTTCCGCCATAAATCGGCGGTCATAACCGACAATAATCGTCCGACTGGTTACAGTGTCGCCATAAGTGTCCCATAAGACTTTGGCCGCTACAGGGGCAACTAAGGCTAGACGTTCAAAGGTAAACTCATCACCAATAACGCCCCGCCAACCATCTGTCCCAAACTTAATTGAATTAGTGGCAACTGGCATAGAGGTATCCTATATTCCTAACGCTGGATTCTAGCATTTGCAAAAAACGGTAACAAAAGAATCTTCCCTAGGGAAGATGAGCAGAACTTACAATTGTAAATTCCAGATGTAGACTGAATTGACGCCTCCTTAGTTTCCCTAGAGTGTGAAGTAACAATTAATTTTTACAAAGCTTCAGTAGACAATCAGGAATACTTTCAGCAAATCGGGACTGGGTTCTTCCCTAGTCCCCAATCACCATTTCCCCTATTTACACAGCGTCTCACCCCGACGATAAATCTCCCGCGCATAGTCTGTCCAAGTCCCTTGTCCCCAATAGCGAAAACAACTGGTTTGCAATAACAAGTTATATAGCAGCGCTTCCTGATAATCAGCGCGCTGGGTTATGGAAGCGTCTTGCTGCACCAATGGGTCATATTTTTGATGAAAATCAGCGCTGAGTTGATTTATTGGTTGTAAGACATTTTCGTAGCCTTTGACCCAACTTAAATTATTTGTCCAAGAAGCCCCATCCATGTGGAATTGCGGGTCGGTTGCTCCCAGATGTGCGATCGCTTGCTCCACTGCTGTCAATGTGGGATTATCTGGGTCTACTCGCTGCCAAATTTTGTGTTGCTGTACTGCTTGACACGTCGGATAATCATCCGGGTTAACTCCCATATTCTCAATAAGTTCCAAATATTCTGTACCATTGAGCGCAACTATACCGGCATAATTCCCACCAGAATCACGCACAGAATGATAAACTCGGAACAAATCACGGGGATATTCATTCATCATCACCCCGCCATTTTCACCATCAGCAATTTGCGTGACTAAACTAGGAACACTGAAGTTGGCGATTTGTTGCTTACTCCGTCCCTTCGCTTCAAAATAGGGTTGCATCTGTGCTACTAATTTCGTATCCGAACCCTGAGTTTTAATTAATGCTGTGATGCTAATAGTTTTCCCTTGGGAATTGCGTGCTAGCAACCGATGGGGAATATATTTATCATCGTGGTGTAATGGCTGTCCATCAAGCCTTTCCACGGAATGTTCTTGTACCAGCAGCCAGTGATAGCCGCATTCTTTCAACGCTTTGATGTATTCAAATAAGGTATCTGGATGATTCGGTAAGTGCATTTCTGGTGGTGAAAAACCTTTAACTCGTTTTAAAGCCTCACCCCCAAAAATGGCAGCAAAATGATGTTGCCACGCTTGAATGTGGAGTTTAATATCAGGAATGGGTGTGGAAGGAACTACCGCATGACTCCACATTGTTCCTAGCCATTCCACATAAGGTTGATACTGGGGGTCGCAGGTAATCCGTTGGAGATTATTAAGGATGTCTTCTCTTCCCATTTGCTGCAACCCCCAGAGCAAATTACCGGAATAGTCGAGCATAATCCGAGGATTGCATCCTTGGGTAATTAGTTCTGGGATAAAATCTCCCATGCGGCTGTAGCACCAAGCAAAAGGTTCAGCATTGTGGTTATCACCTGAGTGGGGATGTTCAAACATATACTGGAGATTACTTTGGAGTTCGCCGTTCACACCCCTCGGAATAGTGGGCTGATGCATATGTAGAGCGCAAGCAAACCCCGCAGTCATGTTTTCTAGATTTAGATTTGTACGGTGTAAAAATACAGGTTCCTGGTGATTTACCAGCGACTCAATTTCTCCTTCCCAACCACAAATATTTGGTAATCCTGACTTTAATTCTGGCAAGCTAGGAAAGCTCGAAGATGATTTAGTGGCACTCATAAGTAAGCTAATAGGGTTTAGTTAAGGATGATAGTTATTTTGGCATTCTGAAGTGCGCTATGAACAACGACATTTATTTTCCCTCACCCCACCCTCTCCCAAAGGGAGAGGGCTTTAAAGTATTATTTAAAACTTTACGTAGATTTGATTAAATAAATCCACGGTAGTTATTAATATTTAAAACATAACTTAACTAATCAGACCAAAAAAATCGGTATTTACAAGTTAAGTACTAGCTATTTTTTAATTTCATCCCCCAAAAGTACATGTTTAGATATTTTGCGAGAAACATTTATTAATATTTTACCTGTGTGAATATGAATAATCTCCTACGAGATAGCTGATTATGTAAAATTTCAGTAATTTATGGGCAAGTTGCCACTTTCGTGAGCTTAGGTTATAACTTTTTTAGGTTAATTTAAATATGTAAGCAAGTTAATGTAGTCTATTCATTAATTTGTGAGTTTTAATTTAAACTCCAAATTTGGAACTTAGCTTAACAATACCCCTAAATGCCATAGTAGCAAGGGGTAATTATAGAAGGTGCATTTAACTGAAAAAATACTGAGAAATGAAACTGCTATGACTAGCGAAGGAATAGGAGGTCTTACCTAGTAGAACTTCAGACAGATTAATTTTGTGGGGTTATTTGTGGGGTTCAATTATCCTCCAAGGTCGCACGCTAAGCGCAAAACCCAGCAACGAGCGATCGCACCAAGACGAGCCTGAAATGTAGCTGAACTAGCCCTATAAGCGGGTTTCCCCTAAAGGGGACTCTAGTAAAGATGC
>JAYKJH010000151.1:0-33280 GCA_035285345.1 Nostocaceae cyanobacterium | reverse complement strand
CCGTGCCGCGTCGTAACGAATACCATCAATGTGGTATTCCTGAATCCAGAAGCGGACAACATCACCAGCAAACCGCCGTGCTGGGTATGTATCTAATTTCTCGTCGTAGTGTTCGTAGTTGAATTCTGGTCCCCAGTTATTGTCAGGGTCGCGGGGAGAATGATGATACCAGTAATCGTGGTCAACCTGGGTTAGGGGTGCAGAAGCTTCCGAGTGATTGTAAATCCCGTCCATAATCACCCGAATACCTCTAGCGTGACATTCATCAATTAGACGCTTCAAGTTAGCGGTGGAACCGTAGCTAGTCTCAGTCGCAAAAAAGTGCCGCGGGTTATATCCCCAACTATAGTCACCCGGATACTCTTTTATAGGCAGCAGTTCAATAGCATTAATTCCCAACTCGCAGAGATAATCAAGCTTCTCAACCACATGCATGTATTTTCCTCTAGCATGGGGGTCATCCTCACCCCCAGAGAAATCCGCAACATGCAGTTCATAGATAACTAATTCATGGTCAGCAGGTAAGGGTTTATCGTCGTGCATCCACACGTAGGTGTCTACAATCCGCTGACCCTCTTTAATCCGCACAATAGCATTTTCAGTTTCACTTTTGCCATCTATATCTGTAGCGTAAGGGTCGGTGACATCTACCCACTGATCTGGTTCAAAAAACCAACTTTTCGACTGGACGCGAAACTTATATTGGTAAACGCCATCTTCTAAGTCTACATTGACACGAAAATATCCATCTTCTCCCTTCTTCATTGGTATCTCTTTCCAATCAGAAAAAGACCCAACTAAAGCTACTCCTTCGTTATAAGGTGCAAATAAATTAAACTCTATAGGACTCGCCATAAAGCTCCTTTTAGTATCAAGCTCCGGTGAAAATTTAGACAATGAATCAATAGCTGCATTGTCTAATGACGAGTTTGATTACTGTATCTACCCCAAGAGCGATTAGGGTAATCCACTGATTAGTTCGCTAGTAAGAAGTGTTTTTAGTCCGATAAAAACCCAGTATTTGCAAGGGTTTCTAACTTATATATATCTCTAGATGGATAAGTCTACTTCCCTTGATAAAGGAAACTTATCCGCTAGATAGTTGGGTGTTGATTACTAATGCTTATAAATTAATACACAGTATTTTCTGAATGCATAATATATCAGGAACAAAACTTATGGCTAATCATGAGCAAAATAAGGGAAAAAAAATCGCTGTTGACTCCTCAGAGCGTGCTGAGGTAGATACCTACGACAGAGGAATCGTTCCAGCAGAAACTGCAGCTCGCAAAGAAAGAGAGGGTGAAGCTTACAAAACCCTCCCCTCAGAAGAAAACCTAGCAAGTGCAGACACTGATAACCAAACCCATAGTGACAGTATCAGAACTACAGATGGCTATACGGTTGACAAAGAAGGTCTGCTGAACAACTATGCCATCGAACCAGAAATGTACTATGAAGTTCCCGGAGATGCAAGACAACAAGCAGAAGCAGAAACCGCTGAACGGGTTGAGGATCTCATAGAAGTCAATGAAGATAAACAAGGTCAGCTAAGCATGGAAAATGACCAACGGGGTAAAGGTCCTGGTGTCATTTAGTGGGTAATGGGTAATGGGTAATGGGTAATGGGTGATTCCCTCTTCCCCCTTCCCTTGTCTTCAAGCGTCGAAGCGTCTCTAGTTCCCATTACCCAAACTCCACATCTAGGTGTGACTATATTTTCAAAAGTTTACAGTAAATGAGTGTTTAATCAGAATTATTCAAAAAATCCACGGTATTTTCTGGGCGGTTAATCAAGCCAAAATCCTTAATATTAAAGGGTGCTTTACCTTTAATCATCAAACTAAAAAGTAAAGTTTAGTTTCACTGACGAACCAAATAAATATAGGAATGATAAGTTAAGAATTGAAGCTAAATAAAGCTTCCCTGGCAGATAAAACAGCCAAAGGTCAAGTAAGTTAAAGAGGTAAAAAGCGCTGTTAAACTTCAATCTGTCTCGTAAAAACGTAACAACACCCAACGCGAAAGCTGAGATTTCCTCAAGTAGTTAAAAGCGGGGCAACGCAACTGTTTAACCAGTATTTCTAAGTGAAATCAGTTAATCAGTTCATCCCTGGGAAGGCTTAAGAAAGAGAGGAAATAAACAAGCGAGTAGATGCTTGGGTGTTGTTGCGTTTTGGTTAGGAAAAAAAGGTTGTGACTGGCGTCTCGGAGTAGAAAAACTCTAAAAGTAAAGTTTAGTAAAAGAAATGAACCACAGCTAGAAAGAAGTGATAAGTTAATAATTGAAGCTAAACAAAGCTTCCCTGGCAGATAAAACAGCCAAAGGTCAAGTAAGTAAATAACTAAAGAGGTAAAAAGCGCTGTTAAACTCCAATCTGTCTCGTAAAAACGCAACAACACCCAACGCGAAAGCTGAGATTTCCTCAAGTAGTTGAAAGCGAGGGCGCTGTAATTGGTTAAGCAATACTGACCGTAAGGAAGTTGTTAATCAGTTCATCCCTGGATAGGCTTAACAAAGAGAGGAAAGAAACAAGCGAGTAGATGCTTGGGTGTTGTTGCGTTTTGGTTAGAAAAAAAGATTGTGACTGGCGTCTAAGAGTAGAAAAACTCTAAAAGTAAAGTTTAGTAAAAGAAGTAAACCACAGCTAGAAAGAAGTGATAAATTAATAATTGAAGCTAAACAAAGCTTCCCTGGCAGATAAAACAGCCAAAGGTCAAGTGAGTAAATAACTAAAGAGGTAAAAAGCGCTGTTAAACTTCAATCTGTCTCGTAAAAACGCAACAACACCCAACGCGAAAGCTGAGATTTCCTCAAGTAGTTGAAAGCGAGGGCGCTGGAATTGGTTAAGCAATACTGACCGTAAGGAAGTTGTTAATCAGTTCATCCCTGGATAGGCTTAACAAAGAGAGGAAAGAAATAAGCGAGTAGATGCTTGGGTGTTGTTGCGTTTTGGTTAGGAAAATATCTGGGTATGTTACTATAGCGCAACGAATGGGGAACCCAATCCCCTAGAGAAATGGGATAAAGCCAAGAATCCTGAAGCAGCGGCACGCCTCTAAATAGTACATATGTTCTAAAATGACGTTGGTACAATACTTTTATCAAAGAGGATTGAAATAGGTACTTATGTCAATAATTGCTCTGAGAGCATGGTATGTAGAGGATTATGAGCCAATTCCAGAGATAGAAAAACGTCCACCAGACATTCGCATCAGTAAAAAAAGCTTGCTGAAATCAGGATTGCGGGCAGATTTTTTAGAAGACAGCCAGGAAGTTAAACAATCTACTTGGTTTCGGCGTTATATAGAAGGGGAAAACATAGAATTTTATATTGAAGGTAGCGGGGGATATTGCGTCGCTAATATTGACTTGATTAGTCATGAAATTTATTTCAGCAAGCAAAGCTTATTATCTCAGTTAGAACCGACAATTTTTTTCGCTTCCCAAACAGAGTATCCCCCAGCCAGTGAAGCGCTGCGCTCTGGATTAAAAAAGAGTTTGGAAATTTTAAATGAGCGATCTGCGCGGAGCGCAGCAGCGAAGCTATCGCGTCAATCACTGACCTTAGTAGAATCCCATCGCAGTAGTGAATGTCCAGTGCGTCTCAACAAGGTGACAATGCGGAAAATCCGCAAGAGTATGTTATTTATTGCTGACACCACCCCAATTACGAGCCTGGGAGTAGAAGGTAAAAAAACCCCACAATTAATTTCCAGTCCTAATGTTTGCGTGGAACTTGGCTGTGCTATGTACAGCAAGCGGACTGAGCAAATTTTATTAATCCAAATGCAACCGCAAGACCTAGAGCTAGAGGGACAGGTTCCCTTTGACTTACCAAGCACCCAAATTTTGCAATTCCAAGATGGTGCGGAACTTGATAAAATGCTCCCCCAAGTAATTGAAGTCCAATTAGGGCGATTTAAGTTGTTTTCCTGATACTGGGAACTACGGACTCTTGACTGGGGACTAGAGATTGGGGAATGGGTAGATAATTACCCACTAGCTATTCCCCATTGACCATTCCCATTCGGGCGTTAGTTAGTTAACAATGGTTTGGATGTCTTTTGAGTGCTTCAACCATATGCCAAGAACTGCAAATGAATATGCCGTACACCTGATGCTCGAAGGTGGACACCGAGAAGAAGTCCGGTTTGCGACTATTCAAGACTTTCAGAAGTGGTACAGTGGGGAACTAATGCCCAAAGCAGCTTCCAATGATTTTATCAGCGTGCCTATAAAAAATATCCAAGGTGAGTATATGGTAGTCAGACCAGCAAAAATTTTAGCTATCCGGGTGGAACCTATTTTTAGTTCTAGTGTCGAACGATTTGCATAGATGATGAGAAAAACCCTTGCTTTCCTAGCCCTAGGTTTGGGAATTGCTGTTGTCACTCCGGTGTTATCAGCCGGTGTGCAAGTACCTTCTGGCTTTGCACAAGCACCTTATGTAGTTCCGACAGTCCCTTTACCAGCACCAACTGTGGCGCCACCAGTAGAAGCTGCAGTACCCCCACCACTGAAGAAAATTTCCCTCTCAGGTCGGTGTGTTAGTCGGAACTGCTTGGGTTGGGACGAGCAACTTTGGGGTTCCAGAGGCGATCGCCAAGCTTTACTGCAGTCAATAGATAACAGTCTGAGTTACCTAGCAACACCAAAAGCAGCAGAAGTCTATAGCAATAATCCCACACCAGGAATTACCAGAGCGCGAGTGCAGCGTAGTTTGTTACGCTTCCGCCAGTTGGTGGTCACCTCCCGTTCTTCAGCACAGCTACAAGCGGCTGTGCGTCGGGAATTTGATTTTTACAAGTCTATCGGCAACGATGGTAGAGGTACGGTACTATTCACCGCCTACTACGAGCCAATTTATAGCGCTAGTCGAGTTCCGACTCCAGAGTATCGCTATCCTCTATATAGACTACCGGCAAACTTTGAGCAATGGACTAAACCCCACCCCCGACGGGTTGACTTAGAGGGGCTAGACGGGTTGCTGGGGGATAACAGTCCCTTGCGCGGCTTGGAACTATATTGGTTTCGTAGTCGCTTAGACGCTTACATGGTACATATTCAAGGTTCGGCTCAATTGCAGTTCTCGGATGGTACAACAACAAGTGTCGGCTTTGCGGGAGGAACTGATTACCCCTGGACTAGTATCGGGAAAGAACTGCTCAAAGATGGTAAAGTAGCGCGAAACCAGTTAACCCTACCTGGTATTGTGCAGTTTTTCCAGACAAATCCCCAGGAGATGAGTAATTATCTGCCCCGTTGGGAACGGTTTGTCTTTTTCAAAGACACCAATGGTACTCCTGCTAGCGGGAGTATCAATGTACCAGTTACCCCAGAACGTTCCATTGCTACAGATAAATCTCTCATGCCTCCTGGTGCTTTAGCCCTGGTACGTGCCCCCTTACCTTTCCCGACCCGCAATGGGATGGTAAAGCGTACTGTTGACCGCTTTGTGCTGGATCAGGATACAGGTAGCGCCATTAGAGGTCCGGGACGAGTGGATTATTTCATGGGGACAGGGAAAATCGCTGGCGATCGCGCTGGGATTACAGGTGGTAATGGACAGCTATATTATTTGCTGCTCAAGAACTAACGATAAATCAATGGGGAGACTTCCCCCTCCCCAGGAAGCATACTGTGAATAGTAGATAGGTGAGGTGGAGAGATTCCCGATTTCTTTAAGAAGTCGGGAATCTTCTGTTTAGCAATCATTTTTATCTACCCGCTACCAAGCGCGAACTGTGAATAGTAGGGACGGGATTTCCCCGTCATCTTCTGCTGTTGGTGAATAGTAGAGATAGTGAATAGTAGGGACGGGGTTCCCCGTCTCTAGAGGGTTCCCCCGTCTCAGCACAAAAAATCCGGCGATGGAAACAACGCCGGATTGATTACAACAATTTGAGATAAACCCCGCCCTTAAGGGCGGGGTTTTTGCTCTAGTCGAGATAACCCATCAAAAACGGAGCGTCGTCAATATCATTCGATGCTACCGGACGATTTCCCATAATAGAGTAGGTTTCCGAAACTACCAGCGTACTGGCAGCGATAGGACGAATACCAGACAGGTTAATTGTATCTACCACGTCTATGGTGTTAGCGCCGATGGGACGAATACCCATGATATTCATGCTTTCTACGACTTGCAGAGTGCTGACACCAATGGGACGGATACCCGCTTCGTTAATTGTTTCCGCAACTTGCAGGTCACTTTCAGCGATGGGACGGATACCAGAAACGTTGATTGTTTCCCGCACAGCAAGAGTATTAGATGCTACGGGGCGATTTCCTGGTAAGGAGGTGAGTTCAGAAGCAGATTTTGTTGTTTCAGTGGCTGGGGTGGTCATGGCTTTGTCTCCATTATCAATATTTTTACTAACTTCCTCAGTTTTACTAGCTTCCTGAGTATCATTCATTTCCTGGTTATCCTGTACACCATTTGTTTCAGCAGGTTCGTCTCCCTTGCGACGAAGGCGCCTTTGACGGGGGGGAACCCTCTTGGAACTGCGGCTAGTAGTCATGAACAACAACCTCGGAAATTTTCACTAATTTTGTTGATAACCAGGAAAATGCGGTTCTACAAATTTTGCTATTTACCTGAGTTTACGTTAAAAAATCTCATATAGATATAAATATGTTAACAAGTTAAACATAAAAGCATACACATAGTAAAGCTCCTTAAGGTATAGGCTGGGTTTCGGAACAGATAAGGTAGCTACTTCCTGGATGATTTTTGTACCATAGGGAGTGGTTGGCTGATACTAAAGTCGTAAGTTATCACGCATTTAATTGGCATAAAGTCAACATTCAGACAGTGCCAATTGAGAGATTTATCATTAAAAATTTTAAATGTTGCCTTTGCAATTGCTTATTGATCTGAAAAAATGACAGAATTTTCTCTACAAGCACCTTTTGAGCCTACGGGAGACCAACCCCAAGCCATAGCTCAACTTACCGACCTCATCAAAGCTGGGAACCGTTTCCAAACCCTACTAGGAGCTACGGGTACTGGAAAAACATTCACAGTCGCCAGTGTAATTGAGAAAGTCGGTAAACCCACCCTAGTATTAGCACATAACAAAACCCTCGCAGCCCAATTGTGTAATGAATTGCGGGAATTTTTTCCTGATAATGCGGTGGAGTATTTTGTTAGTTACTACGACTATTATCAGCCAGAAGCTTATATCCCCGTTACCGATACCTATATCGAAAAAACTGCTTCGATCAACGACGAAATCGACATGTTGCGTCACTCAGCAACACGCTCTTTATTTGAACGCCGGGATGTAATTGTCGTAGCTTCCATTAGCTGTATTTACGGTTTAGGAATTCCTTCAGAATATCTCAAAGCAGCCATCCCCCTCAAGATGGGTATGGAAGTAAATCAACGGCAAATTTTGCGAGATTTAGCATCAGTACAATATAACCGTAACGACGTAGAAATCGGTCGTGGTCGGTTTCGTGTCCGGGGAGATGTGCTAGAAATTGGTCCTGCTTACGAAGACAGAATTATTCGGGTGGAATTCTTTGGTGATGAAATAGATGCTATTCGTTATATTGACCCAGTAACGGGAGAAATTCTCCAGTCTGTTGGGGCTGTTAATATCTACCCAGCACGTCACTTTGTCACTCCAGAAGAAAGATTAGAAGCAGCTTGTAATGACATTGATGCCGAATTAAAACAGCGAGTTGCAGAATTAGAATCAGCCGTAAAATTAATAGAAGCTCAACGCATCGACCAACGTACAAGATACGATTTAGAAATGTTGCGTCAGGTAGGTTATTGCAACGGGGTGGAAAATTATTCCCGTCATCTGGCTGGGAGAAAAGCTGGAGAACCACCAGAGTGTTTAATTGATTATTTCCCCAAAGATTGGTTATTAGTAGTAGATGAATCCCACGTGAGCGTACCGCAAATTCGTGGGATGTACAACGGCGACCAAGCGCGGAAAAAAGTCTTAATTGAGCATGGTTTTCGCCTTCCTAGTGCCGCCGATAACCGTCCTTTAAAAGCAGAGGAATTCTGGGAAAAAGTTAATCAGTGTATTTTTGTTTCTGCGACCCCAGGAGATTGGGAAATAGAAGTTTCTGACAAGCATATTGTCGAGCAAATCATTCGTCCGACGGGGGTACTTGACCCAGAAATTATCGTTCGTCCTCCCGAAGGACAAATTGATGATTTACTAGGAGAAATTCAAGACAGAGTAGACAAAAATGAAAGAGTACTCGTGACAACCCTGACTAAACGTATGGCGGAAGACTTGACAGAATATCTGGAAGAGCAAGGGATTCGCGTTCGTTATTTGCATTCAGAAATTAACTCCATCGAGCGGATTGAAATTATTCAAGATTTGCGCGATTCTAAGTTTGATGTCTTAGTTGGGGTTAATTTATTACGGGAGGGTTTAGACTTACCAGAAGTTTCTCTCGTAGCAATTTTAGATGCCGATAAAGAAGGATTTTTGCGTGCTGAACGTTCCCTAATTCAAACTATTGGGAGAGCAGCCCGTCACATCCGGGGACAAGCAATTTTATATGCGGAAAATCTCACAGATAGCATGATTAAAGCTATGGAAGAAACAGAACGACGCCGCAATATTCAAATCGCTCACAACCGGATTAATAACATTACTCCCCAGCCGATTGTCAAAAAGTCAAGTAACGCGATTTTAGCTTTCTTAGAAGTCTCCAGACGCCTTAATTCCCAAGATTTACAAGTAGTAGATGAACACATGGATGAGCTACCCTTAGAGCAAATTCCGGAGTTAATTACCCAACTTGAAGAACAAATGAAAGCAGCCGCAAAAAATTTGGAATTTGAACAGGCGGCGAAATTCCGTGATAGGATTAAGCATTTGCGAGATAAGTTGGTGGGACATTGATAATTAGTAAATCTAAAATAAGGGCATACATACATGCCCCCATCAACTTTTCTGGAGTCTATTCAAAATCCAAAATCAACGCATTGTACGAACAGTAATATGCAATTTCCTTGGCAGCAAGAAGCAATAATTATCCACACTCAACGACTGCTACATAGCTTTAAACATTGGACGGGAAAATCTTTACTTGATGTTAATGGCACCCCGGAAGAAATAGCCAAGTCACTTTTTGTAGCACCTTTTGTTATAGTATCTCACGGTACAGAAAAAGACCCAATTTTCAACTATGGGAACCGCACCGCTTTGGAATTATGGGAGCTTTCTTGGGAAGATTTTACCCAAATGCCTTCGCGAAAAACAGTCAGAGATGTGGAACGGAAGGATAGAGAACAGTTGTTATTAGAAGCCGCAACCAAAGGTTTTATAACTAATTATTCTGGTATCCGTAATTCTAGTAGTGGTAAGCGCTTCCAAATTCAAGATGTGCTGCTCTGGAACGTCCTAGATGAGGATAATCAACGATGCGGTCAAGCTGCGTTCTTCTCTGATTGGCTATTTATCAGTTAATTGTAGTGCAAAATGTGAGGTGGGCAAAGTATTGCCCACCCTACACCTACTGCTGTATGCTTGAACTTAAGCTTGTTAAATGTGAACAATTTATATACTTAACCCATAAGTCTTTAAGACTTGCTTTCACAAGGCTAATATAAGCCTAATGATAGGCAAATTTACTATAATTCTTTTTTCAAAGTACTATATTGCAAATAACTATGAGAGTTGATTTTACTGTAGCAATTTGCACCTACAATGGCGAACACCGCTTACCAGAAGTTCTGAATTGTTTGCGAAATCAAGTCTATCCTGAAAATCTTAACTGGGAAATCATTGTTGTTGATAATAACAGCAGCGATAATACTGCTAAGATTATGCAAGAATACCAGGATAATTGGTCAACAACCAATCCCTTACATTATTGTTTTGAAACTCAACAAGGTGCAGCTTTCGCTCGTAAACGTGCTATTCGCGAAGCAAAAAGCGAACTTATAGGCTTTCTAGATGACGATAACTTACCTACCTCAAATTGGGTTTCAGCAGCTTACACTTTTGGGATTGAACATCCCCAAGCAGGTGCTTACGGGAGTCAAATTCATCCAGACTGGGAAGTACCACCACCAGAAAATTTTAACCGTATAGCTCCATTTTTAGCAATAACAGAACGCGGTAACTTACCTTTACTCTACGAACCCCAGAAAAAATTACTACCCCCATCTGCTGGGATGGTTGTCCGCAAAACAGCTTGGTTAGAAAGCGTTCCCCAAGAATGCATTTTATCTGGGAGAATTCCGGGAAGTATGCTGACCGGAGAAGACTTAGAAGTATTAGCTTATATTCAACGCGCTGGTTGGGAAATTTGGTATAACCCAGCGATGGAAATTTACCATAAAATCCCGCATTGGCGCTTACAAAAAGAATATTTAATTCCCTTTTTTCGCGGTATTGGTCTGAGTCGTTATGTAACTCGGATGCTGAGTGTTAAACCCTGGATTTTCCCTTTAGCAATTATTGCTTATCTGGTAAATGACCTACGAAAAATTGTTTTACACTTGTGTAAATATGGTACAAAAGTGAAAACAGATTTAGTTGCGGCTTGCGAATTGCAATTAAAAATCAGCAGCTTAGTTAGTCCTTTTTATATCTGGAAATATAGATACTTCAAAGATAAATAAAAAATCCGAAAATATATAACTGATAACCAATAGCCAGTAGACCACTTGCAAAAGTAAATTTTATCGGCGTTTATCGGCGTTTTATGCGCCAAGGGCGCACGCTCCGCGTACGGCGGTTAATTATTTAATATTTCGGAATGCACGCAAGAAGTCTAGTCAAGGCACAATCATAACCTTTAAATAAAGGGTAAAAATAGATAAGCTGATGTGCATCTAATTTACATAACGTGGGCGGGCAGGATGCCCACCCCACAAGAGATTGAGGAAATCTGATTATGCAATTTAAATATGCTTTAGCTTATTATCAAGGAAAATATCTACGCAAATTTTGATATTCCCAACCTAACTAAAATTACTAGAATCTTGGAGCAGAGGAAATTATATCGGCGTTAATCAGCGTGCAATAGCCCTAGGCTTCGCCAACCTAAAGGTACGGGCATAGCCTTCGGCAACGGCGGTTAATCAACAAAATATTTAGCAATTAATAGAGTAATTTTAAACCGGCTTTTTTTCTCACAATACAAAAAATTAATTAAAGCTTCATCGACTCTTTACAGATATTGCGTGTTAGCAGTTTCTCAAACAAGGGATAATCACGCCATAAATATATTAGATATTTCAGATAAATCTTTAATAGCCAACCTTGCTATGAATAATAATGCTCCGAACATCAGGATTCCTTTTGTCAACCTGCAACTGCAACACGCCAGCATTCAAACGCAATTGCAGGGGGCAATCCAGACTATAATCCAGGAGGGGGATTTCGTTTTAGGACAAACACTAGCAGATTTTGAAGCAGCATTTGCAGCAGCTTCTTTGACAAATTATGGTGTCGGTGTAGCATCAGGAACCGATGCGATCGCTCTTGGTTTAACAGCGTGCAATATTGGTGCAGGGGATGAGGTAATATTACCAGCCAATACCTTTGTCGCTACATTGATAGGAGTTTTAAGGACTGGTGCAAAGCCAGTCCTTGTTGATTGTGACCCCAACACGGCTTTAATTGACCTAGAAGCCGCCGAAAAAGCAATTACACCCCAAACCAAAGCCATCGTACCCGTCCATCTTTACGGTCAAATGGTTTCACCACAGCAATTGTTAGACTTAGCTAGCGCGTACAATCTGCTGATTTTTGAAGACGCAGCTCAAGCACACCTCGCTGAACGGGAGGGATATCGCGCTGGGAGTGTAGGGATAGCAGCAGCTTTTAGTTTTTATCCCAGTAAAAATCTAGGTGCCTTTGGAGATGGGGGAATAGTACTCACAAAAGACCCGGATATTGCTCAAAAAGTTCGCCGTCTGCGGAATTATGGAGCATCATCTAAGTATTTTCATACCGAACCATCCGGTACAAATAGCCGTCTAGATACCTTGCAAGCAGCAATTTTACATGTAAAACTACCCTATCTGCAAAGATGGAACCGCGATCGCCACAATATCGCTGAGGAATACAACCTGGAATTATCACCCCTCGCAGAGCAAGGAATTATTCCCATTACTAACCAAAGTCACCTAGGGCACGTTTATCATTTATATGTCATCAGGGTTTTAGAGTCTTGTCGCCATTCTCGACAACAAATTCAGGAAGAACTAACAAAACTAGGGATTCAAACAGGGATACACTACCCAGTTCCCTGTCATCTCCAACCTGCATTCTCTGACTTAGGCTACCAAGCTGGGGACTTCCCCCAGGCTGAAATCCTAGCAAAGCAAATCTTATCTTTGCCCATGTACCCCGGTTTAAGCAACAGTCAAGTCAAAGAAGTAGTGGCGGAGATTGCATCTACCATTGGTTGTAACCAACAAAATTTGCATAGCAATGTTTTTGCACCTACCACCTAGCTGTTTGTAACACATGACAATCCAGCGTCAGCTTAACATACTCCGGCATCAGAACTTTTTGTCCCTAGCCATTCTTGGCATTTTCGCGTTGCTTTATGCACCCCTACTGTTACATTGGGCAGACGGTTGGCTGAAAAAAAGCATCAGTACCGAACACGAATATTTCAGCCACGGATTGATTGGTTTACCCTTTGCAGCCTACCTTGTCTGGGGAAACCGTAAACAGTGGAATCGTCTACCAGATATCCCCCATCCCCTTGGTATCCTACTATTGCTATTAGGAGCAGTACTTTATCTTAGCAATGTCAGCGATTGGGTTAACCTTTCCCTCCCAACTATTCTCGCAGGATTGTGTTTGTGGTTGAAAGGAATTCCTGGTTTCAAACTGCAAAGCTTTCCCTTATTGTTAGTGTTTCTAGCCACCCCCAACGCCATCCCTTATTTAATTGCTCCCTATACCTTACCCTTACAAGCCTTCATTGCGGGCACTGCTGGATTTATTTTAATTCAGATGGGAATTGATGTCCGAGTCGAAGCAATTAATTTATTTGTCGGGGGACGAATTGTCGAAGTAGCCCCCTACTGTGCGGGGCTAAAAATGATGTTTACGACTCTCTATGTAGGCTTAATGCTACTTTATTGGACAGGTGCATTATCTTCCCGACGCAAATCAATTATATTTTTATCATCCGCAGTAGGAATTAGCATTACCGCCAATATAATTCGCAATACACTACTGACATACTTCCACGGTACAGGTCAAGATACAGCCTTTGCATGGTTACACGACGGCTCTGGAGGCGACCTCTACTCAGCTTTAATGTTAATTATTCTAGTACCCCTCTTAAATTGGATTAATAATCATTAGTCATTGGTCATTAGTTATTAGTCATTAGTCATTGGTCATTAGTCATTACATAGGGTGAAAATGTCATATAAGAGGTTTCAAGAATTGCGGGTTTATCAGTTGGCGGAAAGATTAGCTGATGATATCTGGAAGATAGTTGATGGATGGGAATCAGTCCCCAAAAATACAGTAGGCATACAAATTATCCGTTCAGCAGATAGCATTGGTGCGAATATAGCAGAAGGTGTAGGAAGAGGTAGTTATCAAGACAATCGCCGCTTCGTAAAAATGGCGAGAGGTTCTTTAAATGAAACTCTACATTGGCTAAGACGAGCCTATAATCGTAAATTATTAACAGAGGAACAAATAAATACACTAAAATTGCTGATTAACGACCTAGAACCTCAATTAAATGCATACCTCAAATCCATCGGACGTACCCCAAAAGATGAATCACTAATAACTAATATAGCGCTTCCCACGCTCGTGAGGTATAGCAAGAAAGAATTAACCGCCGATAGAAGAGGATGGACGCTTTCTTAAGCCGATAAATTTGTACCTCAGTAGACTAGGAAACGCTATAACTAATAACTAATAACTAATGACTAATAACTAATAACTAATAAGTAATAACTAATGACTAATGACTAATGACTATCATTAAACTTCTGAAAAACCGCAACTTTACCCAAATAGCAGTACTATTACTACTATTACTCCTACTAGTCATAGGTGCAGTTCCTGGATACCTGAAAGGACGCTGGCAATGGCAAGAACCACCACCCGTCCCCAACCTCAAGCAACTAAAAGACTTACGACATACCAGTTTAAATATACCAGGTTGGCAAACAACCGACCAACGAGAACAAACCATTGGGGGCAGAAAATGGTCGCTACAACTGATTAAAAAAGACGAGAAAACCCCCGCTATAGTCCTGTTGCTACCCCAAAACGGACCGAGAGACCAACCCCAAGTAGAATGGACAGAAATCAATGGTTGGCAGCAGTGGGATGTCGCTCAAGAACGCACCGCCGAGTTTAGTATACCTAACCCCAAAGCATCCAATACCAATATTAAAGTCGAAGCGCGATTCTTTCGCGGTGTCACACCCCAACAAACCTTTGCTGTGTTGCAATGGTATGCTTCCCCCACAGGGGGACATCCAGCACCCATCAACTGGTTTTTCCCGGATCAGGTTGCTCAGTGGAGCCACAAGCGCTTAGCCTGGGTAGGGGTGTGTATCTTAATCCCCATCGAACCTTTAGGACAAGTGGAACAATCATGGTCTTTAACTCAGTCTCTTGCTCAAGCAGTTCAAACAGCATTGATTAAAGACGTGTTTTGATTTAGGAATGGATATCTCTACCCATTCCCCATTCCCCATCCCCCATTCCCCATTCCCAATGCGTTCCCTTAGCGTCCTATTTCTTGCTAGTATTCACGTTGGTTTCTTAGTCGGAACAGTTTGTCAATCGGCTGTTGCTCAAACAGTGCCTACGCAACCACCACCAGGAGAAAACCTTCCTCCCCTGGGGACTGAAACTTTTTACCCTGATTTCAACACCCCAGCTTCGACCCAATTGGGACGCTATCTTTTGGGTCCGGGAGATGTCATTAGGATAGAAAATCAGCGTCCACCAGGTGCTTACCGTTTGGATCAAGGGGATGTTCTGGGTATTGTCGCACAGCGTCCCCCTGGTCCCTATCGCTTAGCACCCGGTGACGCTATTAGTGTAGTAGTCCAACGATTCCCGGATTTAAGCTTTCAAGCCAGTATCAATCCAGAAGGTAATATTATTGTGCCGTTGTTGGGGACGGTATCGCTGCGGGGTTTAACTTTAGAGGAAGCTCAAGCAACAGTGCGATCGCGTCTCAATCGCTTTGTCGTTAATCCCATAGTTACTCTAGCGCTAGTGGGTCAACGTCCAGAGGTGAATTTTCAAGCATCAGTCAATCCCGAAGGCAATATTGTAGCGCCACTCCTTGGTACAATTTCCGTGAAAGGGTTAACTCTGGAACAAGCACAGACAAGAATTCGCCAGCGTTTAAGACAGTTTGTGGTTGACCCGATTGCGGTTTCCATCCTCCAACAGCGTCAGGAGTTACGCTTTGACGCTGCAGTTAGTCCGGAAGGTAATATTGTCGTCCCCCGTCTGGGAACAATATCAGTTCAAGGCTTGACCTTGGAAGAAGCACAGGAAAAAATTCGTCAAGGGTTACAGAAATTTGAAACCAATCCCAATACCGTAGTATCCCTAGTCCAAGCACGTCCGGTACAAGTGACGATTACCGGAGAGGTGATTAAACCAGGAATTTATCCCCTAAATATACCTCGTTTGGCAGATGCGCTCCTCCTGGCTGGTGGTTCTACCATGACAGCAGACTTGCGAGCGGTGCAAGTCCGACGGACTTTGCTGGATGGGTCTGTAATTACCCAAAATATAGACCTATATACCCCCTTGCTTAACGGTGGTGCCGTTCCGAATTTACGCTTGCAAGATGGTGATGCAGTGATTGTTACCCGTCGGGAAGTCGGCGCCAATGACGGTTATGACCGTGCTTTGGTAGCCCGTTCTACCCTCGCTCAGAAAGAAATTACCATCAGGATTTTAAACTATTCTGGTGGTCGTCCAGCACTAGCTGCCGTCAAGCTCCCTAATGGTAGTTCGTTCATTGATGCTTTATCTGGTGTCAACCCCGACAGCGCGAATATGCGGGAAATAGCCTTGGTGCGCTTCGACCCAGAACGGGGTAAAGCTGTCACCCGTCGTCTTGATGGTAAAGCAGTACTTGCAGGTGATGCTTCGCAAAACGTCCAACTGCAAGACAATGATGTGATTGTAGTCGGTCGCAATCTGATTGGTCGGATTACTAATGCGATTGGTTTGATTACCCGTCCCTTCTTTGATATTCGCAGTTTTCTCCGCTTTTTTGAATTGTTCGACGGGAATAATAACTAACTATAGGAATCATATTTGATTTTTGAAAAGATACGTAGGGGAGGCAAAAAGCGGTGTGGATGTTCCTCCCGCTTTATTACCGTTGTGTTAGCGAAGCGCGTAACGCACCCTACAATACTGCGGACGGAAATACACAACCTGTGCGTAAGTCCTGCTAGGGTGGGGAAACCCCTCCCCTACACCAAATAATATGTATCACTATTTTCCTGAATTGGTATTACGCACTGATGATGATTTTCCCTCATTACCAGCCAGCCCTAAAGACTATCTTTCGGTCGCTTCCGACGATGGGAATGCTTGCATAAGTGCTATTACTCATATCTTGCACCACGGGAGGTAGAACCTCCTGACGCTCGTTCCCAGGTTGAACCTGGGAACGAAAAATTTGGGCTGCCGCTCTTGAGTGCAAGATGTCAGATTAACTATAGCTAGCCACCAGCACCTGTGACATTTTTGATAGTGCTTCCCCTAGCACCTCAGAACCAGCACCAGCTAAACAAGAATTCTCTGTAAGAATCCGCTTCCAAATTCTGCTCCCCGGTTGTCCAGCAAATAGCTGCAACATGTGGCGGGTGATTTTATTGAGCTTACAACCTTTTGCTACCCATTCATCAATGTAAGGTAGCATGGCTTCCACAACTTCCTGGCGGGTTCGGGGTGTGATTTCTTCCCCAAAGAACTCTTGATCCACCGTAGCGAACAGATAGGGATTATCATAGGCTGCACGTCCAATCATCACCGCATCAACAAATTGCAATTGCTGACTTACCTGCTCTAAGGTGGTGATTCCGCCGTTAATTTCAATAAATAAATCGGGAAACTCCTGCTTGAGACGATGGACATCACTATAGCGCAACGGAGGAACATCGCGATTTTCTTTTGGGCTGAGTCCCTGTAACCAAGCTTTGCGAGCATGAACAGTAAAACTTTGACAACCAGCATCAGCAATAATACGGACAAAATTAACCATGTCCTCATAGCGATCGCAATCATCAACACCGATACGATGTTTGACTGTGACAGGTAAACGAGTAGCTTGGCGCATAGCAGCTACAGCATCAGCCACCCGGTGCGGTTGCATCATTAGACACGCGCCAAAATTACCATCCTGCACCCGACTGCTGGGACAACCTACATTCAGGTTAATTTCGTCATAGCCCATATCTTCAGCAATCCGGGCACACTCCGCCAAATCTTGGGGGCGATCGCCACCTATTTGTAAAGACAAGGGTTTTTCTGCGGGAGAAAAGCCTAGCAGGTGTTGTTTGTCACCATGCAGAATTGCCGCACTCGTCACCATTTCTGTATACAGCAAGGTACGACGGCTAATTTGCCGCATAAAATACCGAAAATGGCGGTCAGTGCGATCCATCATGGGAGCGACACTGATTGGGGAATGGGGAATGGGGCATGGGACATGGGGCATGGGGAATTGATAACTAATGACTAATGACCAATGACTAATGACTAATCACTAATGACTATAATCTCAATTGAGTGATGGCTATGTTGCCAGAGAAACAGACCTCAACATCACTGTTGGGGGTGCGCGATCGCTGTTGATAATTACCAATATATTGATATTTATCGCCCTCAATCCGGTAGTTTACGGGTAAGGGTTTGGTGCAGGGTGGACAAAACACGATTTCTGGCTCTGCTTCCCCTGGTAATAAATGGGGTAGATTCACGTTCCAGAAACTTCCTGGTTCCAGGGGACGTAACAACAAATCAGCTATAACTAAGCTTGTCCAGCGAGCCGCAGCATCCCAATCTAAATTCAGTTTACCCTTGCGATACTGGGAAATAGCAATGCCAGGAATCCCATGCATCGCAGCTTCCCGGACAGCGGCGACAGTTCCAGAAATATAAACATCAACTCCCATGTTACCGCCAGCGTTGATGCCTGACAGCACACACTTGACATTTGGATTAATATGTGATAATCCAATTCTGATACAATCAGCCGGAGTACCATCAATAGCATACTCATTCTCCGAACGGCGTTGGACGTGAATTGGACGAGTAGTGGTAACTTGATGTCCACAGCCAGACTGATGGTCTTTAGGGGCAGCGATAATTACATCATGAGTATTTCCGTTTACAGCTTTAAGTAGCGCCTTTATACCAGGGGCATCGATACCATCGTCGTTGGTGAGAATGAAAGTCACGTTATGCGCTCCAATTTGACATTTTTAATTACCCCATAAATCAATCTCAGGGACGCGCTCGACCCTGGGACGAGGAAGACAAGGGGGATAAAGCAAGGGGGATGAGGATATGGAATATAAATATTTGCAAGCTTTAGAACAAGGTGATTCCTATCTCCGTCGGCGTGCGGCGCGGGTGTTGGCGAAAATTGGCTCAGACACAGTTGTTGATTGGCTGCTAGATGCATTAAACCATGAAGATGATGAGGTGTGTGCTTGGGCGGCTTGGGCTTTAGGGCAAATTGGTTCTCTAGAAGTAGTTACAGAGTTGCACTATGCATTGAAGCATGAAAATTTAGCTGTGCCCAGATGGGCGGCTTGGGCTTTAGGAGAAATTGGGACACCAGCGGCTGTCACCAGTCTGAGCAACGCATTAAACCATCAAGATTCCGGGGTGCGCTGGCGGGCTGCTACTGCATTGGGAAAAATTGCTAGCGCTAGAGTAGTAGGTGATTTGCTGCCGTTGCTGGAAGATCCAGATTATGGTGTTCGCGGACGCGCAGCTGGGGCATTAGGAAAAATGCGTGCAGCCGCAGCTGTTCCCCAATTACGAGCAATGCTCCACACTCCAGACTTTTCAGTGCGCTGCAAAGTTGCTGAAGCATTAGGGAAAATTGGCACGACTTCAGCAATTGAGGGTCTGTTGCAAGCCCTTGATGACGAAAGTCCTACTTTTCGAGGGATTGTAGTCTGGGAATTAGGAAAAGCAGGCACCCCAGCAGCCGTTATGGCTCTGGTGCAAGCATTGCAGGATGCTGATGGGATTATTCGTGGTAAAGCTGCTCAAATGTTGGGACAAATCGGTAATCAGACCGCTGTCACGGCTTTGCTGTGTGCGCTCAAAGATTCAGACTATTACCTCCGCGCTGCCGTTGTGCAGGCCTTAGAGAAAATTGGCCACC
Organism: Nostocaceae cyanobacterium; assembly: GCA_035285345.1. Taxonomy (GTDB): domain Bacteria; phylum Cyanobacteriota; class Cyanobacteriia; order Cyanobacteriales; family Nostocaceae; genus JAYKJH01. The sequence continues at coordinate 13,908 of JAYKJH010000151.1, read as the reverse complement.
AGAAGGCTGTAGCTGGAATACGCCAAGCTTTGAATGATACCAACTCTTTAGTCCGCTCTAAAGCCGCTCATGCTTTGAGCAACATTGCCATTCAAAAGACAAAATGCTCGAACAGCAAGAATTTTTCCCATCTACCTATACCCGTTTCCCCGTGTTACCCTCTACAACTACCCAACCTGTTCATTACTTCCCATGAGGAGGCTAGTGACTATATTCTCTGTCCCGCTAGAGGAGCATTCATTCAACACATCATCAGTATTGGTAGTCCTGGTTTCTCCCCACCCCACGGCTATAACTTAGTTCCCCACCGCCTACGATTAGAGTTTCATGACCTAGCGACACCTCTAGATGACCCAGATTATATTCTGGCTAGACCGGAAGATATTCATCAGGTGATGAGATTCGTGAGTGCTATGTGTCAACGGGACGGGGATGTTCTCATCCATTGTCAAGCTGGTATCAGTCGTTCTTCTGCCGTAGCTTTGACAATTTGTGCCTGCTTGTTGGGACCGGGTAAAGAACAGGAAGCCCTGAAATATGTGATGTCAATCCGACCCCAAGCTGTACCTAATCAGTGGATTATAGAATTAGCCGATTCTGCCTTAGCTCGTAAAGGTAAGTTGGTGAATGTGCTGCGAATGGGGCATAGGGCATAGGGCATAGGGCATAGGGCATGGGGAATTGGACATAGGTGATGAGGAATGGTAATTATCATAGGTCATCGCCCTAGTCAAGAGTACCCATTCCCTAAATTTATCTACTATTGGCTAAGATGTTCTCGATTTCCTCTAGCTGTAATGCACCGGAGAAAGTTTGACCGTTCATCACAAAGAAGGGTGTACCGTTAAGTCCTAGAGTTTGTGCTAGCTGCATATCCTGCTCGATGGTAGTAGTCGCAATGTAGCGATCGCGGTCAAATTTCTCTAGATCCAGATCCAGTTTTTTTGCTATCTCCTGATAAAACTTCTCGCCTAATTTGTCTTGATTAGTAAACAGCAGGTCATGATATTCCCAAAATTTCCCCTGTTGGTGAGCAGCCCATGAAGCTTTTGCGGCGTTCATTGCTTCTGGATGGATGGCACTCAGGGGAAAATGTTTGTATGTCAATGTTACTTCATCGTTGTGCTTTGCCATGAACTTTTTCAGCGTGTCATGCGCTTGAGCGCAGTAAGGACATTGAAAGTCGGAGAATTCTACTAACAGTACTTTGGTTTCACTAGCACCAGTTGTCGGGGACTCCCCTATTACCGCTTTGGGATTTAATTGTACGTTCTGCAAAAATGCCTGACGTGCCAGTTGCAACTTCTGTTGTTGTTCCTGTTGGTATGTTTGCACAGCCTGGATAATCACATCTGGGTGTTCCCGGATAATTTGCAGGACTTGTTCTTGCAAGCGCGGACTAATGCGGCTAACTGCTTGGGCTGGTAACGTCCCAGGGACAAGCGTCAGGCACAGCAACAACGGTATAAGTACTAATGTCTTTCTGGAAATCTTCAGCACATGGGTACAAATGGTTTTCCAAGATTTAACGCCAAGCATTTTTTAACCTTTTTGAATCGCAAGGGTGCTATTTAAGGATAAGCCCCCTAGGAATAATCTCAATATTCACCGATGACAATGGTCAGGATTGGGAGCATAAAATTTTGCTGTAGGGGCGGGGAAACCCCGCCCATATTTGGGGAAACCCCGCCCATATTTGGGGAAACCCCACCCATATTTGGGGAAACCCCGCCCATTACCACCACCAACAACACCGTTACAATATTTTCTGGGGATTCTCTAGGTCTTTTCCCCAATTCCCAGGATTTTCTCGAATATATTGCCGGATATTCTCCAACGATTTTCCATCGCGAATGATGTGTTCATAATAATTACGTTGCCAGATCCGATTACCAGGTGTGTTATCAATTTGATTAATGATTTTTGTTGTTTGGTATTTGTAATAGGCAACAATCTGCCCCAATGTCGGGCGCCATTGTTTTCGTAGGGGCGGGGTCTCCCCGCCCTTTTCTCCTAGAATGTCAAATATTGGCGACATCCCATGCTTTTGTTGTCCAACCTCGGTGTGGGACGGGGAGACCCCATGCTTTTGTTGTCCAACCTCGGTGTGGGACGGGGAGACCCCGCCCCTACAATTATCTTCGACAATGACAATAATTCCGTGAATGTGATTGGGCATGACGATGAATTCATCTAATTCCACATTCGGGAAATGATGGGTAATTTGTAACCAAAGTTGATGTGTTATTTTCCCCCTAATAGTGAATTTCATTTCGCTATTTATGACATCACCTAAACAACATTCCCGATGTTGGGTGCAAATGGTAACAAAATATGCGTTTTCTTGTGAATAATCGTAACCGCGTAAGCGAATAGAACGACGGTGGTGAATATCGGGGTCGTATTTCACAGCCAGTTTTTTTAATGTCTCTACATGTTTATTGGGACGCAAAAACAAAAATGAATACAATAGGAACCCCAGGGTGGGGAAACCCAGAAAGACCCCTGGGCGGGGAAACCCAGAAAGACCCCTGGGCGGGGAAACCCCGCCCCTACAGTATCTTAATGTACACTTTTGCCTATTTATGATGGGTTTAAAGCCGGTAAATTAACATCACTCGTGTTGCTATTTAAAACCCGGTTTAGATCCAATATAAAAATCGTCCTTGTGAGATTTTCCTGAGATACAACAGCTACATGACTCACCATCTCCAAGATACCTTTACTACGACGGTTAGATTGTGGAATGGCTTTGATTATCTCGTGGGGTAACTCTAGTAAATCCGGCGTTTCATCTACCAAAATTCCGCAAAATTCTTTTTGAAGGTCGCGAATAATCAATAAAAAAGGTTGCTGGTAACTTACTGTGGGTAAATTACTATTTATTTCTAAATTGTGCCAACGTAAATCCAAAATTTTAATCGTATGCCGACCTATTTGAACTAATCCAATTTTTGTGAATTCATTGTTGTTGTTGGAAAAATCAACTATTTTGACTACTTGATAAATTGGTAGGGCTAAGCAATAATTTGTTATTTTAAAAATAATAAATTTGCTAACTTTTGTCTCGGTTGACATTGCTTTATCCAAATTTTAACTAAAAAATATTAACTATAATCTCAAACTTTAATTGATAGAAATTAATAAATATTAAACCCCGTTGTAAGTGATAAACAATGAGGTATTTGAATTACAAAATATTTTTAATTCTCAGTCAATCTATTAAAAAATAACAGATAAACTCTGCATGTTTCTCTCAATTAATTGTTTGACATTTGCTAAGAGATGGTGTTCCAGAAAGGGTTTTGTGAGATAACCTATAGCCCCTAAAGCGGAAGCAATCGTCCGATGTTTATCCCCACTGCGAGAAGTTAACATGACTACCGGAATCTGTGCCAAACTAGGGTGAGTAGCACGTTGTTTGAGAAACTCAAAACCATTCATACGGGGCATTTCAACATCACAAATCACCAAATCAATGTGTTTGTGGTGCTGTAATTGCTCCATAGCTTCGTAACCATCACTAGCTTGAGTCACTTGATAACCAGCTTTCTGAAGAGTCAACGTCAGACTTTGACGGACGGTTATCGAGTCATCTACTATTAGAACTGTTTTGTCTGGTTTTGCTTCATCGGAGTGGGTTTGCCTAGAATCATGGTTTTGTCCTGGTAATTGCTGGCGCTCTGAGGACAGGATTCGCGATGTTGCACTCGGTAAATGACGAGGCGCATCTGTATCCAAAGAAGCTTCTAATTTATACCTATGCCGTGGTTCGTCATGGCTACCAGTGGCTTTGATTTGCAACAAGTACTGGATTAACGCTGTGCCATCTAGCACTAATGTCAAGCGACCATCAGCAAGAATACTGCCACCGTAAATATAGTTGGGTGCGGCGATGATTTGTCCGAGAGGACGGATAACTAATTCCTGCTCTCCCAGTAGTTGGTCTACTTCCAGCGCCAAAAATGCATCTTGGACATGCATGATAATTAAGGGTGTCACCCGCTCCCCTGTAGTAGGTTGGTGGGATTTGTGGGAAACTATCGGACTGACAGGTGAGAAGACCCCGTCCTTAAGGACGGGGTTTATTAGCACTTGTGAGAGTTGGTGGATGGGAACTAGACGTTCATCAGCACCCTTACCCCATCGCAGGACTTTACCATTTTCCCAAGTCCGGATTTGGTCTGGTCGAGGAATGATAATCGAAGCGATCGCATCGGTGAACAAAGCATAAGTTCTGCCACCAGCTTGAGCTAGGAGCAATTTGGCTATGGTTAAAGTCAGGGGAATTTGGAGTGTGAAGGTAGTCCCGACCTGTCGTTGGGAACAAACTGCTATCGAACCTGAGAGTTTCTCTAATTGGTTCTTGACTACATCCAGACCAATCCCGCGTCCAGAAAGGTCATTCACACCAAAGGCAGTAGAAAAGCCTGGTTGAAACAATAAATCTGTCAGTTCGGCGTCACTCATGGAGCGAGCGTGTTGTGGTGAAATAAATTGACGTTCGATTGCACAAGCGCGAATCTTCTCAAAATCTAATCCTTGACCGTCATCCCTGACTTCAATCACTAGATACCTACCTTCCTGATAGGCAGAGATTTCAATTCTACCTGCTTCTGGTTTACCTAATTGTTGTCGGATGGTCGGGGACTCAATACCGTGGTCAAAAGCATTGCGAACTAGATGCAGCAGGGGGTCATACAGTTTTTCCACCACTACTTTATCGACTAAAACTTCCCTCCCATGCAGTTCCAGCACTACTGGCTTTTTGTGCATGGTTTCTAACTGTCCCAAAACTACCCCGAAGCGATTAAAAATCTCACCTAAAGGTGACATCCGGGCTAGCATTAAAGCATCACGGGTGCCCTCTAGAAGCCGACGTTGTTTTGCTACAGTCTGCTCCGAGGCTCTGGTAAACAGGTCAATAGCATCAGCTGCTTCTGCTAATTGTACAGTGTCTTCGAGAATCGACTGGATGAGGATTTCTGATTCACTATAGCGATTCAGTTCTAAATCATCGAAAATTGGTGATTCTTGACTGGGTAATGGGAAGAAATTTTTTCCTAATCCCTGATTACTCATCCCTAATCCCCCATCCTTCAGTTGGTCGAGTAGAGAGGAATGTTGTTTTAACCGAGAGATGAGTGAGTGAACCGCACTCCGCAATTGTTCGTTCTCTAGAGACTGACGGTTTTGGTTAATCAGCAATTCCTCTAGGTCGTAATTGATTTTCTCTAAATGCTCCACCTTAACCCGCACGGTACGAGATAGGTCAGCTTGCTCTTTTGCGGGGATAGGAGTTGCAGCGACTTCTGGCTTTGGGGTAGAAGTAGTGTTTTGGGGTGGGGTTTCCCCACCCCTACGTTCTGGTTGGGGTTCCTCTTGGGGAGGTGATGGTTGTGGTGTCTGCAAAGAAACTACTGGCTCCTCCTTACACGTGGGGATAAAGAAGGATTCCTCTATGGTATTGGAAACAATAGGGGAGTTTTCCACCGCAGTCGGGGAGAACGAGAAATCTTCTTCCTCTTCCCCATCTCCCCCATCTCCTCCCCAGATAGCCTCTAGCAGAGAGTCAGTGTTTTGATGATTGTCTAATTCGTGATTGCTAACCACCACTTCCTCTGACATTGCCAGATGTTGTAATGTTAGTGAGGGTTGACCACCTTGAGTGCGATCGCCATTAACTACAGCGGCTTGTGCTTTTTGAAAGTCGTAGAAAGCAATTTCGGCGATCGCCACTGCCTGTTGTGGATGAGCTGACAAAGCCGTGAGTGTAGCTTCCACAATAGCACCAAATCCTGGTAAATTCAGAGACTGGGCAAGCCCTTGGAAAATTTCCATACTTTCTTGCAGTGTACTGACGATTTTATCTGCGTCCCCACTAGCTAGCGCTGTACCTAGCTGGTCTAACCTTTGAGCAACTCCGATTTCAAAGATGGACTGTGTGAGGTCAAAACCCAATTCTTCGGAAGAGGGTAATTCCGCTTCCTGGCTAAAACAGTCTCCTAATTTCTCTTGTAGTTGAGCAAAAACAGCGGCGGTGCGGTCAAGAATTTCCCTATCATTCACTTGTCCTCCCGTGAGTGCAGCGCTCAGGGATAACCGCAGACACTCATAACCTTCAAACAATAAAGCTTCAACTTCCGGGTCAATTGACAAGTCAGGTTTACAGATAGCTCTAAAAATATCCTCCAAGGAGTGCGCTACACTTTTGAGGGTTTCCAACCCGACGCTAGCCGCTGCCCCTTTCAGGGTATGGGTTGTCCGCATCAGGGTATAAATCTTATTGATAGTGTAATCTTGTCGCAGACTAAGTAATTCTTTTTCTATAGCTTGCAGCAGTTCCGGTGCTTCCACTAGAAAGTATTGCAAACTTTGCTCGCGAATAGTTGGATCGTTAGTCATTGGTCATTGGTCATTGGTTATTAGTCATTGGTTATTAGTCATTGGTCATTGGGAATGGGTAAATTCATGTCTTAGCCATTACCCATTACCCATTACCTAATTAATCGACCTTAAACTTGTCAGCATTGGTTTGCAGATTTTGCGCCATTGCCAGCAGTTCTTTGAAGGATGTGGAAATTGCCAGAGAATCCTCGGAGGTCTTGTTAGCAATCTTTGCTACATCCTTCATTGTTTCTGTTACCGATTGAAACTGCTCGGTTTGTAGCTGAGTTGCTTCGGTGATACCGTCTACAAGCTGACTGATTTCCGTTGTAGCGGTGACGATCGCATTCAGATTTGAGCGTGCATCGTGGACTATTGTCGTCCCTTCTGCAACTTGTTGGATGCCTTTCTCTAGCGCTATAGATACTTCCGCTGTACCTTCCTGGATTTCTTGAACAAGTTGTTCAATCTCGGTAGCAGCATTAGCAGACTGACGCGCTAGAGAACGTACTTCGTCGGCGACAACACCAAAGCCGCGCCCATACTCACCCGCTCTAGTAGCTTCAATGGCAGCGTTGAGAGCTAGAATTTGCGTCTGGGTTGTAAAGTTACTAATCAAGCTCACCACCTTAGAAACCTTCTGGGAAGATTCTGAAAGCCGCGTCAGCCGTTTGCTGGTTTCTGCTACTGTCTCCCTGATACCCATAATCCCATCTACGGCGTGGTTCATTGCCTCATCCCCTTGCCGAACGATTTGGTTTGCTGCTTGGGCGGCTGCTTCTACCTGTTGCGCGTTGGTTCCCACGGCTAAAGTGGAATTAACCATTGTCTGGATTTGCTCTAGCGCTAGACTTAGGGATTGATATTGCGTCAGAGCTTCTGTAGCGAGATTAGAAATCGAGGACTCACTGTGCTGGGATGTTTGAGCAACTTGCCTTGATGCTGTTTGTACTTGCTGGATGATTTGGCGCAAGCTCTGCAAGGTGTTGTTGTAAGCATCAGCAACAGTCCCCACTTCAGTTTCTGTGATGGGAGCGCGGACGGTGAGGTCTCCCCGGAGGGCAGGTCTGACTGCTGTCAGCAATTGGATTACCTCTTGCTGGAGTTTCTCTTTCGCTGTTTTTTCCCGTTGCGCTGCTGCTGTGAGCATCTCCGTAGCAGAACGCATTTGCTCCAAGTATTCTGCTTGCTGTAGCGCTAGACCAATTTGCAGTCCAATTTGGGGTAATAAGTTGGTATCCATCTCCTCCCACTCCCGTGGTGCGTCATTTTGCAGCGCCAAAATCAAGCCCCAGGGTTGGTCGGCTTTGAAAATGGGAGCAATCATATAGGCTTGGGTTCCCCATTGCTCTAGTAGCGGGATGTGGAATTCATCATGCTCCACAGTCTGGATGTCGTTGACGCTGAAAGTTTGTTTCCGGCGATACCAACTGCCCTTGTGCTTTTGGATATCAATATCTTCTACCTTAGCCAGGTCAGTTCCTACTACTTTGATCCAATTACTACCTACATCCTCAACGATGAAGTTACCAGTGCCATCTGGGTTAAACCGACAGACCGCTACCCGGTCGGTTTGCAATTGTCTGCGTAATTCTTGCACCGTCAGCAGTAACAGGCTATCAAGGGAAAAGTTTTCCTGAATCAGCGCGCTCCCAAGTCTGTAAACCAGTCGGCTGTAGATTTGCTTGCGTTCTACGGCTTTGGCTAACCGTTCTGACTGGACGCGAAGTTGTTCAATATACTCGACCTGTTGCAGAGCAATCCCCAGTTGAGTGCCAATTTGACTCAGCAGTTGGATTTCTCCCTCTTCCCAGTGTCGTGGTCCGCTGTGTTGAAATGCTGACAACAATCCCCATAGCTCCCTACCTTGGGTGATAGCAACCACAGCAAAGGATTTAACCCCAAAGTACTCTAACATTTCTACATGGCAATCGCTGATACTGCCGTTGTAAATATCATCAGCAATATAGGGTTCGTTGTTGCGGAACCTACCGCCTTGGTGTTCCTGCAAATAGGTGTCTTCCCAACCACTACCCACTAATTTGGGAAACCCTCCCGACTCCGATTCACACACAAAGTCTCCGAAATAATCCGGGCGAAACTTGTAAATTGTCAAACGCTCAACACCTAAGAGTTTCCTCACTTCTTGAGTAGCAATTTTGAAAATACTGTCAATATCGGAGGCGCTACGAATCTTTTCAATTACCTTGGCTGAGCTTCTCTCCCGTTCAGCGATTTTGGCTAAGCGTTCTGACTGGATGCGGAGTTCTTCAATATATTCAGCTTGTTGCAGTGCTACCCCCAGTTGGGCAGCAAGTTGCATCATTAGCTGGATTTCACCCTCTTCCCAGTGCCTTGTATCGCTGTGTTGGAATGCTGTAAGTAATCCCCACAGCTTCTGTCCTTGAAAGATAGATACTATGGCATAGGATTTGACGCCAAATTGTTCTAATACTTCCACATGGCAAGGACTTAAATTAGCTTCATAGATATCGTCAGCAATATAGGGTTCATTGTTGCGGAACCTACCACCCTGGTGTTCCTGCAAATAGGTGTCTTCCCAACCACTACCAACCAATTTCGGCCAGCCCCCAGATTCCGACTCACAGACAAAATCTCCGAAATAATCCGGACGGAACTTGTAAATTGTTAACCGCTCTACTCTCAGCAATTTACGTACTTCCTGAGTAGCAATTTTAAAAATACTATCCAGATTAGTGGTGTGGCGAATCTTTTCTAGAACTTTGTTGATAGCTTTTTCCCGTTCAGCGGTTTTGGCTATCTGAATGGCTTGCTCTTGCAACTGTTCCAGGTAATCTGCTTGCTGAAGAGCCACCCCAAGCTGGGCAGCCAGTTGCATCATTACTTGAATCTCACCCTCTTCCCAGTGCCGTGGTCCGGTGTGCTGAAATGCTGATAGTAACCCCCAGAGTTTCTGCCCGTGTTTAATGGCAACCACCGCAAAGGATTTGACGCCAAAGTACTCCAACATTTCTACATGGCAATCAGTTAAGCCCCCTGTGTAGATATCATCCGCCACAAAGGGTTCATTGTTGCGGAACCTACCGCCTTGGTGTTCCTGCAAATAGGTGTCTTCCCAACCACTACCAACCAATTTGGGAAACCCTCCCGACTCCGATTCACAGACAAAATCTCCGTAATAATCCGGACGAAATTTGTAAATAGTTAACCGCTCGACATTTAAAAGATGCCGCACTTCTTGAGTAGCAATGTCAAAAATATGATCCAAGTCGGTGGCAAGGCGAATCTTTTCCAGTACCTTAGCGATCGCTTTTTCACGCTTGGCGGCTTTAGCTATATCGTTAGTTTGGCAGCGCAGTTTTTCTAGGGATTCAGCTTGGTGGATAGCTACCCCCATTTGGGCAGCAAATCTAGACATTAGCTGGATTTCACTTTGTTGCCAATGACGAGAACCTGTGTTTTGATGGGCAACTAGTAAACCCCACAGCTTGTCAACAGTAAAAATCGGCACTACCACATAGGCTTTGACCTGGAATTTCTCTAAGATTTCTAGGTCGCAGGTAGCCTGATTCAATTTGTAGACATCATCCACAGCACAGATTTCGCGGTAGCGATAGCGTCCCCCTTGAGTTTCTTGGAGATGACAATCTTGGCAAACTGTTTTACCATCTAGTCCGATTAGGGGTAACCAATCCTGACCGACTGACTCCGCTACAAACTCCCCACACCAGTTTGGATGGAAGCGATAGACTACTACGCGATCGCACTGCAAAATTTGGCGCAGTTCCTGAGTAGCAATGCTACCGACAGTAGACACATCCATAGAGGAACGAATCTTATCGATGGCTTTTGCTAATTTTTTTTCTTGGTTAGTCTGGTTTTCGATTTGGGAGCGAAATTCCGCTGCTTGCAAAATTAGCGTCAGTTCAGTAACAATCTGATAAAGCAAGCTAATTTCCCACTCCTGCCATTGTCGGGAAACTTTAGAGCATTGCTGCACGACGAGCAAACCCCATACTTGGTCATTGAGCCGAATTGGCAAGCTGAGGCTGGATTGTACCTGGAATTTCTCTAGAAGTTGCTGTTGGTAATAATTCGGCGTCTTGTGGTTAATATCATTAAGTATCAGTAATTGGTGTTGTTGATACCCTTCCCGATTTTGGGCACCAAAAGCTACTGCTGGCAGATATGCTCCCCGACTAGGAGTATAGCCGGATACAAGAGATTCATCGATTACCAGACCTTGGTCTTCTGACTCAAAGCGAAAAATTAAAGCTCGTTCTACCTGTAAATAGCAGCGAATTTCATTAACAATTATGTTAAATAAAGCGTCAATATGTCCTGACTGATGCATCCGACTCACAAGTGTTAATAACCACTGTCGCTGACGCTTAAACTGTTGCTCAGCAGCCACAGCCATCTTAGCGCTCAACCGTGGTTGCAACTCTTTAGCCCATTTTTCCAGATGGAGAATTTTCTGGAGGCTCTCAGGATTGACCGCATCTTTTGCCCCCTCTAGGTCTGTCTTGATGGCAGTAATTACTGCCAAAATATTGTTGGCAGCAACATTGTTATTTAATACTTCAGTTGGGCTATCGTCATTTTTGATACTCACACCTTGGTCGCTCTGGGACTGGGATGCGAGTATTTGTTCAAGTTCCTCGAAATTTTCCTCGATGGTACTAAGGTTGTCGCTGAGTATATTGTGATTCATATTGTTATCGTTATTAATTTGATTTGTTGGACTGAGATAGGTCATTAAAATCTTTGGGAATAGGTAATAGGGGACAAAGCAAATCAGAGTAATTACTTAATAATTTAAGTAATTTTACTAACTAAATATACGGGGTTTGTAGTGAGCGATTTATCGCTCATATAAGCGCTGAATACAAACTAAGCAAAGTTGCTGTGACAGAGTACTAATCCCTAATCCCTAATCCCCCGATGTATCTGCCACAGGGGACATTGTGCAATGGCTGTGATGTCCAAAACTGTACCCACGTCTCCCGGTAGATAACCCAGAACAAAAGGCAGGAGTTTGGGAGGAAATAAGCCCGTTGTTGCTGGTTGGAGTTGTTGTAAATCGTGAGATTCGATATCGTTAATGTTCTCTACGATAAGACCGATAGACTGGTTATTGACCTTAACTACTATTGCAATTGGGAATTTCCCAATTCTTAAAGATAAGGGTGTACCACCAACCAAATTGTTGAGGTCTACTAGCCAGAGCATTTGTCCTCGCCAATTAACAATTCCCAAAACACAACTGGGCATTTCTGGAACTGGGAGAATATCCGCGACATCGAGACGGAGAATTTCTGCAATCTGTTCTAGGGGTAGCAACCCATCCTGGGAACCAAGGGGAAAACGAAGTAATCGCGACTGGCAAGTTTCACTTGGTAGTGGCTCGTCTAATGTCAATAAATCAAGACTAGTCGCTGTTAAATTAACAAACATTGGTTAGGGAATGGGTAATGGGACATTGATAACTAATGACCAATGACTAATGGCTAATGACTAATGAGCAGCAGTTAATTGTTGGATAGTTTGGATTAGTTGACGCTGGTCTACTGGCTTAGGTATGTAAGCATCTGCTCCCAACATGGAACCCCAGAGTTTGTCCGCGTCAGTGTCTTTGGTGGAACAAATCACTACTGGAATTCGCTTGGTAAGTTCATTAGTCTTGATATCGCGGCAGATTTCAAACCCGCTTTGACCAGGTAAGATGACATCAAGAATCACTAAATCCGGTTTTTGTGACTCAAGTTTGATATATGCTTCTTCACTACTGACAGCAGTGACTACTCCTAGCCCCGCTTGCTTCAAACAACGGGTCAGAATCTCGGTTTCTGTCAAACTATCTTCAACTAAAAGAACTGTAATCATAAAATAGGTAATTGCTAAGGTCACTAATGGGAAATCGGTAATAGGGACGCTTGGACGCTTGGATTAGGGATTAGGAATACTCGAATTCCCGATTACCCATTACCCATTCCTAACTGTCATATATTGCTTGACAGTTTTGAGTACTAAATCTTTCTCAATAGGTTTAGCTAAAAAGCCAGAAGCACCGACCATTTTTGCCCGCACCCGGTCGATAATTCCATCATTATTAGTCAGAATAATCACAGGTATGTCCTGTAGAGCTGAAGCACGGCGAATTTTGGTACAGATTTCATAGCCGTTAGCAACGGGCATCACTAAATCTAAGAAAATCAGGTCAGGTTTATTCTCTAGCAATATCACCAGTGCTTTAACCGGATCTTGGATGTGAATAAATCGATAGCCAGCTTCAGTGATAATACTATTCATCTTTAAGCTATCGCTCTGGCTGTCATCAATACATGCAATCAGTGGACTCTTGGGTTGATGGGACACCACTGTTGTGGGGGTCGAACCAGATGAAGGCTGATAGTTATTTATCACTAACTGAAAGGATTCTTTGAAGTCTTCAACCTCAATCAGTTCGATTAAGCCTTGATCGATGTAAGGTTTGATGGATTGGGTGAGAGACACCAGTTTCTGTTTCAACTTCAGCGCTAAGTCCCTTAAAGTCCAATTACCATCCGCTAAGGAAATCAGATTGCGGTATACCGCTGCTGAAGTCTGCTGTCGCAATATCATAGCCTGCCGAATTACAGGAGCCAAGTTGGGTGAATAGTCTATCAAACCTGCTTGACTCCACGCTTCCCATCTATGCATTGCGCGTTGACAAGGATTCATAGCTGGAATCAAAACCAAGGTTGAATCTGTTGGTTCTATGGTGTCTGCGGGAATCCGCTTGTAGCTCAGGGATAAGTTAGAACTACGGTACAGTTTTTCGGAATATTGCTGGATATCGAATAAGGCCTCTGTAATATGGTTTGCAACCACCGCTTCCATCTGCTGACGACGGATTTTCCCTTGTCTTACCAGTTCAGCTAAATAGTTGTAATCCCAATACAATAGCCTATCTGTTCTGGGAGCGCCGGAATAGAGGGGGAGTTCTGGACAGTGTACAGATATTTGTTGACACCAACTGCGAATTGGATGGACTGGATTAACACACCCAACGAAATGACCTTGGCGAAAATGTAAAATCCACAGATGCGGGAGTTGAGGATGTTTAATCTCTAACTTACCTGTAAATTGCTCTTGGATACTAACCTGAATCTGCCTTGTAAGTTCGTCTGTTGTAAATACTGCGTTAATAGTCATATTTTTCTTTAATTATCCATAAATGGTATTTTTATACTTTATTTTTAAGACTGAAACTAAGACAATTAACAAGCAGATAATGTAGCCAATTAGTCCTGTAACATTCCTAATAACGCAAATCATCCTCGCACAAATTTGTGCTAAAAAATAGCACATAGTTATATACCATCTCGTGGTTTACCACATTATTTTTAATAGGTTATTTTTGCACTTTCGCATCTTTACTAGAGTCCCCTTTAGGGGAAACCCGCTTATAGGGCTAGTTCAGCTACATTTCAGGCTCGTCTTGGTGCGATCGCTCGTTGCTGGGTTTTGCGCTTAGCGTGCGACCTTGGAGGATAA
>JAYKJH010000150.1:0-70154 GCA_035285345.1 Nostocaceae cyanobacterium | reverse complement strand
AGCCATAAATATAAAAAACAGAGCGGTGGGGCATCCCGTTCTTAAAGCCAAGAGTCTGCGCGCGCGATAGCCGGATTGTCTTGGAAGCCTACACTGTACTCGCAGAGTCAGTGTAGGAGTATGTCACCAGTCAGGAACTCCTACACAAGATTTCGCTGCAGAAGTCAGTGAGATTGAAGACTTCGAGGAATTTTGACTACATGAGTGCGAAAACTATTAACACTCCCTGGTGGCACAAGATGTGCATGAATCCGATATCTTTTAGGGAATTTGTCGAGCTAAAAAGCTGCCAATTTCCAAACCAATGAACCCTAAAGCAGCGCTACCGAACCAATAAAATAGCGCTAAGCCATAATTCCCAGACTTGAGGAGAATAGAAGTATCTAAAGCATAGGTAGAAAATGTCGTGTAAGAACCCAAAAATCCTACAGCTACCAACAATCGTATATCTGGGGAAGTAATTATTCGCTCTAGGGTAAGGGTGACAAAAAACCCCATCATTAATGCACCTGTAATGTTAATTACAAAAGTACCATAGGGAAAACTCCCACCCAACCAGCGAGCAAATAACATGGTCAGGTAGTAGCGACTTAAAGCACCAGGGATTGCTCCTAGACTAATTGCTAAAGGAGCGCGAATTCCTGGAGCTACCGCAGTCAATAAGTAATGAAATAAACTGGGTAACATCCACCTCTCCGGAAGTAGTTATTGGTGGGACTGTGCGAAAGTGCAACCTTACTATATAAGTTTAATGGAGAGAGAAATATACAGAAATATGGAAAAAGCTACCTTTGGTGCTGGTTGTTTTTGGGGAGTGGAAGCCAAATTTCGCCAAATTAAAGGGGTTGTCTCCACTTCCGTGGGGTATATGGGTGGACACTTTGAAAACCCAATATATTTGGATGTCTGCGCTCGGATTACTGGTCACGCAGAGGTGGTACAAGTAGAATACGACCCAACAGTGGTTAGTTATGAGCAATTGCTGAATGTATTTTGGAATATCCACGATCCAACTAGTTTAAATCGCCAAGGAGCAGACCGAGGTGAGCAATATAGGTCAGTAATTTTCTATCACACAAAGGAACAGGAAGCCACAGCAAGAAGCTCAAAGCGCAAGTTGCAATTATCTGGAAAGTATGACAAGGATATTGTGACGCAGATTCAGCCTGCTTCCACATATTGGTTAGCGGAAGAATACCATCAGCAGTATTTGGAAAAAAAGCCAAGACATGGTAGTAATTGACTTACATCAGTATCCATAACAATGCATGGAATCTTGACCAATTAGGGAACTATTTGGTTATCAAGCAGTAAGAAAAGCCCCGATTTTATCAACATGTGGAAAAATTTTGGCTCTACCAAAAACTATCTCAGCGTACTTTTCATCCTCACACTCATAGTTATTGTTGTTTTCGGACAATTCGCCACTCCTAGTATGGCGAAGGTTGCTCGTCAATCCCGTTATAAAATTCATCGCAATCTGGTCTATAAAACCGGTAATAATTACCAGTTAAAATTAGACGTTTATGAAAATAAGAAAAAAGGTATTCACCCTACAGTTATGGTAATTCATGGCGGTGGGTGGATAGAAGGTTCTAAGGATAAACAAAAACCTTTCTTTAGCTCCTATATTAACTGGGGCTTTTCTGTAGTAAATATTGAATACAGATTGGCGAAAACTGCCTTAGCACCAGCAGCCGTTGAGGATTGTTTGTGTGCTTTACGTTGGGTAATTAGAAATGCTAAAAAATACAACTTGGATATCAATAAAATTGTTGTGACTGGATTTTCGTCTGGGGGACATTTAGCTTTAACTACTGGAACAATGCCTCCAATTTCTGGTTTTGAACAGCAATGTCCGGGGACAGGTAATGAACCAGTGAAGATTTCCGCTATTGTTAACTGGGCTGGAATTACTGATGTCAGTGATGTCCTCTATGGCAATAATCAGAGATACTTTGCTCTAGAATGGTTTGGTAACAAAACCTCTAGCAGGGAAATTACACTAGCTCAAAGCATTTCTCCGATTAACTATGTCCGCTATGATGTACCCCCCATTCTCACAATTCATGGTGACAAAGATAAGTGGGTTCCTTATAGTCAAGCTACCAGATTTCATGAGGCTCTCAATAAAGTGCGTGCCCCCAATTATCTGTTTACCGTTAATGGAGCAGCTCACAGTAAGTTTACTGCCGCTCAGCGACGACAAATTAATGCTACTATCAAAGCATTTTTGACGCATTATGGTGTAATTGATGCTAGGTCTTAATGTTTAAAATGTTCAGGGAATTTCTCTGAAGTCAAGTTAACTCTTAAGAAACAGAGTTAACTTTTAACAGGGTATGATGGAATCAGGTGTTTCTTGAGAGATAAGGTATAGTTTGTGGAGGTCTAATATTCAACGAAAAAGCCTGCTATTTTCTGGAAATACCAAAATTAAGCAGGCTATATAAAATCACCAGAGGAGAGTAAAACCCAAAAAATACAAACTTTTAAAAAGTATTTCTTAAATAAGATACTCAATTAAAATAAATTTTATTGAGTATCTCCCAAGGCAACTTACTATATTTTTACTATATCCAAAATTATGAGGTTCGGTCTTGCCATTTTGGCAGATTTACTGACTCTTTATCTAATGATGAAGTTTTGCCAATTGCTAATTTTATATTAGCCACGAATAAAAGGTTATGAAACAACATTTTTTTCCCTTGATAAAATTGACAAATTAGAAATTATCTGGTTTAATATCTTTATGATTTCATAAACTGAACATGTCTACTGTATTAGCTTTAAAAATAGACCTATGAGCAAAAATCCTAATTTTTGATTTTGAACCACAGATGAACACAGATAAACACAGATAAAATTTGATTTTTATGCTGGTTGCGAGCGATGAGATGCTCATAGGTCTAATAAAGTTTGTTCATCAAAACCTGTAGACTCACATCTTGCACCACGGGAGCTAGAACCTCCCTAAATTTGTTCCCAGGTTCAACCGAGGAAAGAGAAATTAAGGCTGAGGCCTTTTGGTACAAGATATGAGTAGATGTTTTATTGTTTTAGAGGTGGGTTGTACCACCTCTGTGGTTAATCACAGGTCATCAAGCATGGTTTACAGCCATAAACCATGAATTACTCAATTGAAATTTGATATTTTCCATCCTTGAACGGCAGGTAATTAAACTTTGGAAAGTGGTAAGACTTTTGGACGGATATATTCTGATAATTCATTATCTATAGAGCGCTGTGTTCTCTGCTCTTCTCTACCTTGTGCTTGTTGTTTGCTCATTAATTCCAGATAAGATAGCTCTTGATTTCGATTAGCGTTATTAGAGCTTTTATCGTTAACTTTGGTCTGGCTTAAACTTTCTTTTTTGTTTCTGTTCTCTTTGGCTATTTGACAGTTTTCTTTCAACAAGCGATTGTAGGTACGGTAGGGGATATAATGCAATGGATTGTAACCAGCAAAGCGAAGAATTAAAACACATGCCCAGGAATATTTACCTGCGAGAATAGCTTCGACAATTTGTTCCAATTGTTCTGTATTCATTGCTTTTTCTACACTTGAGTTACAACCAGACATTTGTGAATTCATAACAACGCTCTCTTTTAAAAATGGACAACAACTATCTCGATTTTTTGAATGCTTCTACCTTGATGTACTCCCAAAAATGCTAATAAACAATAAAGACTTTCCTCCATTCTGTAGTATTTTTATTAGCTCTTGTAACCTATCCTTAATCTGATACCAGATTGACAGGACTGAGGTAACTAACATTAAAATTAGGATTTTGGCTTTGACAATTCCTAGCTTGCACATAGCATATAGGATTGATTTTTATCAAGTGGTTGTGCTGCTACTAAATCATCAGGGCAAATTTTGTACATATGATGCACTAATTATCTTATTACTGCATTTCTGAGTTCAATTCCCTATAAAAATCCCCAAATGTCAGAAACTTCACAAAACAAATAACATCCATCTGAGTACACATAAAATGACATTTGATATTTAATTATGCGTACCCACTGAACCAATAACCCAAAATAAAGGTGTCGGTATTTCTCCCAAGGGAATTTTAATCTTGTGGTAGCTGCAATATATCCATAGATTCCTGCGTCCAGTCCACATGCGTCTTGGTAGAAATTACCCTCAGTTATCTCCATCAATAAATTCTCTGATTTTTTTGAGGTTTTTACTGCACTTGGTCGATTAACTTCTTCCATAATTGACCCTTTATTTCAAACGTGACTGTTCGTTGTACAGTCGATTAACCACTGAGCGGAATTGAGTTAGAGAGATTCGACTTGTTGGTTAGGTCTTTCGTGGTAGTGTGTCGGTTAAACCCTGATTTTTTCAACCAACAAAATCAATTACAAACGCTGAGAGTGGCTTTTAGCAGATGCAGTTTTAACCCTGGGAATAATTAAATTGAAATGACTGAACTCTGGGTGGTAAACACAAACTTTTATTTGCTGCCAAGTTGAGGATTTATGAGGAAATGGAAGTTACATAATTTTGCTCCCAAATATTATTGGAAATTTATTCATACTTCCATCTCCTAATTTCTGTCTTACACGTAATTCACAAAAATGGCAAATGATTTTTGCAAATTGTTTCAGAAGATATTCCATTCGTCATTCGTGAATTAGCAGTTCATTAAGTAATATAAAAAATGACACCCAGATTATATTTAACTGCTTATTAGACTGTTTTTGATGAAGTAACCAAAAAGATTTTTCTCCTCACTATTAAGCTTTTTATAACCGCAAAAATCTTCTATCTTGAGGTAGATAGAAGTCTCTTAAGCTATAGTATCAAATCATCAATTTTTCATATTTCAAGTATGAAAATAAACTGGAATATAAGATACTATTTTTACAATCAAACATCCCCAAAATCAGACTTATATGTCGCTCAAAAGTTTCTCGAACCTTACCAAATATCCACCAATATCCACTACTTACTGGAATTACTTGAGTATTAGAGTCTATTAATCGATATGTTTTTGATACTAAATCTTGAGCATAAAAAGCAACTTCTTTGTCTGGTAATTGGTTAATTAAATCACATACTGCAAGTATCAGATATAACCAGGAATTGAATATCGTTAAAATCTGCTCAAAAAACCTTCCCAAAGCTGAACTGAACAGAAGAGCTAAAATTTCGATTTGGAAACCCATCAGCCAAGTACTAAAAATTAACAAAAACTTCACCTTCTCAAGAAGAATTTGTCTGATTAGCCGCAGTTGCTCTTGACAGATGGTGTACAAATACTTATTATTGCTTCCATCAGATATATTATTTTCTTCTAATAATGAATTAACATAAATTAATTCATCTCTTAGTTGACCTTTAAGAATCTTGTATTTTGCCACGACTTTTTCAGATCCAGGTTGAACTACTAGCAGTTGCTGGAAAAATCTCAGAATTAGCTGTGGGTTGATAATATCCCCACTGCGAATACTTCCAAAATCAATTTAATTTTGGAGTCTTAATCCCATCTTCATTGCTTAGCTTCTGGAAAACTTGAACTATTAAACTAGACTTGAGATGCAACCCTGACACACAAACAGCAAAATTTGCAGTTAGATGGCTAACTAGAACAAAATTCGCCTATATGCTCAAGCTAACTGGTTCAGCTTTGACCAAATCAGGGAAAAAATTTTAGTGAAAAAGAAATTTGCTTTTCTGTTCAAACTAATGAAAAAGTATTTCAAACTAACGATGATTCAGGCAGGAGAATAGTGTTTACCCACCTACCTATACTACGTAGGTTCCCTAAACCTATGTCAACAAAAGCTGGTATTTTTACTAAATATTTACAAAAACTTCACCAAACATTTACGGATGAAGCCCGGAAATTTTAGTTAAGAGAATATAAACTTAGTCTATATGCCAGTGATTACACGGTAAATACCCCAAATTGCCATTGCCCTTAAGTACGTATTTGCACGGAACGTACCAGCAGGAGTAATGGCTTCTGGAGTGCGGAATTGCAAACCGTTTTCGTACACTTGACGCACCACTGCTTCTGTAATTCGCTCAGACTCATTTTTCATACCCATTAGCAACATAAAAGCAGCCAATCCAAAATTAATCCCCGTCCAGACTTCCAGGGGATGAGTCGCACGGGGATTTTCTGGGGAACCATCAGGACGAACTCCATTTGCAGCACCGAACTTACCATCATAGAACTTAAGGAAACAAGCCTCATAAATCTTATTTAATGCAGATACAGCGCACTCGGTTGGTACAATATCTGGCAACCCCAACAACCGCGCATAAAACTGCCCACACAACTGATCTGCCATCACCACATCAGAACCGCTTTCACTATCGAGCCTGTAATATTCCCCATTCCAGAGCTTTGCTTGGTAATCAGGACGAGATTGCTCCAACCAACCCTGATAAATAGACTTTTGCTTCTCTAACTCCTCTGTGCCCTCTGCGTCTCTGTGGTTCAATAAAACCTCACACATAGCAATAGCCGCCTCCAAAGCCGCCAACCACAACCCCCCACAATAAGCGCTGACACCTTGCAAACGCCAATCATCAAAGGTTTGATCCGGCGCTCCCGAATTCTCTGGAATCCCATCCCCATCCTTGTCAAACGTCTTGAGATAATCCAGCGCCTGGACAATAGCATCCCAACATTCCCACAAGAAATCAACATCCGTCCCCCCAGTAAATATAAAATACCGATATACCTGCAACACAAAATCGCAGGGTAAATCCTTCCACAAATTGCAATCTTGGTAACTGGTGTAATTTGTTTTTTCCCAGACATGCTCGTTGGGTGCGCCTAAATCGTGGGGTGTTGCCTTTGCAACTTTGCGAACAGCATGGGGACTTTCTGCACCAATAGTGTAATAATAACCAATTACACGCTCCGTCTCGTCACTGCTGGGAATTGCCCGTGCAAATGCTCGCATCACTGCCTTCTCCAGTTCCGGGAACAACTCCAGCAGCGCAAAAGAACCATACAACCGCACATCTAAACTTTCGTACCAGCGGTAATCCAAGCACTCCAACACTGCAAACTGACCGATGCGATCGCGCTCTGTAGCGGCACTCCACAGCGTACCACCGCAGGTAAGGTCATAAAGCTCGTTAAATAATGCCATTTTAAACCAGCCAGGCCAGTCTTCCCGGTCGAGAATCGGTTTTTGCCATGCTTGAATCTGCGATCGCCAACTTTGGTATTGTGCCAGCGCATGGGATGCGATCGCCCAGCCATTCTCCCCGCTAGTCCCAAAAAAATCAGTATATCTGCGTTGATAATTAATTCCCGCTGCAAACTCTGTTACCGGAAAATCCCACGCCAGAGCAAAAGGAATTTCCAAGCTTTCACCGGGTTGCAGAGTAAAACGCACTGCCAACGCTACACTTATTTGTTCACCCTCATCTGCTGTAGTTTCATCGATTAAATTAGGTAAAGCACCATCTTGAGCAAAGCTATCCCAGATGTCTGCACCGATACCCGTTGGATTCCATCGGGTATGATAAAACACTTCCCATTTTTGATTTTTAGGTATAGCGATCGCCCATTCTCCCTCGCCTTCTTGCACTGGTGATGAGAGGTTTTCCCTAGCCAGAACGCAACCTATCTTATCCGTCGTTTCATTGAGTTGATTGTAGTTATCTTTGCTCTCACCCAAACGCGGCTGATACTCGTAAACCGGGCTACCATCATCCCGTACCCGCACCTTGGGAGACTTGAGAGCATTGGTAAACCAGCCCACCATATTTTCCCAGGTGAGCATGATACTCAAGGTAATAGGCGCATCCGTTGGATTGTGCGCCGTCCAGACAAACACCGCCACCGGGTAGCTAGTTTCTTGGTAATTGTGCGCCCAGATGGGGGAAAACTGCTCGCAAGTTAACTGGGCTTGGAATACATTCTCGTAGACAAACCAACTGCGCGGGTATAGCGCATGGTAAGTGCCGCAATGTTGGTTTTTTACTTCATGGGCACTTCCTGAATTTGTCAGGGCGGGCAAGATGCCCACTCCACAAGAGTTATCCTTACCTGTGAGTGGATACCACTCCCACGCTGATAAAGTCCCATCTTCTGGTGGTTGGGTACACAAAGCGTAGGCTTGCGTTACCTCACCCCTACGTTCAAAGACACTGAATTGACAGCCGCTGATAGTTTTAAATATATGCTCGCCGCCGTCGATGTGCCAGAGGTTAAAATCTCCTCGCGAAGAACGTCCTATGCAACCTGCACCAAACCCACCCAAAGGCATTCCGTGCCAGGGTCCATCATCAATATTACTGGGATAGCGGACAGTGTAGGGTTTTTCCCAGCCGAGTCCGATGGGACGCTGCCAGGTGTAGGAGGGGATGTGGGGGTGAGGAGGTTGATTAGTCATCCCCTGATTTTATGGTGTTTGGTGTAGGTAGAGGAACTGTAGATGCACACAGAATATTTTGTATGGTGCGCTTCGGTATTTTTCTGTGGTTTTTGTTTATTTTGTGTGAGTAAATTTACATTTCACTTCAATTTCTACATTCTTTTCCCTTATGCGATCGCCTCCGTCACCATCCCGTCTTCACAAACCCCCAAAAGGACGAAGAAAAAGCCGCCTGCGAAACCTGCGGCAAATACGTGTGGAATACGTAGGGGCAAGGCAATGCCTTGCCCCTACCCCAAATCATCGCATAAAATAGACACTTCCCCCATAAGTACATCTAACCATGCCCTATGACTCCCCCATCCACCATCGCCGCTCTATCCGCCTGAAAGGATAGGACTACACACAACCGGGGGCATATTTCATCACCATCTGCACCAAAGCGCGGGAATGTATTTTTGGTGACGTGGTTAATGGGCAGATGCGATTAAATTACCTAGGACATATCGCCTTTGATTGCTGGCAGAAGATACCCGAACATTTTCCCCACGTTGAATTAGATGCGTTTGTGGTCATGCCTAATCATCTGCATGGAATACTAGTGATTACCGACACCCCCGTAGGGCAAGGCATTGCCTTGCCCCTACCAAAGAACAGTTTGGTAAGCCTGTGCGGGGTTCTATTCCTACTGTAGTTGGTAGTTATAAAAGTGCTGTTAGTTACCGTATTAATACTATCTGGAATACGAAAGGACAATCAATTTGGCAACGCAATTATTATGAACACGTCGGTCGGGATGAGAAATCTTTGGATAACATTCGGCAATACATTGTGGAAAATCCTTTGCGGTGGGGGGATGATCCAGAAAATCCCCGTTATCTTCCAGGAAGTCAGGATTTGTTGTTTGATATTCCTTTTTGAAGGTTTGTTGTGTGGTGTAGTCGTGGTCGAGGAACATTGTTACCTACGGAAAATAATCAATACAGCCCTTCAAGATTCTTAACCTGGAAACCTTGCTGATGTGGCTGACAAGCGATCGCCCAATCCCCTAGTCTGAATCCTAGGGAAAAAATCTCCGTGAATTGTTCCAGCACTTATACGTAAGATGGCTCAGAGAATCGTTCAAAATTACCGTAAAAGCTAATTGCTAATTGTTTTTCCCATTACCCATTACCCATTACCCATTTTTGATGACTGCTCAAACCACCTCACTATCTGCCTTAGAATACATTCCCTACATTGACGAAAACGGGGAATTACCCGAACAATACCAGGGAAAAATCGGAGTTTATGCCATTTTTGACCAAGAGAAAGTACTGCAATTTGTGGGTTATTCCCGCGATGTTTATCTCAGCCTCAAGCAGCATTTAGTACGTCAGCCGCACAACTGCTACTGGGTGAAAGTCCAAACCATAGACAAACCCAGCCGTGCAGTTCTAGAAAGCATAGAAAAGGGCTGGATAGAAGAAAACGGTACTGTTCCGTCTGGTAATAAGGATGACAAAGAAAAATGGACACAGCCCATCGACGCCAAAGCAGTAATGACGCCAGAAGAAAAGGTAAACTATGAGCATCAAATCGAGGAAATAGGGCAAACTAAAGTCCTCAAAAATGTCGCCCGGCGGGTAGAATCAGAGATTTTAGCAGTGTTACAGCAGCGGGGTTTACAAATGCAATTGCGTTTCAATCCCAAACTCAAAGAAGAGGGATTATTGGATTTAAAATAGCGAAAATACTTAATAAAGTTGTTGTAAATATATCTATATTTCACGGAAATTGAGCAATGTTGCTTTCCATCATACGTTTATTGTTCGGCAGTTGTTATAAATTTGGAAAGTGCCCTCGCACGTGAACATCCTATGACAAAGCTGCTGAACAATCGCTATCAAATTATCCAGGTAATTGGTGCCGGTGGGTTTGGGGAAACTTTCCTGGTAGAAGATACCCATATGCCATCCCGGCGGCGGTGTGTGATGAAGCAACTCAAGCCAGTCACAAATGACCCGCAGGTATATCAACTGGTACAACAGCGGTTTCAAAGGGAAGCGGCGATTTTAGAGTATCTGGGTGAAGGTAGCGACCAAATTCCCAATCTCTATGCTTATTTTTCTGAGAATGGTCAGTTTTATCTTGTTCAAGAATGGATTCACGGTCAAACTCTTGCCAAGATTGTCCAAACCCAGGGAGCTTTGAGCGAAACTAGTGTGCGAGAAATAGTGCTGAGCTTGCTGCCGATCTTAAACTACGTGCATAGCAAAGGCATCATCCACCGCGATATCAAGCCAGAAAACATTATTCTCCGTGCCAGTGATGGTAAGCCGGTATTAATAGATTTCGGTGCAGTCAAAGAAACAATGGTTTCTCTGGTGCATTCCCCCAGCCATAACTCCCAATCAATTGTGATTGGTACTCCTGGGTTTATGCCTAGTGAACAAGCCGTCGGACGCCCGATCTACGCCACAGATATCTACAGTTTAGGCTTGACGGCGATTTATCTACTTACAGGTAAACATCCATCAAAAATACCATCTAATCCCCACACCGGGGAATTGTTGTGGCAGCAATATACTCGTGGTCTGTCCCCCAACTTAGCGATGGTACTCAACAGGGCTACTCAACCTCAAGCCAGCGATCGCTACCATAGCGCTAGGGAAATGCTGCAAGCTTTAGACACTGGATACTCTGGTGGTTATGCAACTAGGGGGACACCAGCGACTCAATCCTATGTTCATCGCTCACAGACTACTCCTCTCACCCAGAAACCACAACCCCAGCCTCAATCCTCCAACAAGCCCTATATTCCTGCCCCTCAGACTCAAAACAACTGGTATCAGCCGTGGGTGATTAGTAGTGCGATCGCACTGGGTTTGGTTGGGACAGTGTTCATCGCCGGTCTGACCCACAAGTCACGTCCAGAAGCAGCGATTACCGCCGTAGCAAAACCTGAAAATATCGTTGCATCTCCTGAGCCTAGCAGCTTACCTGATTCTCCCCCAGCACCTGTTCCATCCCCGGATACACCAGTCAGTGATGGACGTCACTCCGCCACTGTGACATCTCCTCCTTTTGAGGAGAACCCCACCGTCCAGGAGGAAACTCCCCCACCTACTGTTGCTGTAGCACCACCAGCAGAAATTGCATCTGGTGTTGGGGAAGCTTCACTCCCCCCAGAGATTTCCACACCACCAGAAATAACCTCAGCAATTCCAGAAACTTCTCCACCCCCAGAGGAATCAAGCACATCGCAAACAGAAAATCCCCCTCCCACCCCCAGTCATTCCACCAGTAGCAGCGTTCCCGCATTTCCTACCGGCACTGCTGAAAGTACCATCAAAGCTAAGTTAGGGAATCCTGCTAAGATTTCCAGAGGTTTATGGAATACCCGTGCTTACCTGTATAATTACAAGCCTAACACCATAGACTTAGGTTACTTATTTGACCGTAAGACTGGCCTGTTGCGGCAAACAGAGGTAGCTTTTGCCCCATCTATAGAATCAGAGGTAATGGAAAATACATTACAGCAAATGCTAGGCGGTGATAGCAGCACAGAAATTAACCAAGGATTGGAAAAAGTCTATCAACGTCAGTCTAATAAATATACATTTAGACTTGGTGATTTAGAAGGTGTGATTCAACGCAATGACCGCGATCATATATATATAGGTGTGTGGGATGCAGACTTGCATTAATGTTTTGCCATATTCTGCCCGGATTTGAGATTAATTAACCATGAAAATGAGAATCCGAAATTAGACACAATCACGTTGATTAATTACAAATAGAGTGGAGTTTCCCTCCCTTTTCGTTAGCATCGTAAATATGGGGATAAACCCGCACTGACCACCGCAACCTATCCATAAACCACCATGAATCAAGAACGCTACAATCGGGGATTGGAAAAAGCTAGGCAAAAAGACTACTCTGGTGCTATTGAAGAATTTACCGCCGCTATTCAGCAAGACCCTTACTTCGCCGATACTTACGTGCAACGAGGTTTAGCTTACTACGATTCAGGTGCTATTCACACCTCAGTTTCTGATTACACCGAAGCCATCAAGCTGAATCCCCAGAGTGTAGAAGCTTATTATTGTCGTGCTTTAGCAAGGTTAGCGCTGAAAAATCTTCCTGGTGCCCTGAGTGATGTGGATAAAACTATTAGCCTCAATCCCAAACATGCTGCAGCTTATAATCTCCGGGGGATAGTGCGACGCAAACAGGGTTCAATTTCAGAGGCTATTGCTAGCTTCAAGAAAGCCGCAGAATTATTTTTAGAGCAAAAAGATAAAGAAAACTGTCGCCTTTGTCTGGAAAAGATTAAAGAATTACAACCAAAACCTCAACCCGTTCCCGTTGTACAACCTACTATCAAAAATACACCAATTATCTCCGAGGCGGAATACTTTACTAGATTGTTGGACTTAGCAGAAAAAGGAGACACTCGCCAAGCTTTGGATGATTTAAACTGGGTTTTACAAGCAGATCCAAATGATGGACGCGCTTACTGCTGTCGTGGGGTAGTGCGTTGCAAGATGGGGAATTATCGGGATGCAATTTCTGACTTTAATCAAGCCCTTCGCTGGAATTTTCAAGATTCTGTAGTTTATCGTAACCGAGCTAGAGCGCGTTCTCAATTAGGAGATTACCAAGGAGCGCTGGCTGATTTCAACCAAGCATTACAAATCCAACCCCAGGATGCACTTTTGTATGTTGCTAGAGGTAATGCCCATCGGTCAATGGGTAATTATTTTGGAGCAATTAAAGACTATAGCAAAGCCTTAGAAATTAATCCTGATGATGCCCAAGCTTATTACAATCGCGGGCTAGCGAACGCCCATATTGAAGAAATGCACAGTGCGGTGCAAGATTATCAAAAAGCGGCAAGTATTTTTTGTGAAAAAGAAGATTGGGATAATTACCAAAAAGTCTTAGATAGTTTGAAGAAAATCCAATCACCTAGTCCAGATAGTAGAAAAGCAACGAATAATATTCTGCGTCAGCGATTGTTGCGTTTAGTGGGTGGTTATTGGGAAATCGCTCAAAGATTGATTGACCAAGCGCAGTTTTATTATCCAGGAAGGTCGGAGGAATGGTATATGGAAAAGGTGATTGCTGATTTAGAAAAGGATAGGGGTTGGTAGATAATAAATTTAAATATAGAACTTACGCACTAGAGTGACAAAAGAGTGTTTCTGTTTCCCAGGCTCAGCCTGGGAAGCAGTACCGGGAGGTTATACCTCTCGTGGTGTAAGATGTCAGTTAAGGCAGTAAAGGAGAAAATTAATCATGGCTTTTTATCTGCTACTTCTCAAAGAAAGCGAAGATGACAATAAAGTTGTTTACCGTTATGTTATTTACTAACAAAAAAACGTCCAGTTGAGCGGACGTTTATATATTAAATAATGATTGATTATTCACGCTTTGTGTAATAATTGCCTGGAGATTATTTCAGCTTCAGATTCTTCACCTGTAATCAATCTAGCGCCGCGTTTGCGAGTGAAATAGTTCCAAAACCACTGAATCATGACTACCAGTTTGTTATCAAATTCAATTAGGTAGTAGATGTGGATGAACAACCAAAATAACCAAGCGAAGAAACCGCCAAACTTGAGAAACTTCAAGTCTACAACCGCAGCATTTTGTCCAATTACTGCTAAACTACCTAGGTCAATGTAATTAAAGGGGGGCAAAGTTTTCCCAGCGAATTGCTTTTGAATCAGCTTAGCAACATATTCTCCTTGTTGCATAGCAACTGGCGCAACTGCCGGTAAGGGTTTACCGTTTTGATGGGAGAAACTTGCTAAGTCACCAATCACAAAAATATTCGGATATCCTTTAACGCTCAAGTTTGGTTCGACCACAACTCGTCCAGCCCGATCCAATTCGGCACCAGTGCGTTCTGTGAGAACTCTGCCTAGGGGTGAAGCTTTCACTCCTGCTGCCCATAATACAGTGTTTGCTGCGATTTGTTCGACTCGATCACCTGACTTGGTTGTGACAATATCACCTTCAATATTTGTTACTAATGTCTTGGTTTTTACAGTCACCCCTAGCCGTTGCAATGATGCTTCTGCTTGTGCGGATAATTCGGGAGAGTAGGGAGGTAAAATTCTCTCCAAACCTTCGAGAAGTATAACTTGTGCCTCTGAGGTATCAATTTTGCGGAAATCTTCTTTGAGGGTATGAAATGCCAGTTCTGCGATCGCACCGGCTAACTCTACACCAGTCGGACCGCCACCGACGATAACAAAAGTTAACAAAGCCCGCCGTTTGGCTGGGTCAGTTTCCTTCTCTGCAGCTTCAAAGGCCACAAAGATGCGACGACGCATTTCTAAGGCGTCTTCTACGGTTTTTAAGCCCGGTGCGACATCTTCCCATTGGTCTTTACCAAAATAGGAATGCTTGGCTCCTGTCGCCAGAATTAGGGTATCGTAGGGTATTGCTTCACCCTTCAAGATAACTTTTTGTGCTTGTGGATCGATATCCTGCACTTCCCCCATCAACACCTGGGTGTTCTTGCTTTTGCTGAGTACGGAACGCAACGGCGAGGAAATATCAGCCGGAGAAAGACTGCCGGTTGCTACTTGGTATAGTAGGGGCTGGAACAGGTGAAAGTTGCGCTTGTCAATCAGGGTAATATTGACTGGTGCATTAGCCAGTGCTTTGGCTGCATAAAGTCCACCAAACCCTCCCCCAACGATGACTACGTGATGTGGTGGTTGATTTGTCAGGTTATCCATACAGAAAATATACCTTGGTTTATGGTTATGTCACTATTCTTAACAAAGGTTATATCAAGCTGCGAATATACTGGCATTTCAATATCGAATCTTTAAATTTACATCAGGGGTGAGAAACTGTAATTTAATTTTTAGACAAAGCTACCCATTGTGGGATTTTTTGGGGAGCTTTAAGCGTGCCATACGCTCGATCACATCACTCAGACTATTGGCGTTAATTTCTTGCTGTTTTTCTGACAGCCACCGAATAGCGGTTTCTGTCAAAGTCATAGTAAATCTACGTTTTGGCTCGTTATAGATTTTTTTACCAGCCATATTGACTACCCTTATCATATATGAGTATCATAAGATTATTACACATTTGCAAAGGTCGAGCAAATGCAATTGGTGGAGAAACATTTAATTAGCCGACAACATAAGTATTGGAAAGAGTGCGATTACTTGGCATTCCAGTCTAAACATTTATACAACGCGGCTAATTATGTACAACGTCAATATTTCTTTGCAACTAAGAAATACTACAATTCAATTGATATCTACCACCAAACTAAAAATCTAGAAGCTTATCGATATCTGCCAACTAAGGTTAGTAAGCAAATAGTTCGTAGAGTTTCTGAAGTATGGAAAAGTTGGCTAGCAGCATTAAAAGATTGGTCAAAACATCCCCAGAAGTATTTAGGTAAACCAAAAATACCTAGATATAAACATAAAGAACGTGGGAGAAATGTTGTTATCTATCCGATAGATGCTCTCTCAAAACCTGCTTTAGCTAAAAAAATTGTCAAGCTTTCTCAAACCAATATTGAGTTGAATACCCAAGTAAAAAACGTAGAGCAAGTACGGATTGTTCCTAAACTTAATCATTACGTTATTGAAGTTGTTTACACAGTTGATGAACCTGTTAAATCTACAGGTAAATACGTTGCTGGGGTAGACCTTGGTTTAAACAATTTAATGGCTATAACATCCAATCATCCAGGTATTAGACCCATGAGTGATTAATGGTAGACCCTTAAAAAGTATTAACCAATTCTTCAATAAACGAGTCGCTTCATCACAATCAATTACAGCGACCAGGCAGGTCAAAGAACTAAACAGCAAGCGTAATAGAAGGATTGATAACTATCTTCATACCGTCAGTCGCCGAGTAATTGACTGGTGTGTCTTGAATGAGATTAGTAAGTTAATTATCGGCAACAATCAAGGATGGAAGCAAGACATCAATATTGGCAAGAATAATAATCAAGAATTCACCAAAATTCCTCACGCTAAATTGATTAACCTGTTAACCTATAAAGCACGGTTAGCCGGTATTGAAGTTGTCTTGACTGAAGAAAGTTATACAAGTATTGCTAGTGCTTTAGATAGCGATAATTTGCCAGTTTTTCATCATAAATCAGAGCAACAGCCTGTTTTTAGTGGCAAAAGAATTAAACGTGGTCTATACAAAACTTCGACTGGTCTAACAATCAATGCTGATACTAATGGCAGCTTAAATATAGCTCGTAAAGTAATCCCAAACTTTATGGATGGGATAGTGGGATTGCCGTTTATCCCTGTAGTTTTAGAACTTTGGACTAAAATTACCAACGTAGATGTCTAACTGTGTCTACTATTGGGTAGCTTTGTCAAGACATTTATGAGCGGTAAGGTATCTATAGTTAGCTTCTTTGATTACTGAGCCAATGTTGACATCGGCGGCTGGTGGGGGTTTTTTGTTTGGTGCGCGGAGCGCAGATAATACTTCCAGGGAGTTTAGAGTACAGTGTTTCTACTGCCACCCCCTCTTGCATCTCTAAGTAGTTTAGAGTACAATGTGTCCATTAGCACCAGATGTTGCATCTCTAAATAGCTAAAAAAAGCATCTACTTCTGGCACTCCCATCTCATTGGGGAGATTCCTACCATCCGAAAGATTTCGGCAATACCTGGCGTGTCAGCCAACAGGGGGTTTATTTTCTACCTACATCTGGACAGGGCAAGGACAATTCCAGACTGCTTGAAGAAGGAAAAGCCACAGCAACGGGAAATATTCCTACAGGAAGCATCCCCAATCAAAAATTATCAGAATATGTCTTTTTTTTGCCTTCTGCTCTGGCTTTATCAACAGATATAGAAAACCAATAGTAGTAGGGTGGGTTAGACGCGGCGATAATTGTTCGGAAAAATCAATCTGTTTCAATCCGCGTCGTAACCCACCATTCCCACAAAAGCGGTGCGTTACGCTTCGCAACACACCCTACAGGACTTTAACCCAACTTTTACATTCACAGGGTGAAAAAAGATGTAGCGACGAATCCATTAAACGTAGGTTTCTTCTGTGCGGTACCAATATGTTAATTTAGTCTCAAATAACTGCACAGCCCAAGTTCATACTAGATGGTAGATCCCTTCGAGTATAAGAGCCGTCTATGTTATCACAAGAACTAAAAGCACAGGTTCTCAAGTTATCACCTAGCGATCGCCTGGCGCTGATCTCGATCATCATTGAATCCTTGCAAAGTAGTCCAGTTTCTCAATCGAACCGTTCTGGTGCGATTCGGCGGATGCGAGGTTTGTTAAAAGCAGACCAACCTGCACCAACTGATGAAGAAGTGGCTGCGATGCTGGAAGCGCGACGGGTGGAGAAATACCTTCAGTGAACGTCTTAATTGATACTAACATTATCTTGGATTACCTGTTGCAGCGAGAACCTTTTTTCCAAGATGCAGAACTGCTATTTCAGGCGCTCGATGTAGGGGAAGTTGTTGGCTATGTTACAGCGACAACCTTAACGGATATTTTCTACATCTCACGTAGGCACACCCGGAGTATTGAGCAAGCGCGGCAAGCAGTCTCAGAAACACTGACTGTCATGATGATCTGTCCGGTTGATCGAGTCGTTCTGGAATCAGCTTTCAACTCTAGGTTGCCTGATTTTGAAGATGCTGTTCAAATTTTTAGTGCGGTTGCTCAAGGATTGGAAGCGATTGTAACCCGTGATGATCAAGGGTTTTTGAGTTCACCTATACCCGTTTTATCCATTCAAGAGTTGTTTGAGCAACTCAGGCAGCAAAATGGTGGTTAGGTTGGTTGGGAGGCATAGATTGCGATCGCATCCTAGCTTCTGGCTTTGCTGTTAATCCACCTTGGGGGTGCATTAGGCTTGATTTTACCCGCCCAGATGGGGCGATCGCCCAAAAGCGAGTGCAATGAAGTGGAACGAACCAATCACTTGGTCTGTGCCATTGGTTGACGACTAATTGTTAGCTTTTTTGTACCGGAAATAGGTAAGCGATCGCCGCGAAACCAAAGAAAGTCAGGGTGCTGATTAAAAATGCAGCCAAGATAAAAGGAGGCATAGTTGCACGTGAGGGACAAGGGAAGGAGTACAGAGGAAGGGGGGCAGGACGGGATTGTTTTTAGCTTGTCCCAGTCTCCAGCCCTGAAACCCCAATCCTTAATTTCATCTCAGATGAGATAGCCTCAACCTAACAAGTCGATATTACGCAGATGTTACCGGCTTGTGTCAATTACTTGTATAGATTTGTCGGCGGTAAATTATCAGCAGTCAAGCTAAAGGCAGAAAAAACCGAAACGTACTACCAACACCAAGTTCACTTTCGACTTCCATCTGACCACCTTGCAATTCCACCAACCGACGAGAGATAGCTAAACCAATACCACTACCTCCAGAATTGCGGGTGCGGGATTGGTCAGCACGCCAGAAACGCTCAAAGACGTGGGGTAAATCTGACGCAGCAATCCCAATACCTGTATCAATCACTGCTATCCATAATTTCTTGGATTCCACCCACACACGCAGGGTAATTAAACCATCGGTAGTGTATCGTACAGCATTACTCAGCAAATTTACTAATATCTGTTCTGTGCGGTCAATATCCGCCAAGGCATAGGGTAATGGGGACGGACATTGCAAGTGTATAACCGGACCATCTTCTAGCAGTTGGTCGGAAAATTTTTCTACCAAGGACTCTAGTAATGGACACAGATTCACCCGCTGGAGATTAATCGGCAGATAACCAGCCTCAGCCTTGGAGAGTTCTTGTAAATCATTAACTAACCTCTCTAGACGCTTGGTTTCTTTGATGAGTCGTCGATAAATTTCCGGAGATGCTTCAATGGAACCGTCACCAAGTTCCTCTAAGTATCCGCGCACGACAGTTAAGGGTGTGCGGAGTTCGTGGGTCATATCACCAATCAGTTCCCGGCGCCGGACTTCCACACCTTCGAGACTTGCAGCCATGCGGTTGAAGCTGGCACCCAAGCGGTTAAGTTCCGGAATTTCACTGCTAGGGAGACGTGCATGTAACTCACCCGCCGCAAATTTTTGGGTGATTTCCTCCATCTCCGACAAGCGCTGCATAATTCGTCGGGACACCCAGTAACTCAAGCCACCAGCAGCCGTTGCACCGACTAACACCGACCAGAAAGTGCTGCGTCGCCAAGCAGTTTCAAAA
Organism: Nostocaceae cyanobacterium; assembly: GCA_035285345.1. GTDB lineage: Bacteria > Cyanobacteriota > Cyanobacteriia > Cyanobacteriales > Nostocaceae > JAYKJH01. Next base: position 50,597 of record JAYKJH010000150.1, on the reverse strand, counting down.
CCAGCAACCAATTCGGTGCGGACATCTACTAAGTCGAACCCCTGATCTTCCAGATGTTCTAAGTGGTAGACAAAAAACCGGGGTGAAGAAACTCTGCTAACAACAGCTAAACTCAATACCCCCACTATCATCACGACTAGGTGGGAGAAAAATAGGCGAGTTCGCAAGCCCATTTTCATAAGTTTAGGTCCCAGGTGCATCTTCAAATTTATAGCCAACCCCCACCACAGTTTTAATAAAAGTGGGATTAGCGTGGTCTGTTTCGATTTTCTTCCGCAAGCGAGCTACATGGGTATCTACCACTCGCTCATCACCATAAAAATCATCACCCCAGAGTTTATCAATTAGTTGGGTGCGGTTCCAAACTCTTCCAGGGTTGCTGACAAAGGTACTTAAGAGGTTAAATTCTAAGGTAGTTAAATCAAGGTCTTCTGATTGACCAGAATCTAACTGGCGGCTGGCTGTCCGCTGCTCGACATCAATTGTAAAATGTTGGGTACGATAGGCTTGATGCTGTCCGCCTTGACGCAAACTCCGCCGCAAGAGTGCCCTCACTCTAGCAACTAACTCCCTAGGACTAAAGGGTTTGACCATATAGTCATCCGCACCCGTAGACAAGCCAATCACACGGTCAATTTCCTCACCTTTAGCGGTGAGCATCATAATATAAGGGTCTTTTGTTCCTGGTTTCTGGCGAATTCTAGCGCAGACTTCCAAGCCATCTAACCCCGGAATCATTAAGTCTAGGATGATTAAATCCGGTGACTGCTGTTGAAACATCTGCAAAGCGCTTAAACCATCACGACTCATGCGACAGCTAAATCCTTCTTTTTCTAAAGCCAGTTGCAGCAACTGAGCAATTTCCGGTTCATCCTCAACAATTAAGATATCCATACATGGGGATTGGGGACGTAGGTGGGTTTGCCAGTTAAGGGAAGTTATTGACTACCAGAACGCATTGCTTCGCGACCGAGGATAAACATCCCTGCTACACCAAAGCAGACAAACCAAATATATTGATACCAGTATGCCTGAATTTGCTGTACCGGGCTGAGTTCTGGATGCAGTGTCTTGAGATATAACAGCAGCAGGACTATCATCAACGCTCCAAAGCCCACAAAACTCAGTCCAATTCTAATTCTTGCCGGTCGCAGTTCCCAGTCGCTAATTTCCTCTAGGTCAATTTCGGCCAGTTCATTCAGGGATTCATCCGCCACCGAGGAGGCTTGCTGCAAGTTATTACTTAGTTTTGCTGGTAAAATTGGCGTCAGGGTGGCTACCGTTGGCTTCCGCAGCAAGGCTTCCGTATCTCGCAGCAATACCAGAGGGTTGCGACTCGCAGGCGGAGCAAATTCTATGGTTTTACGAGTTGTCGAGGTAGTGGTTTCCGGTTCCCAATTCATCGTTTTCTCCGAGATACCCCGACCGAGCGCGAAGCAGGTCGGGGAGGGTATTGAGGTCTAATTTACTGGTTCGATGCCAGTAAATTAGACAGTCTCTTAGTTGGCAGCACGATTAGTCCCGTGCTTCGCTGTACCAACTGCACTTTGTTTTTACTGAACTGACCAAGCCGCTTCCAGTTTTGGTCAGAGGCAGAAACTTGTTTCTCAGTGTCGCCACTCACCCAACCTTGATAGGTTTTGTTTCCCTGAGTAGCCACAACAAAATCACCTTTTCTAAACCCATGCCGCGTCACAGTACCTCCGTATTTTCGCCTAACTCCACCCTTTGAGGGAACCATTAGGTGAAGTTGACGGCGTGATATGGGTGGACGGCGGATAACAGCAAAGGGTGCAGGTGTTACGGTTACGTCACCTTTCCACCTCATTGAATGAATAGAGGTGATACCGTACTGAATGAAATTACTGCAAGCTAGGGCAACACCATCTACCGCATGGGTAGCAGGTATCGCATCACCCTTTGAATGTTTCTGCGCCTTTAAACCTAGCTGTCTACGGATACTTGCAGTTTCCCAACCTTCAATTTGGTGTACCGTGCCGTAAGCTTTCAGATTCTCCAACTGCCAAAATTGCCCTACCATCACAGGACTAAAGCCTTTGTCCCCCGAAGCTTTGACAATTTCATAAGCAACATCACTGACGGGGTAAATAGCAGCTAATTCTTTGACAACTCTCAATTCCAGTTGGCGGTTAGCTCGGATACTGGGAGGCAACTTGTTTTGTCGGCGGTTATCAAATCTGACTTGACGATGGGCGCGTTGGTTATAAGGTAATTTGCGGTTAATCCGCCTTCCCCTGCGGGAGCGTCGCATCATGGCACGTTGGGACATCCGTTCGGTAACGGTTTTGAACGGTAATTGTAGGTGAGCCATCCACAGGGTACTACGTGATGATTGGACGCCTACACCTGTGTATAGCTTTCCGGGGTCAACGCCTATAGCAATAGGTTGTGTGTTTCGAGTTCTAGGGCATCTGATTAATTGGACTTGAAAAATACCGAGGTCGTTGTACACAACCCGCGCTTTTCCTTCTTTAAGCCAACGACGCGCCCTACTAGCCTTGGTTGGCATTAATGGTTTGCCTGACGGCGTTAATACTGGTACTCGTAACATGGTGATAAACCTCCGAGTAAAGTGTGCGCGTCCCCTCGCCCAACACAACTAAGATGACTTGGCTTTCCCAACGACCGACCAAACAGTCTTGCAGATAAACCAGACTGGGGAAGTATCTGGCAGTGCGTACCAAGTTGTGTCTCAGTGGGCTAGTCAAACACGTAAGATTTGGCTCTTACAAGCCCCACCTTCAACGAAGTAAGGTGGGGTTATTGACAGCACGCCGTCCTTTAGAAGTGCAACAGCCCTATAGGAGTGGGGTTTCCCCACCCTGACTGAGTTTTGAGGTACTAATTTAAATGTAGCTGTGGTATGGTTGCCCGTCAAAAACCAAAGCCTCCAAGTGAGACACCCGGAGGCTGAGGATTGGGTAATGGGTAATCGGTAATGGGTAATCGGTAATCGGTAATGGGAGTTGATTTATCTAATTTAATTACACAATGCCCAATGCCCAATGCCCTATTCCCAATTTATGAAGCCGCTTGTTGCAATTCTTCCAGCCGCGCTAACACTTCAGTGCTGTGGATAGCGGGGTTAACTTTCACAAAAGTTTCCTTTAGGATGCCATTGGGGTCAATAATGAAGGTGTGGCGCATGGAGAAAAAGCTCATCCACGAACCATAAGCTTTGCTTACTTCACCAGTGGTGTCAGCTAACAGGGGAAATTTTAGCCCTTCCGAATCACAAAATTCGGCGTGGGAATCAATATCGTCAGCACTTACACCAATAATCTCAGTGTTTTTTGCTAAATATTGGGGTAAGTCTTGCTGGAAGCGACGCGCTTCGATGGTGCAACCAGAGGTGAAGTCTTTGGGATAAAAGTAGAGAACTACCCACTTACCCTGGTAGTCAGAAAGAGAAATATCTCCATCACCAGTGTTAGTTGGCAGGGTGAACTGGGGTGCGGGTTGATTCACTGGAGGCAGTTTACCACCTAACGCCTGTGCAGTGGGAGCAAAATTCAACCAACCCAAGATAGCGAAGCAGCTAGCAAAGAGAATACTGAAAAAAGAGCGGCGGGATATCATGTTGCAGACCGGAATTATTACTTAACATAAGTTTACAATCCAGGACTAGCTAATGGCTTACTGCTGCTCAGGTTTAGAAGTATGTTGTTCTACGGATTCAATGTACTGACTATCTAGGAGAAATGCTCCCCTAGCAAAACGTACTCCCCAATATCCTCCAGGACGGCGGTCAATTACTATACCCTCTTCCTCTAGTTTAATCACTTCGGGGGGGCGTAGCATAGGCATAGGGTCAGCGGTTTTGACATAGGGTGGCATTGCTACGACGCGGACTTTTTCACCAATAGTAAATTCTTTGGACATGGGAATTGTAGATTTTAGATTTTAGATTTTAGATTAATCCAAAATCCCCAATCTAAAATCCAAAATTGTTACGGTGCTTGCCAAATTCTTTGGTGATATTGCTCTAAATTGGCGTAGGGGTCAACGGGGGGATGGGAATGGTCGTGGGAATGACCGTGGTGGTGATGGTGGTCGTGGGAGTGACCGTGATGATGATGGTGGTCGTGGGAGTGAGTGTTACCATTCACTGCTGCTAGGCGGAATTTGCACATTTCGCAATTCATCTGCACCTGTCCCAGTTGGGTTTCAATTTCTCGTTCCCGGAGGACGGAGAATAGTTGGGGATGCAAACCCATTTCTGGTAGACAAGTTATGGAAATTTGGGGATATTGTTGTTGCTGTTCCTGGGAAATGGTAAAGATTTTTTTCACCAGGGCGCCGGTGAACAGGAAATATGGTAATACAATAATGCGCTTGGGTTCGTAGAGACGAGCGCGACGGAAGCCGTCTTCGAGGCGGGGGTGGGTAATGCCAATAAAGCAGGTTTCGACGGTGGAGTAGCCGCTACCTTCCCACATGATGCGAGCCAATTTGTAGACATCACCGTTAGCGTCGGGGTCGCTGGAACCACGTCCGACAAACAATAGTACTGTGTCTTGACGTTCGATTTGTTGGGGGTTGTATTCTGGCTTGTCGAGTTCTGCTAAGCGCGATCGCCACAGTTCGACAATCCCAGGGGTAATCCCAAAATGACGCCCATAGTGAAACTTCAGATGGGGATGTCTAGCTCTAGCACGGTCTAGTTCATTGGTGACATCAAATTTATTGTGCCGTGCAGCAAATAGCAAAATTGGCAACACAGAGATATCTGTGTATCCTTTTTCCACACACTGGTCAACACCTTCTGCAATTGTCGGACCCGTGAGTTCTAGAAAACAAGGTAATACGGGACGGGATGTATCTAAAGCTTGATAAGATGAGGCAAAATCTAACAGTGCTTGCCTACCGTCAGTATCTCTGGTGCCATGACCAATCATCAACAACGGACGCTGCATTGGCAAGGGTGGTAATTCCACGTTCACAGTAGATGCAGACTCCAGATGAGTTAGATTAGCTTGGTTAACAATCGCCATTCTGGGTTAAAGCTCCTTTCCCGTGCAACGCAGGAAATTATAGTGAGCGGATAACAGATAGGCTTTCTGGCTGACAAGACAGTTGCTTGTTTACAGCTGCGGCACAGCCCCAGAATTGCACTGGGTTTCCCTATTCTGTTACAGTTCACGTGTGCCTTGATATCTTAGCCGATTTAATCTGGTTCACAAATACCGGCATGGGGGATTGGGCATGGGGCATGGGGCATTGGGCATTGGGCATTGGGCATTGGGCATGGGAAACTAATGACTAATGACTAATGACTAATGACTAATGACTAATGACTAATGACTAATGACTATTGACTATTGACTAAAAATATGCATTGGACTTCTGCTAAAGGTAAATGCCAGAGGTGTTCTGGTTGCCAGGTGTCGGGGTTGAAGTGGGAGTGAAGACCACGTTGGTATGCACAATAGAGTCTATTCCAACTAAAATTTTGTCGATACTGATGATGTTTGGAGATAATTCGCAACAGTCCTAACCCTAAAGCAACGTGCATGAAGTGAAATTTTGCTCCTAGTAAAAAGGCTTGCACTTCTGCTTCCCCGATAGGGTCAGTTCCATAACCTGTGATGACATGAACACCATCATGAAGTTGTTTGCGTCGCGCTCCAGTGGTGAAGGGTTGGAGATTATTTGTGTCCAGAAAATCTGCCCAAGCTTTACCAAAACTACCAGGAGGAAGGGAACGTAATTTTTCTATGTTGACAATTGGTGGAACACTTTTTCCTCGTACTACTGATATTTTATCTATCGCATCTAAAAACTGTTGCACACGGGAAGTAGGATGAGGAGAATCGATAAATAGTTGCATGATAATTAATATTAAATTTGCCAAACAAGTGGGCATTATTGCCCACTTCTCAATTAGTCAATAATCACTAGCATTACAAAGGACTAATTAACGAGGTATTTTAGTAAATATTTATTGGTAAACCTCTTGTCTATCCATGACTAATGACTAATGACTAATGACTAATGACTATTAACTATTGAGATTGACGTTTCTGCCAGCGTCCGCGTCTATTTTTCATCATTTGCTCTAATTGTGCCTGCTGTTCGGCAGTCAGGACGTTTTTCATTTGTTCTTTGGCAGACTGCCTAATTGCCTTGATTTGGTCTTTCTGTTCTTGGGTAAGATTTAAAGAAGCCCATACACCCCGGCGACGTCCACCTGCTTGTTTAGCAGCTTGAAGTTTTTGCCGTTGCTCTTCTGTGAGTACTGTGTCGATTTGCGAACGAGTATTTTCACGGATTTGTTTGAGTTGGTCTTTTTGTGCCTGGGTGAGATTTAGACGCTCTGCCATTCTTTCTTTGAACTCACCACGAGCCGGAGGGGTTGTCGTGTCTTGTGCTTGGACTAGCATGGGAGTTGCACTTAAGCCAACGGTAATTACTGCTGCTAAAATTGGCATCCATTGACGTTTCATGTTCACTTCCTCCAGAAGTTTTGTATTTGATGGCTTCATCATAGGAAAGTCAACTGCAAGAACACATGAGCAGAAAGTCATGAATCCGAGCATGACTTTAGTCATGTAGTAAATATGACTAAATACACTTGTCTAGTAGTATAAGCACTGATAGATGTAAACCATATACCCAACAATATTTATCAAAGTATCTTTGAATATTTGCCGAATTAATTTTATATTAATTATTTATTTATCATAAATTCTCACCAACAAACATACAATACTATGCGTTGCCCAATTCAATTTAAAAATCATCCTTTTCGGTTTCTGCTTTATTTAGAGTGGATATTATTAGCAATTAATGCTTTGACAGCGGTTATACCTCCGCGACGGCATTTATTATTCTATGAGTGGCAAAATTCTTTTCCATTGATAATTGTGATTATAGTTATTTTTGGATTAATGGGTTTAAGATTACCAACGGTTAGACCAATCAATAAAATTGTTTATACTGCTGTTGAATTCGTGTTAATTTTTCTTTGTAGTGTTTATTATTTTAACATCGGGTTTAGAGAAATTAGACTCTTCCCTGCTTTGTATATTATTTTGATAATTCGTAGTTGTTTAATATTTCAATTATCAGGTAGGTTATTAATAACAGCTATATCATTTATTTCATTTTTAATTACTATTGTTAATCGTTTTTATAGTTCGCCTATCCCTCCTTTTTTACAAGATAAATTCAAATTTGTACCCTTATTATTGCTGTTGTCTTTTGGTTTAACTCTAGTATTTGTTTTGCTGATGATGAATACTATGATTGCCGAACGCCAAATTAGAGAAAAGCTAGCAATTGCAAATGAAAAATTACGGCAATATGCTCTGCGAATTGAAGACCAAGCTACACTACAAGAACGTAACCGGATTGCGCGGGAAATTCATGATTCCTTGGGACATTCTCTGACTGCTTTAAATTTACAATTAGAAACGGCTTTGAAACTGTGGGAATCGAATCCTACTAAAGCTAAAGATTTTTTAGCTAGGGCAAAGGAATTAGGTTCTAAATCATTGCAAGATGTACGTAATTCTGTTTCGACTATGCGCTCTTATTCCTTACAAGGACAGTCTTTAGAACAAGCAGTTTCAGTTTTAGCAGAAGATGTCCGTCGGGCAATTGGTGTGTTGCCAGATTATCGCATAAACTTGCTATATTCTCTACCTAATGAAGCTAATACTGCTATCTATAGAATTGTTCAAGAAGCTTTAACTAATATTTGCAAACATGCACAAGCTACAGCAATTGCAATTGATTTAACTAGCGATACAACTAGGTTACAGTTAATAATTTCTGATAATGGTAAGGGGTTTAATATCGAGCAAAACACCACGGGGTTTGGGTTGCAAAGTATGCGCGATCGCGTGTTAGCATTAAGAGGGAAGTTTAAGATTATCACTGCCCCTGGGGCTGGATGTCGGATTGTGGCTGATATTCCCTTAACGGAATTGTCAAACAATTAAAAATTGGAAAATTTAATATATGAACCCTCCAGAAAATATCATTAATTAGCCAGGTTATCAGGATGATTAAAGTGTTAGTTGTAGATGACCAAAGTTTAGTACGTCAAGGATTGCGTGCTTTATTAGAATTAGAATCAGATTTAGATGTGGTGGGAGAGGCTGAAAATGGACAAGTTGCCATTAATTTAATCCCGGAACTCTCTCCTGATGTTATACTGATGGATATTAGAATGCCTGTCGTTGATGGCGTTGCAGCAACTAAAGAAATTACTCAAAATTTTCCTAACATCAAAATTTTAGTCCTGACAACTTTTGATGATGATGAATATGTGGCTGCAGCTATTAAGTATGGTGCAATGGGTTATTTACTGAAAGATACTCCCTCAGAAGAGTTAGCGGCTGCTATTCGTGCTTTACACAAAGGTTACACTCAATTGGGACCGGGAATTGTCAAAAAATTATTAATTCAATATCTACCTACTGTACCGATTAATTCTCCTCCTCCACCACCGGGTTTTGATGAACTTACTCCCAGAGAAAAGGAGGTACTGCGGTTAATTGCTAGAGGTGCAAATAATCGGGAAATTGCTCAAGAATTATTTATTTCTGAAGGGACGGTTAAAAATCATGTGACTAATATCTTGACGCGGTTAAATTTACGCGATCGCACCCAAGCAGCGATTTTTGCTAATTCGTTTTTAGGTGATTTAGAGTGACAAAAAAAATTTTTGATTTTAGATTTGGGATTTTGGATTAAAGAGAAAATCTCAAATCTAATTCTCTAAAGCTGGAATATTTATCAGCAATTTAGAATTACTATAGCTATTTAAATAATTCTAGACATTCTGCTTGTAACACACCTTTAGTTACTTTTATATTCCTAAAACTTTTGGCAATCACTTCTTCACAGGTTATATTAATTTGAGACTGATTTACCGCTATTAAATCTTGAATGGAAACAGCGTATACAATTTCGGAAATACCAGCCCAAACGCAAGCTGTAGCGCACATGGGGCAAGGCTCACCAGTAGTATATATGGTATAACCTTCTAAAGAAGGACTTTTAATCTTAGCTGTGAGGCTACGAATAACATTAATTTCCGCATGGGCAGATGGATCATTATCTTGCTTAACTGTATTATAGGCTTGGGCAACGACTTGATTATTTTTGACCAAAACTGCACCATAAGGAGCATCTCCTTTTTTTGCTTCTTCTAGAGCCAAGTGCATAAAATATTCGTGGTTAATTTCTGTGTTCATAATTGATGATGAAAGTGGATTTGCGGCTAATGTTGCTCATTGATTCATATATATAGCAAGCCTAAATCATTCGGATAAATTTCTTACAGCCCCTCTCCCAAGTGGGAGAGGGGAAAGGGGTGAGGGTTAGAGTACAAATCATATAGGCTATAAATTATGACATATATGTCTGTTCGAGCAAAAGTAGAATTTTACTTAAAAGACTTGGAAACGCCATTAGGTATAGCGATTAATTTAACAATTGCTGGTTTGGTTTTATTATCTTCCGGAATTTTTGTGGCACAGACCTATCCACTCCCGCGTTCATTGTCAAGCCAAATTGATACTCTAGATAAAATTATCATGATAATTTTTACAGGGGAGTATTTATTGCGATTTTGGAGTGCCCAAAATAAACTAAAGTTTATCTTTCATATTTACTCGGTAATAGATTTAATAGCTATTTTACCTTTTTTTATAGGGATTATTGACATTAAATTTATCCGGTTATTACGCTCATTCCGGATTTTAAGATTACTCAGGTATTTTGATAAACAATTTTTATTTAGTCGTGTTCCTACTGAAGATAGAGTAAGTTTTGGACAGATATTATTTAGTTTATTTGCCATTATTTTTGTATATTCAGGGTTAATTTATCAAGTAGAGCATCCTGTTAATCCCAGGGGTTTCAATACTTTTTTAGATGCTTTTTATTTTTCAGTTGTCACGATGACAACAGTTGGCTTTGGTGACGTAACACCCATTTCAGAATTAGGTCGCTTGCTGACAGTTTTGATGATTTTAACTGGGATTGCAATAATTCCTTGGCAAGTAGGTAATTTGATTAAGCGCTTGGTAAAAACTGCCAATCAGGTAGAAATTATTTGTCCAGGATGTGGATTAGCTTCTCATGATGCTGATGCTAATTTTTGCAAAATTTGTGGAACAAAATTACCAAATAATCAATAATTGATAGGTTTTAATTAAAATTAGACCTATGAGCATAAATAATTTTTTATCTCACGTAAGGCGCAAATAAGAACGCAAAAAACAGATTTTTGCTCATAGGTCTATTTATATGCAAATTACAAGTTCTAGAAGTTCGGTTTCTCTTAAGAAATACCTTCTTCCCTGATATACTGCTCCTCCAACCCTGCTCTGTGTGTTTCTTAAGAGATTTGTTCAACTGATAACTTGACAAGAGTCTAGCCTGGTAACGAGTGTTTGAAGGGTTCACCTCCCGATGCTTGCAATTGCTGCAAATTAAGTATTAAACAAACTAGGTTGCTGATGAAACTTTTTGCATCAGTTGTTGTTTGTGAAATTGAACCACAGATAAACAGGAGATTTACACAAATAAATAATTTATCAACGAATTATAGTCTCATTTCCAGCATCCAGAGTAAAATTTAGTAATTCCCGTAAAATCCAGGTCAGCATCTGTAGCTTAATTTAGGTACAATTCTGCATTTACTGTGATGTAGGAGAACCATTATTGTCAGCAGATAACTGGCTATCTTTTAGTTACAGTCTGCGTTAAAACCAAAAATCCTGAGATTAATTTGCCTATCCCCAACTAAAAGCATCAATATGACTCAAACTTTTTACATCAATCCCTCGACTGGTAATGATACGGCTAATGGTAGCCAATCTACTCCTTTTAAAACCATTACCCAAGCACTGAGGGTAGCACAAACTGGCGCAAGCATTCAACTAGCAGATGGAAATTACAATGCTACCAACGGCGAAATTTTTCCGTTGATTATTCCGGCTGGAGTAAAAATTGTAGGCAACGAAAACAACAAAGGTAGTTCAATAATTGTTGAAGGCAGTGGTAGGTATGCTAGCCCCACATTTGCTGGTCAAAATGTCACATTTTTGCTGGAAAATCGTGCCGAAATCCGGGGTGTGACGGTGACGAATCCTGCTAATCGTGGTACTGGTGTTTGGTGTGAATCCACAGCCCCCACCATTGCCAATTGTACCTTTACTAAATGTAAACGCGAGGGTGTATTTGCCACTGGTGATGCTAACCCCGCGATTCTTAATAATGTGTTTACAGACAACGCTGCTAATGGTATTTCAATTGCCAAAAATGCCCAAGGACAAATTCAAGGTAATAGTTGTTTTAAAACAGGTTTTGGTATCGCTATTAGTGATACAGCATCGCCGAGACTTATAGATAATAGAATTTCCGAAAACCGTTCGGGAATGGTAATAGCAGGTGATGCGCGTCCGATACTGCGAAATAATATTAGCGAACGAAACGTTGAGGATGGTTTAACAGTTATTTCTAATGCTCTCCCGGATTTGGGTACTACAAGTAACCCAGGGGGAAATATACTGCGATACAATGGCAGATTTGATTTACAAACTATTAGCTCAAATAAACTGGTAGCTGTGGGAAATCAAATGAATCCCCAGAAAGTTTCCGGGAATGTGGAGTTAATTAATAATCAAAATCCTGACCCCAGTCCGACACCAACTCCTACACCCACACCCACACCCACACCCACACCCACACCCACACCCACACCCACACCAACTCCCACACCAACTCCTACACCAACTCCCACACCCACACCCGGTGGTGAATTAACTGACATTACTGGACATTGGGCTGCTTCGTTTATTCAAGAATTAGTTAGACAAGGGATAGTCTCTGGATTCCCCGATCGCACCTTTAAACCCGATGCAACTATGACACGGGCACAATACGCTGCATTGTTGGTGAAAGCTTTCAGCCCACCCCTGAAACGCTCTGGTATCATTTTTTCTGATGTCCCCCAAGACTTCTGGGCATTTGCTGTAATTCAACAAGCCTATCGGGGGCAATTTCTCTCTGGGTTTCCCGATGGTACCTTTAAACCAAATCAAAATATCCAGCGGGTACAAGTCGTTGTGTCTCTAGTAAATGGTATCGGTTTAATGGGCGGTACTGACAGTGCCTTAAGTGCCTATGATGACCGTGCTGCCATTCCAGATTATGGCAAAGACGAAGTAGCAACAGCTACTGGACGGCGGATGATTGTCAATTTCCCCAACCTGAGACAACTTAACCCTACCCGCGATGCTACACGGGCAGAAGTAGCAGCGATGGTGTATCAAGCGCTGCTCGATGCTGGGCGAGTTCCACGGATTAATTCCCCCTATATTGTTGGGGGGTAAACAAAGAATCCCACGGCTTGAAGTCGTGGGATTGTCAAAGTTTTCATAGCAAAAGTTGGAATTTTCGTATACGCGCTTTCCGGAAATAGTTGGATAATCATAAAGTATTGCCCTGATAAGTAGCCGAATTTTAGATTTAGATTAAAAAATCTTAACTAATAAATCTTGATTTAACAGTGGAAGTATGTAACTATACAACCTTGTGTGAGTCATAAACACATAAATGTTAATTAATTGGTTGTTAAATACTACGTAAAGTAATCGGTTTGAGTTAATTCTTTGCCCTGCTTAAATTTCCACGACCTCTAAATAAGCGGAGGGTAGGCAATACCAAACATAAAAATAAGGCGATAGACTCACAAGCAAAGCAGTACCCACACTACAATTTTTGTTAAAAATAAAACTCTCATACCCATTATTTAACTTATGGAAGCAATTTGGAACACGCTGAAAAATCTCGATTTTTCTGGCATACCCATTGGTAAAATAATTGCCACCATCATCATCTTGACGCTGGTACAGACGTTGAGACGATTCATTGTTGCAGCTATAGTGAAGACTATTGAGCGCTTTACTAGCAAAACCGAGACCAATCTAGATGATGAGTTAATTTCGATTATCAAGCCTTGCTTCAGTTGGTTTATTCTAATTGCTGGATTCTGGCTGGTTAAGGAAATATGGGCAGCGCAATTAGGGTCTCAATTGAGCGAAACAATTGGCAGAACGCTCAATGTGGTAGTCGTTTTCATCGTAGCATATGCTGTTTACCGCTCCGCTTCTATCTTTGGTCAGATAATTGCTAACTTGGTGCTGCATACAGACACCGATCTGGATCAATTACTCAGACCATTGATGCCGAAATTATTTCAATCGGCTGCAGTTGTTGTCATCGCTATTAAGGTCAGCGAAATCTTTTTAGGACAATCAGCAGGAGCATTAGTTGGTCTATTAGGTGGTGCTGGTATCACTATAGGTTTGCTGTTAAAGGATATTGTCTATGACTGGTTTTGTACAGTTATCATCTACTCCGATCATCTCTATCGAGAAGGTGACTGGGTATCAATATCAGGAGTAAGTGGTTTTGTGCAAATCCAAGAAATTGGATTTAGAACTACAACTTTGCATGTCTATCAGTGGGGTTCTATTTTGAAAATGCCCAACTCTAAAATGATTACTGGAATTGTAGAAAATTGGTCACAAAATCCGGGTAAGGAAGTAAAGTGGGGTATTAGTTTAACTCTCAAAATTGATAATATTTCAGGTAAGCAAACTGCCAAAATATGCGATGGTATTCGAGAAATGGCATCATCTATTAAGGGTTTATCGAAAGAGATAATCGTCAGGTTTACCAAGATTGAAAATAATTCCCGCGTCATTGCCATCAATGTCTTTGTTAATGATGCCAATCTCTACTTTGATGCTGAGAGAAACTTAAATATAGGCATCTTAGAGCTTTTGGAACAGGAAGGCATTGATTTCTTGTATGTGGATCTCCGAACCGATCCAGAAAAATATAAGCAGAGTCAGAAAGGAGCGAACAATTAACGGCATATGTCACATCAATTTTGCTTGGCACAGTTGATGTGACATAAAAAAATCAGTAAAAATCTCATCAATAGGAAAAAATAATAAAAAATAAAATATAAGACAGTTCTTCAATCAAAAATTGTGTTTATATAAGTAACCCCATATCTTGCAGCACGGGAGGTAGAACCTCCCAGAACTGACCGGTTGAACCTGGGAACGAGAAATTTGGGCTGCCGCCTTTTTGAGCAAGATGTCAGAAAAAATATATAGCGTTTCCTAGTCTACTGAGGTACAAATTTATCGGCTTAAGAAAGCGTCCATCCTCTTCTATCGGCGGTTAATTCTTTCTTGCTATACCTCACGAGCGTGGGAAGCGCTATAAGACAGTTCTTCAATCAAAAATTGTGTTTATATAAGTAACCAGTATCTTAAAGTTTGATTATAAAATCTAAACTAATAAACATTGATTTAAAAGCTTAAATGTGTAAATATGAAGTTTATGTGAATCATTAATAACCAATCAAATGTTAATTAATTCTTTCTTAGGTACTAAGGATAGTTATCAAGCTGTCAATCATGATGGTGAAGATGTCATTCAAGGATTAACCAAAACGCCAAAAACCTTACCACCAAAATATTTTTACGATGACCGTGGTTCTGAACTTTTTGAACAAATCTGTGAATTACCAGAATATTACCCAACCCGTACAGAAGCATCAATTTTGCAGCAATATGCCTCGGAAATTGCTCAAATCACAGGGGCTTGTGAACTAGTAGAATTAGGTAGTGGCAGTTCTACAAAAACTCTGTTTCTGTTAGATGCTTACCAAAAAACTGCCGCTCACTCTAGATACGTACCCATCGATGTAAGTGGGGGAATTCTCAAATCTACCGTCCTCAAGTTACAACAAAAATATCCAACATTTTCTATTGAGGGATTAGTAGGAACCTACGAACAGGCCTTAACTAAACTAGAAGCGACATTTGCACCATCGCGGATGATTTTTTTCTTGGGCAGTTCTCTGGGAAATTTTTCACCACGGGAATGTGATGTTTTTTTGGCGAATTTGTGTATTTTGTCAAGTCTGGTGGCTACGAAAATCAAGAATATTGGGATGAGGAATCTTGGCGTTGGAAAACCGAAAATAACATCAAACATCCGAAATTTTGGCTACCGGAAAATGGTAATTACAAATATCGCGCCATGTTCGATGAAATAGATTTACCTTTAGATTGGCCAGTGGAAGTCAATCATTATGAAGCAATGGCTTACTGTCGCGCTCAAGGTAAGGGGACTCGGTTAATGAGTGAAGCTGAGTACAATGTAGCGACTTACGGTCATGGTTTGGTAGAAGAAGTAGACAATTACAATTTAAATTTAAAATATGGTTCACCTAGTCCTGTGGGGATGTTAGAAACTGCAAAAAGTCCTTCGGGATTGTACGATTTGCGGGGTAATGTTTGGGAATGGTTGAGCGAGAATTTATACCCTTTATCAGGATATCAACCTCATTTTCTTTATGAAGATAATTCTGCTATATTTTTTGATACAGAACATTACATGATGTTAGGGGGATGTTGGATAACTAATGGCACGGAAGCTTTAAAATATTATCGGAATTGGTTTCGTCCCAATTTTTATCAGCACTCTGGTTTTCGGATTGTTCGCGATATTTAGGATGAACTGGCTAAAGAAAAGTTTGATTTATTGTGCTGATTTTTTGGTCTCATTCCTATCTTGGATAATGTTAAGTTCTGCATCAAAATTACAAAGATATGTGTTGAGACTCAAATAATCTGGTAACTTTTTGATAAAAAATCAGGAGCGAATAACTAAAGAAAAGTTTCTGCAATTAGTAATGACACTACACAAAAACATAAACCAACTAAAAAAAACATGATGTTACCCACAAATACCTGGCAGAAAATCTTCCTGATTACAGGAATAGCAATTTATACATCCTCCCTCTACCCCTGTAATGTACAAGCTCAATCATTACCTGAAAAAGGCAATATATTAATCGCTCAAAATCTAGGAGGAATAATCCGAAAAATTCCTCTAGAAGAAGTACCAGCCACAGTAATGTCTGCTGCAAAAACAGTCACAAATGCTGACTTTACTGAACCTAGAATTGAACTGAAATCCGATGGTTCCTTAATATATATAGTCAGGGGTAAAAACCAACAAGGCTTTAAAATTGAAGTCCAAGTTACTTCTAGTGGGACTATTGTTCAAGTTGACGAAGAAATAGATTCCAGTGCTGTGCCTGAGAGTGTTATGAAAATTTTTAAACGATGGGCACCAAATGACCAACTTCGTAGCACTTGGAAGAGTACCCGTCTGGGAGAATTTTATTATCAATTTGTGATTAAGGATGTTTGGTTAGAAATTCCTCCCGATGGGAAGAAAATTATCATTTACCGGAGATTCCTTGAGGATTAGTAACTCGAAAATCCCACTATCCACTGACACCAGACTCCACAATCAAACCTTACTGACTCAAGACACTCGTGAAGACATTTGCAATTACTAATTGGCAAAAAATTGTCGCTGCTACCGTAACTTTAACCACAATTACTTTCACCACTAATCCTGCTGCTGCTGAATTACTCAGAGGGGCTGGTGATTCTTTTGCAGAACCGCTATATCAGCGTTATAGCAAAGAATACGAACAGCAAACAGGTGAAAAGTTTAAATATACCCTTGTTGGTAGTGGTGGCGGTATTAGGTTATTTACTAATAAATCTGTAGACTTTGCAGGTACTAGCTTAATTCCTACCCCCATTGAACAAAATCAGATAGAAGATGGTTTGTTGATAGTACCGACAGGTGGAGGTGCAATAGCTATTGTTTACAACCTGAAAAATGTCAACACCGATGTCAAGCTATCTCGTGATACATTGGCAAAAATTTTTACAGGTCAAATTAGCAATTGGCAACAAGTTAATCCCCGCTTTCCTAACAGGAAGATTCAAGTTGTAGTTAATGCTGAAAGTAGCAGTACAAGCTTTACTTTGACGAAATATCTGCGAAAAATTACTGGGGGAAAAATAGAAGCGAGCCGGAAACCTAATTGGGGATTTAATGTTTTTGCATCGGTGAATCAAGATAGTGCGATCGCGGGAGAAGTCAAAAGAGTTGATGGTGCAATTGGCTATGTTCAAACCAGTTTTGCGCGGCGAAATAATCTGCGGATAGCGCAAATTGAAAATCGGGCTGGTCGTTATGTCGAACCAACTTTAAAAGACATAGAAAAAGCTCTAGCTACTATTAAATTTAACGATGATTTCTCCACGGAAGACATCATTGACCCAGAAGACGGTTATCCCTTGGTGAGTTTGAGTTGGTTGCTGTTCTCTAAACAGTATCCTAATCAAGCTCTTCTCGAAAGAAATCGGAATTTGTTGACCTGGATTATGACTGATGGTCAAAAATTTAATCGGGAATTGGAGTATACAAAAATTCCCGAAGATGTCGCCAATAAAATAATTGAAACTGCCAAAACTGAAATGAGAGTTCGTCCGTTCTAAATTATTGTCTATTATTGATAGGTCAAGAAACAAAAAATGAAAAAATGGGGTGTGTCATTACGGCTGACATCAGCCATACTTGGTTATAACTTGTTAATCTTACAACCAGTCTGGGCGGAAGTAAATCCTACTGATATCCCAGCATCTGAAACCGAAACAACCGATTTGAGATTTCCGATTGTCCAAAGGGAATTGAAAGAAGAAAAATTATCTGAATTTATCCAGGAAGATAATCTAACATCCCAACTCCAAAATCCAAAATTAGTTGACAAAACAACCTCTGAGGATACTACCCAATTCCCACTATATAGCCAATTAAAACATCCATCAGAAGAAAGCAATGAAGTAATAGATGTCGAGCAATTGCTAGATGTTAGTCCTGGAGATTGGGCTTATGAAGCACTGCGAAATTTGGTAGAAAAGTACCGTTGTATTACAGCTTCTCCTGTAGGGACTTTCGAGGGGAATCGGGTGATGACCCGGTACGAATTTGCCGATACGCTGAATAATTGTCTGGAAAAAATTGGACGAAAAATTTATAGTTTGTCAAATACATTTGCTACTCAAGAAGACTTAGCAGTAATTCAAAGACTCCAATCAGAATTTGCAACAGAACTGAAAAAACTTTCTAGTCGAATAGATAACTTAGAACAAAAAGTAGACTTTATCAAAGAGCATCAGTTTAGCACTACTACAGTTCTTCGTGGTTCAGTAAATTTTGATTTAATTAGCGCTTTTGGAGACAAGAAAGCAGCTTCTAGGGGTCAAAATTATAGAGGAGATATAGATGACAATTTGACCCTATCAACGCGGGTAAATCTCAACTTCGATACCAGTTTTACAGGTAAAGACCGCTTACGGACTAACTTGGTCGCTGGAAACGGTAATAGTTTTGGTAGTGGGGTCACTGGTACTAATATGACTCTGCTGATCGGAACCACTAACAGTAACAACGATGTTACGCTAGGTACACTATTTTATGAATTTCCCATAGGGAAACGGGGTATAGCAGCGATCGCATCTGTTGCAGACTTTCCGACTCGGATTTTTCCAGCCTTTAATCCTGTTAATTCATTTTCCTATTTTGGTTCAGAAAGTCCGATCTACTCCTTTGCTTTTGGTACGGGTGGAATCATATACTATAACTTCACCGACAAAATTGCCGGTGGTGTGAGTTATTTAACTTCCTCTGGTAGCACTGCAAATGAGGGACTATTTGGTGGTCAATATACCTCCTTAGCTCAGCTAACCTATACTCCATCTGATAAATTAGGAATGGCTTTTACCTACGGTCGCTACTACGCTTCTGAACCAGGTTCAAGCCTTGATGTAACTGGGAGTAAAGGTAGCACATTTGCTCAATTACCTTTTGGTGCCAGCACGGCAACTTCCTCCAACGCTTTTGGTTTACAATTAACCTACAAATTGAGTAATAAATTTACTTTAGGAGGTTGGGTCAGCTATTTTAATGCTCGTGCAGAAGCTTCACCCGTTGTTAGTAGTCTAGATGGTTCACGGGGAGCTAATGCTGATATTTGGAGTTGGGCAGTAACTGCAGCCTTAAGGGATATGGGAAAATTAGGTAGTCAGTTGAATTTTGTCTTTGGTATGCCTCCAAAAGTGACAAATAATGATATTTATGGGCGAGAAGATAAGGATACTTCTTTACATTTTGAGCTATCTTATAGCTACCCACTGACTGACAGAATCTCTATTACTCCTGGGTTTTTAATGATTACTAATCCCGAACATAATGCCAAAAACGACACTATTTGGATTGGATTAGTCCGGACTTCTTTTTCATTTTAAAACCTGAATTAGGATGATTTGTTTAAAGTGATATTACTCAATGTCTAGTAGGGGCATGGCATTACCATTCTTCTACGAAAGAATCAATATTTCGCTTTTTTTGCGTAAATCCTGTACTTATGAAATAGTTAATCTGTCCCCGATTACAATTCACTGCTATAAGCACTAAAACCATAAGCAAAAGTTGCTTTCATCTCACCAGAAGGCTTCAGACTGCGGTTAATAGTTTTTGATAAGGGTAGGGGAATCCCTTTGATTTTTTCTGGCAATATCGCATATTCTTGTGTTGGTTCCACAGTGTATTCTGGACATTTATTTTTCATTCCCGCATCACTTAACATCGCGTCTATTTCTGCTGCTGAATATTGCTTGAGATAAATGGGATTTTTGCTAATAAAATTTAGATTTCTAATAAAATTGTGAATCCTGTGAGCAGGACAATACTTATTGTGAAAAGAATGATTAAAAACAAAAATTCCACCTGGTTTGAGAACGCGAGATATTTCTGCTAACAGGTTTCTCACCTGTGCATCCGGGATATGCATAAAAACACAATTAGAAATTACCAAATCTATCGAATTATCTTCCAAAGGTAATTGTTCTGCAGAATGACACATTATATAAAATTCCGCACTTGTAAAAAAGTCATATTCTTGCTTAAATTTTAATAAGCGCCGCAGCAATGTTTCGGAGATATCTATACCATAGTATTTATGGCAGGATAAATTCTTATTTTTAGAAAGATGTAGGGGAATGCGTCCGTATCCACAACCAATTTCTAGTAGAGAATCTACGGCTTTATTCTGGGGAAATTTATTCCAAGTACCGCCTGGTTTTCCAGTTATCAAAGTATAATCTTGCTGGCTGGGAGATGCTGCTGTTGCTTTGTCAATTGTTTGGGAACCATAATAAGTCTTACCAATCTTATCCCACCTTTGTTTCTGGGTAGTGCTATTTAATTCCTCATAGGTTTTCGGAAAATAAATACCATCCCGCATTTCAAAGTCATTCAGCGACATCTGATTTGCTTGTGAACTACTCATTTACTAATTCCTCTCCATTGCACTACATTCATTAGGGATGAGGAAACATCACCCCTACTAAAGCAAACTGTACTTCATCCCTAGGATAACCGCCATAAACCAATCAGCAACACAAAACCAAGGGAAAAATAAATCTCCCCCCTCTAGAGTATATCCAGTTATTTATGCAGATATAGCCGTTCACATACTAAGGAATAACAAAGCTATCTGTGTTTATCTATGTTTATCTATGGTTCCTGATTTCTTCTTCTATCTCACTCAACTGAGAAACGCTATATCTAAAATTTTTTCTGGCCACTAGTCAAAAGTCAAAAGTCATAAAACTAATGACTAATGACTAATAACTAATAACTCATAACCTACAACTCCTTACTATCTTGAAATCCCTTCACAATTCGGGAAAGTTCTGCTTTTTCATCAGAACCAACGCGAGTCGGGGCACCACTAATAATCCGTTCGTAGTTGAAGAAAGAATCACGAATGTCTGGACCATCAGCCGTGATATTATATTCACGAATGCCCTTATCATGCCAAGAACCACGCATTTTAAACACATTAATTGCCCTTGCCATATCACCACGAATTTCTACATACTGCAACATTAAAATTGTGTCTGTAATTGTAGAAATGTGAGAATCAGTAATCGAATGCGAACCCATAAATTGGTCGGTTGTATTGGTGAAAAAGCCAGTTATTTCCTCTTGTTTCGCGTAACCAGTCACCCCAATCACAAACTGACGAAAAGCGTTATTACTCACCCCACGCGCTAAAGCCGATAGGGAGTCAATAGCAATTCTCGCCGGTTTAAATTCAGCAATTTCTGACTTAATAATTTGCAAGTGGTCTTCCAAACCAGTAGATTCAGGGTAGGTACAGATAATTTTCAGTAATCCTTGATGTTCTAAATCTTCAAAGTCAATACCCCAAGAAGAAGCGTTACGAGACAGTTGAGCGCGGGATTCTTCGTAGGCAAATAATATCGCCTTTTCGCCATTTTGGCAGCCATTTTCCAGAAACTTACTGACTAAAAGTGTTTTACCAGTACCCGTAGCTCCCGTTGCTAAAATAATCGAATCTCTAAAGAAACCCCCACCGCACATTTCATCTAGGGTTTTGACACCAGAAGAAACTCGCACATTAGAAGAACGCTGCGTTAAACGCATCGCTCCTAGAGGGAAGATATTAATTCCATCATTGGTAATTGTGAAAGGATATTCTCCTTTCATGTGAGTTGTACCGCGTAATTTGAGAATCTCAATTGTCCGACGACGACGTTCTCCTTCTAATACATTGCGGACAATCACAACGTTATCAGATACAAATTCTTCTACTCCAAAGGAAGCAACCGGACCATACTCTTCACCCCGTTCTGTGGTGATAATAGTAGTTACATTTAGTTGCTTCAGACGTGCTACCAGACGAAAAATTTCCCGACGGACGACTCCCACTGCTTCGTATTGTTGAAATATTGCTGTTACTGAGTCAATGGAAACTCGTTTCGCCTTATATTTGCGAATAGCATATTGTAGGCGTTCAATCAATGCCGATAAGTCAAAATTACCCACGACATCTTGACCTTCTGGGTCTGGAGAAGCATCGAGAATAAATAACTTACCTTCATTAATTAATTTCTGCAAATCCCAATTAAAGCTCCAGGCGTTTTTAATGATATCGCTGGGGGATTCTTCAAACGTGACAAATACTCCAGGGTCGTCAAAGTAAGTGATACCGTTATAAAGAAATTGCAGTGAAAATAACGTTTTACCAGTACCAGAAGTACCACTGAATAAAGTCGTTCTACCTACTGGTAATCCCCCATAACTAATATCATCAAACCCTTCAATCATGGTGCGAATTTTTTCTACACCAACAATCGTTGGGGTATTTTTTTCCTTACTTTGTTCGATTTCACTCATTGTTTGATTTTAAAAATGGCACAGACTTGGCCTCTAAAGTTATCGATTTTTTATCAATTATTGAAATATCGGGGTTTATTATTCAAATTGCTCTGGGTCTTCCGTTAGTTCTTCATACAGCAAATCCAATCCTATCAAAACCTTTTCTCTATCTGACAAATCCCCAATAATTTTCCGCACCGGCGGTGGTAAAACTTTAGATAACGTCGGCGTTGCTAAAATTTTATCTTCTTCAGCTAATTGGGGATTCTTTAATACGTCAATTACCTTCAGAGCGTAAACACCCTGAAAATCCTGCTCTAAGATATTTTGCAGCATTCTCAGCGCTCGCACTGAGTTGGGAGTATTCCCAGCTACATAAAGCTTAAGAACATAAGTCTTTCTTATTTTATTCATAAGATAAATTTTGGTCAATTTCTAGCTCAATATGTGGTAAACAAAACAATCCTCAAACATCTAATCTATTCCTCGATAGCACTGCGGTAAACTTCGCATAAATGAGCCAAAATATCAATCAATGTCAAGCGGTAATCAAGTAAGACTTCATCACTACGTCCTTCTAATCTTAGTTGTTTAGAAAAATCATCTATGATTTCCATGTGGATTTGAATAACTTGCGGCACTGGAATATTAGCAGAAAATAACTTATCAATAAATTGGTCTATTTTTTGTTTCAGCTTTTTATCCTCAGTAAAGTAATTGATGAGAATCTGGCGATACTCTAATTTTAGTCCCTGCAAAAAAGCCTGTCGCTCGCCTGTTGTCATCCGCTGAAAAAACTCCTGGGGGTCTCGCTTGTGATACCCTATCAAATAGTAAGTTTTTTCAGGTAGTTCCTCATGTGGTTCCTGCTGATGCAACTGGAGTAAATAGTCTAGGTCTCCGATTGTAGTTGCTACAACGGTGAGAGGGAAAATCTTTTCTATTGTTTCGTATATTAAATAACAAACTTTCCTTACCTTGCCTAGACTGAACCAGACAAGGGCTGAATTAGCGAAAAATTGTTTGGCACGTACTGTGGAAATTACAGATAGAAACAGCATTCTTTGTACATATCATTGCTTTACAACCGTCAGTCAAACAGGCTCGTTTTTCAACCATCAGGCAATCGCGCTTTGCAACAAAGGTGTTGAGTAGAGCGGAGCAACGATACGGGGTGAATATTCTGAGTCAAACAGTACCCAAAGCTACATAAACAAAAATGTAGACATTAAAGGCATTTATGACTCAGCTTACAGCAATCGGCAGAAAAACACTCTTTAAACACTCTTTTAAGGCTCCACCAAAAGTCGCATTAACTTTTTGTTAATCTGTACTATCTCTACCTTGTTAGGGATGAATGTTTTTACTCCTTAATAAGATACTTAAACAAAATTAAACGGTTATGGCATTCTAAATCATTATAATTCCTAAAGGTTCAAACTCTAGGCTTGGCAGTCATAATTGATTTAGCTGTAATTTACGGGTGAGGAGTTTGGTCAAGCGCTTTCACAAACGCGGCTAATTATAACCTAGTTGAAAATTTAACTAAAAATTACTCCCGTAGATAACCAGCCAAGGTTAGCTTTGGGAAAATCAACATCACTTGCCTCAGTCGCTGGTGATTGGTATTACTGTCGCGGCGCTCGTGAGCTACCCCACTATATAGTTATGTCCATGCTAAAGTACCGGCTGTATGAATTTATTTATCAAGTGCCTAGCTGCTTAGAAACAACTACGCTGGAAATGATGCTGGAGGTTTGCCAGCAACAGGATTACCAACGCTTAGTGGTTGTAAACGAGCAGGAATCTCCTCTCGGATTTTTTTACCCCTCCCGATTATTACCACAATTGCTGGCAGCCAAGCAAGGAGATATTACTAGCAACCAATCTGGGTCTTGTTTAGATAGAAAGCAACCAGTGGCTTCCCTGGCTGACCTTTGCATAGAACCCATAGCAACATTATCAGCCAATTTCAGTCTAGAGGAATTTGGCAGGCATTTAAGTACCCAAGCACTCACCGAACAGCAGGTTGTCGATTGGGCTTTATTAGACTCAGATGGCAAATTTATCGGGCTGTTAAATAGTTCCCAACTGCTGCAAGTCTTGATTCAGGAATTAGTCACAATTCCCCAAACACAGCAGTCGCAACCACAAAAGACCCCCCCCCAAGGGGCTGAGGAAACCACAGATTGGCTACCTGAACCAGAAGCTGGCTCCCCATACCCCAAAGCTTATAGCTCTCAACAACGACTAGATGCAGTAGTGCGAGTATTAGAGAAACTGCCTTTGCCGTTGAGGTTGCAAACTGCTAAAGGGCGGGTGGTAACCCAAAACCAGGCTTGGGGACGGCTATTGGGTAGTTTAAACGATTCCTTGGGACTTGCTCAACAAGTGCAAAGCA
The DNA here is from genome assembly GCA_035285345.1 of Nostocaceae cyanobacterium. Classification (GTDB taxonomy): domain Bacteria; phylum Cyanobacteriota; class Cyanobacteriia; order Cyanobacteriales; family Nostocaceae; genus JAYKJH01. The sequence continues at coordinate 26,014 of JAYKJH010000150.1, read as the reverse complement.
TATTCACACAGACTAGAGAATCGAAACCAAATCAGCCAGGAACTATTCATCAGCATTCAAATAACTCACCATATGTAAATCCCCCTAATGACCGGGTTGCTGGTGAATTACCCATCGAAGTGCAGGTACATACAGCAATCAATACCTTATTAATCGGCAATCCAGGCTTGTCTGAAGGCAGCTTACCACCCCGACCATCCACCATCACACCTGCAAATACATCGGAAGTTACAGCCCCCTTGAGCCGCTGCTATTTGGATGGGCAGGAAAATAGCTGTATCTGTGTGGTGCAAGTACCCAACGCTCAGGAGCGAGTCTGGAAGTTTGCTAAAATTCCCCTAGAGAATGCCCACAAATATATCCTATCCAATTCTGATTCAGAAACCGATACTGATTTATGGCTCCTGCTTGCCAATGACGTTACCGAGCAGCACCACTTGTGTAAAGAACTAGCGGCAAAAAATGCCGATTTAATTCAACTCAACCGGCTTAAAGATGAGTTCTTAGCTTGTATCAGTCATGAATTAAAAACACCCTTAACAGCAGTTTTGGGACTGTCTAGCTTGCTCAAAGACCGAATGTTAGGAGATTTGAACGAACGTCAAGCTCGTTACGCCGGATTAATTCATCAAAGCGGACGCCACCTGATGAGCGTGGTCAATGACATTTTAGATTTGACCAGGATGGAAACCGGACAGATGGAATTAAACCTCAGTCCGGTTAACCTCCGTTCCGTGTGCGATCGCGCTCTGGCTGAAGCCAAAACCATGCAAGCTAACCACACTAAAGCAACCCGGGATGCAACTTTACCAGAGCAGTGCTTTACCCTTTCTATCGAGCCTGGTTTAGAGCAAATTGTTGCCGATGAGTTGCGGCTGCGACAAATGCTGGTACACTTGCTCGCCAACGCTTTCAAATTTACCCAACCAGAAGATGAAATTGGGTTGTTAGTCAGTCGTTGGGAAGGTTGGATTGCCTTTACAGTCTGGGATACAGGAATTGGTATTCCCGAACACCAACAGCATTTGATATTTCAGAAATTTCAACAACTAGAAAATCCCATGACCCGCCAGTTTGAAGGCACGGGTCTTGGGTTGGTCTTAACTAGGGCTTTGGCTCGCCTCCACGGCGGTGATGTGTCTTTTTTATCTAAAGAAGGTAAGGGCAGCCACTTTACCCTACTTCTACCACCCAGTCCACCGCTAAAGGGACTGTTGAGTACAGAGCTAGACCCAGATCAAGAAAACTTCCCCCCAGTCCTGAGTGGTTTCAAATCCAATCCCACTTCCTACCCTAACCGTTTAGTGTTAGTCGTGGAAGCCGTAGCGCAATACATTGAAAACTTGACAGAACAACTCACAGGGTTGGGTTATCGGGTCGTCATCGCCCGTTCTGGATGTGAGGCCTTAGAAAAAGCCCGCCGTCTGCAACCAAAAGTAATATTTCTCAATCCTTTGTTACCCCTGCTCTCAGGTTGGGACGTGTTAACCTTGCTAAAATCCGATGCGGGTTTGAACATACCTGTAATTGTCACCGGCACCAGCGCCCAAAAGGAGCAAGCATTTGCTCATTGTGCTGAGGGGTTTGTAACCCTACCAGTACAGCCACAGGTTCTCCAACCCCTACTCACAAAGTTGTCCGCCCCAGAGCCAATAACAGACACCGCTAACAACATTAATCAGGGGAGTCAGACCATTACCCAAATGCGAATTTTGCGCTTGTTGGACGATCACGCTTCATCCCCTACCCCCCATCCGGGACTGCAACATCATCGGGTTCTCGAAGCTGATGATTTGGATCAGGCAGAACTGCTGGCTAGAGTCTGGCAATTAGATGTAGTAATGCTGGATGTTGTCCTACATGACCCCCTACCCTATCTGCAAAAATTAAGTCAATATCCCTGCTTGGCATCTCTACCTATTGTCACCTGCGATGTTGCAACCACCCAAGCAGCTTCCCAAGTCTCAGGCTTATCTGTATTTCCTTGGTTAACATCTGCTACACAAAACAAGAGTGAATCCCACCGTCAGGGAGATACCCTATTATCAGTACTACAAATTGCGGCGGGTATAAGCTGTCCACCTAGCCTGCTACTCATAGATTTTGCCACCCTGACCGACTTGACCCCAGATTCCACCTCAGCAACTTACTCCCCTCCGCTCAAGGGGTCAGAGTGGTTCCCTGCATTGATTCAGTATCTGCATACCGCTGGCTTCAAAGCTGCAATGGGTCGGACTTGGGCAGAAGTTTTGCAGCAAATACAGCACCACAGCGTCGATTTAGTACTGATTCCGCTCACAGAATCCACAAATCCTGCTGTCCTATCAGCCCTGTCTACCTTGGCAGAATTATCTGAGAATTTACCACCAATTCTGGTATTAGACCGGCGTCTGGCTCAACCAGCTAAGGGTAAGCAAACTAAAAAAGACCCCGCCAAACAAGATACGGCTAATGCGATGGAAACTTATCTCCGTGCGATCGCTACCCAGATTTTACCACCATCCTTATCAATGCAAGAATTGTTAGAGCAGATCCACTCAGTTCTCAGTCCCTCCTAACTCAAGTTTTCACGCGAATCAGTTGATAAGCCCCGACTTGTCGTAAATTCTCATACTGAGAAAGCTGCAAACCCATTTCGGGAAACTTTTTCGGCTGAGCCAGAATTAACACTGACTCGGCTGTCGCTCTTTTAGCAGCTTTTTGAGCCAAATACTCTGCCGCTTTATTACTGCGACGAATAAAAGTCACAGGACGCTGAGAATAAAACACTACACTGGGTTTTTTGAAGCCCACCATGATAATTTCTTCCCCTGGTTGTTGGACTTGTCCTGCTAGGACTGACAATTCCCGCAAGGGTAGCTGACGCTCATGATCCATCACAAACGACGCTGGCATCACCACCAGCAGCACAAACGCCAGTAACGCCGCTAAATTCACGCCAAAGCTAGCCAGAGGACGACGAGCTAGGATAAAGCATGATAAGCTGACAGCCGAAGCAAACCAAATCACAGCCCCAGCAATTGGTAAACCCATGTGTTGAATCATCGGCTTCAGATTTGGCATTGCTGGGTCGTCACCGATAATTTGGGTAATCAATAACATTGCTACACCCAAAATCAGTAAAAATACTACATTAGCCCAGCAAGTTATCTGTAAAAATCTAGAGGTTTTTCCCCTCCGTCTTTTACCCTCTACCTTTGGTGTGTTACTCCACAGTAATGTCACCAGAATTGCCGCTGCTGGCATTAAAGGCAAGACATAGCTGGGTAACTTAGTAACAGCAATGGTAAAGAACATAAATACACCAGCAAACCAGAACAGAGCAAATAAACCCAATTGCTGGTCACGCTCTTGAGATTGCCACCAGCCCCGCCGCCAAACCCGTACTTTTACTATGGATAAAGGCAAAAAAATTGACCAAGGAGCAAAGCCTACCAACACCACGAGAAAGTAAAAATACCAGGGTGCTGAGTGACGATTCACCACGCTGGTAAACCTTTCGACGTTATGATAACCAAAAAATGATGCAATAAAAGTCTGCGGATTTTGCCAAATTACCAGCACGTACCAAGGTATAGATATCAGCGCCACAATTAACAGACCTCGCAGGACGCTCATTTCCCGCCAGATTTGCCAAAAATTGCCCAGGTACAGTAAAAACGCACCAATAATTAAACCAGGTAAGACAATCCCCACTGGACCCTTGGTTAAAACCGCCAAGCCAATCAGGATATAAAAAGCTAAATACCAGCGCTGTTGGACTCTCCGTTGTGATTTTTCAGCATAGCCGAGATAAAAGCACAACAAGGCGGATGCCATGCAACCTACCAGCAGCATATCAGAAACCCCTGTTCGCGCCCAGGCGATAGTTTGGGGAGTTAAAGCCATGATAGCCGCCCCTAAATTAGCAGTTAACCAAGGCTTAGCCGCACGCGAACCTTCTTGCAAGCGGTCTTGGAGTTGCTGGTAACGATACAAGGTGTAAAAACCCAAGCATACCATTCCCATAGCCGCTAAGGCTGACGGGAGACGCACAGCCCACTCATTTACCCCGATAGTTAAGTAACCTATAGCTTGCAGCCAGTAAACCAAAGCCGGTTTATCGAAACGAGTCTCGCCATTAAAATAGGGCGTAATCCAGTTACCTGTCACCGTCATTTGACGAGAAGCTTCCGCAAACAGTGGTTCTGTTTCATCCACCAAGCCAATGCTCCCTGAACGCCAAAAGAACGCCACTCCCCCAAAGAACAGCAACCAGAGAATCGATAGAAACGCAGCCAGGTATGGTCGTTTTGCTATGTCGTTCAACCAATGGTCAAACCTGCCATTCCGTGTCAAATTCATGGTGATTAGTCAGTAGTCAATAGTCAATAGTCATTAGTTGTTAGTCATTAGTCAATAGTCGTCAGTGAATTGTTTTTTGTTCTCACAGGGAAATCGGGAATGGGGGACAGTTGACAGTTGACGGTGAACAGTAAACAGTGAACAGTTGACTAATGACTAATGACCAATCAGTATTGACTACTTCAACACCCACGACCACTCTCCCACTTGCGGATTCCATGCAGGCACGGCTGTTTCTCCCACCACGTAGGGTCCCCAGTAGCGACGGGAACCATCTTGAGCAAAGGCCACGAGAACATCTCCTGTTGCTAGCTTGATGTTGCCTTCTGGTAAGGACAAAATCAACCCCCTGTCACTCCCCTCCAGAGGTGCAAAATCCCAATGGGCTGGTGTCAATGAGGTAGACTCAGGTACGGTATAAGCTGCACTACGCCGCGCTAATAAAGCTATTCGCAGGGGCTGGTCAGTCTGATTGCTGACCCGCAAACCCCCTTGTCTTTCCGTTCTCTTTGCAGATTTAGCAGAGTCAGATTGGACTTTCGGTTCCGCTGCGATCGCTCCCTCTGACGCCCAAGATACAGGTAAAGATAATCCATTTTCCTGGTCAGTACCTGGTAATGGTACAGCTTCTGAGGAGGCTGTCTCAAAGGATAGGCTGATTTGGAAGCGTCCCCATAGGAAAGCTACCAGTCCCAATAGACAAGCAAGGACAACACCGGGATACAGTAACTGGGATTTCATATTGATACTTTTTAGATATAACTATTTTTTTGTTTAAACGTAGTCAACTAGTGTTTTGTTTCCCAGGAGTCAAAGCAGATATAGGGTTTAGATAATCGGTAATAGTAATATTGTGTCGGATTTTTTGATTAGCTGGTCTCCACCTATGCAAAATACTCGTCTGAATAATCTGTTGGATGCCATTACCAGTCAACTTGAGCAATGGTTCTTTAATCCCTGGCGACGGCTATCGGTAATCATTATCAGTTTATTATTGGGATTTTTTCTGGGCACCGCAATTTCCACTACTGCGGGACAAGCAGCGGACTGGGATATTATTGCCGGTGCGATTTTAGTGCTGCTGACGGAGATTAGCAGCCGGATTGTTTACAGTCGAACTTGGGTAGCACGGCGATCGCTGTGGGTAGAATCACTAAACTCTCTGAAAATAGGTGTTACTTATAGTTTATTTATCGAAGCCTTCAAGCTGGGTTCCTAACTGGGTCAAGGAGAATAGGTAATCGCTAAAAACAGCTATTACCTATTACCTACTGAACAGAGCAAAGTTGTCATTTAACCCAAGGTGACAACGCTGGTAATTTGTTCATCCCGACTGAGTTGGACTACGGATTTACCCGTACCATCTTTGCTCAAAACAGGTACGGAATCTATAGCTATCCACAGCACCCGATTAGTGTTCGTTACCAGTGCCACTTCTCCATCGGTAGGTGCGAGTACCATAGCAGCTAGATTGTCAGTTTTGCTGCTAAATTTCAACGACTGAGTGCCTAAATCACCGCGATTAGAGAGTTTTAGGGTACTTGCTGGTATGCGTTTAGCATATCCTTCCTGTGTCACCAGCAACAGTTCCCCATCTCCTCTTAAGGTACTACAGCCGACGATATGCTGAGTTCTCAACAACCGCAAGGCTTGCAAACCAACTGCAGTCCGACCCATAGTTGGTAATTGTTCCTCGTTGACGGTAAATCGCAACAGCCTGCCATTGGAACTAGCGACAATTACCTTGTCCCCTGGGTCAGTGAACTGGGTGAATAACAACTGGTCATCATCTTTGAGTTTAATGATGCTCATTCCCCGACGGCTGAGGTTAGTAAATTCCTCACAGAAAATGCGCTTGATACGTCCAAATTTTGTCACGAGAACCATTTGGGCAGTCGCCATATTTTCTGACGCAAGAAAGCTGTGGATTACGCTTTCTTGCGCGTTTTGTGCCGTGCTGCTGAGTAAGGTTAACAATGGCTTTCCCCGATAATTCCTTCCAGTAGCGAGGGGAATGTCTCCCACTTTTAGTGGGTAAACTTTACCACCAGTAGTTAAAACCAGTAATTCTTGCTGGGTATCGGTAGCAGTAGTTTGGATAACAAAGTCATGCTCCGCTATGCCATTCTCAGTTTTCGACTTGCGGCTGGACGGCTGAGTTCGTCGGACATAACCACGATAACTAAACTCTAACAGCGCTTCCTCTGGGGGCAGTTCCAATTTGAGATTTTGGATTGGGGATTGGGGATTTTCTTGTTCCTCTTGTGCTGTTTGTTTTCCTTTCCTTCTCTCCCTTTCCTTGTCCCCCTGCTGTTGTTCACCAGCTACTACAATCTTTGTCCGCCGCTCATCGCCATATTTCTTTTTCAGGGTTCGCAGGTCTTTTTTCAGTGCTTTCAGTAATTCCCTCCGGTCGCTGAGTAGTCGTCGTAACACTTCTATTCGCTCGTTTAAGGAGTCAAATTCAGTTTGCAGGTTCTGGACTTCCAAGCTAGTCAGCCGACGCAGGGGCATGGATAAAATTGCATCTGCTTGTACTTCTGTCAAATTCAGGCGGTTCTGGAAGGTAATTTTTGCTGTGCTGCCATCAGCAGCTTGACGTAAAATGCTAATTACGGCATCTAGGTTAGATAAGGCAGAAAGTAAACCTTGCACCACATGCAGACGACTTTCGGCTTTCCCCAACTCGTAGCTGTAGCGGCGGTTGAGAGTCTGTTCGCGGAAGTTCAAGAATTCCTGCAATAATTGCCGCAGGGTGAGTTGACGGGGTTGTCCATCCACTAATGCCAGCAGAATTGCCCCAAAGTTGCTTTGCAGCGCAGTTTGCTGGTAGAGATGGGCAATAACTTCTTGGGGGTTGGTATCGCGTTTGAGTTCAATTACCACCCGCATTCCCGTGCGATCGCTCTCATCGCGAATATCCGAAATTCCCTGAATCTTTCCCTGGTTAACTAATTCGGCGACTTTTTCAATCCAACCAGCTTTATTTACCTGATAAGGCAATTCCGTCACTACAATTGCCGTGCGTCGTTTACTACCACGACTGCCCGCAATTTCCTCGATTTGCACCACTCCCCGGAGGACAATACTACCCTTACCTGTGGTGTAGGCGTCCCGGATACCTGAATTACCAACTATTTCTCCCCCAGTGGGGAAATCGGGTCCGGGAATCAGTTCAAATAACTTGTCATCGGGTAAATCTGGGTGGTCAATTAAGGCAATCAAACCATCCACGACTTCCCCTAAGTTGTGGGGTGGAATGTTCGTTGCCATTCCCACAGCAATACCAGCACAACCGTTGAGAAGTAATAATGGCAACTGCGCTGGTAGTACAGTTGGTTCTTGTTGTGAGTTATCAAAATTGGCAATAAATTCCACGGTTTCTTCGCCAATTTCCGCCAGCATCCCTTCATGACTAATGGGAGCAAGGCGGGTTTCCGTGTAGCGCATGGCAGCTGGTGGGTCGTTATCCACGCTACCAAAGTTACCGTGTCCCGCCAGTAAGGGGTAGCGACTGGAAAAGTCCTGTACCAGCCGCACCAAGGCGTCGTAAACCGCTTGGTCGCCGTGGGGGTGATATTTACCCAGAACATCTCCCACCACGCGAGCGCATTTTCTATAGGGTCTATCGGGGGTCAAACCCAATTCATGCATGGCGTACAAAATGCGACGGTGAACTGGTTTTAAGCCATCCCGGACGTCTGGTAATGCCCGCCCGACAATTACGCTCATGGCATACTCCAGATAGGACCGTTGCATTTCTGTATGCAAAGCGGTGGTAATTACCTGTCCCGTGGAGAGAAGGTTTAACTGTTTTGCCATGAGTTCTTTTCCCTGAATCGTAACAACACACGAGTTTTTTTTAATTTAAGACCTATGAACCACTGTTGGTACCCAGAGTAGCCATTTACCCTTAAGGTAGCCGTAGGATAGCAAGCAGTAGTATCATCCTTGATCAAAGGGATGCACCTTGATGCTAGATTGGGCGATAATCCGGATCGCGCCTATGTGCTAAGAGATGGTGTAGTGTGAGGTATCTAACGGCAAATTCTCATGTCGAATAAAACCGTTTTGATTGTTGAAGACGACCTAATTAATGCTCGCGTTTTTTCCAAGATTTTGACCAAAAGAGGTGGCTTGGAAGTAAAACACACTGAAAACGTGGAAGAGGTAATGAAAATTGCCCAATCCGGGGAGGCTGACATTATTTTGATGGATGTTTCCCTGTCTCACAGTGTTTACCAAGGTAAATCAGTGGATGGGATTAAGATTACACAAATGTTAAAGTCTGACCCCCAAACAGCTTCCTTGCCGATTATCTTAGTCACCGCTCACGCTATGGAGGGCGATCGCGAAAACTTTCTTAAGCAAAGCGGTGCTGATGGCTACATTTCCAAACCTGTAGTCGATCATCAACAGTTTGTTGACCAAATTATCGCCCTACTGCCGAAAGAATCAGAATCATAACAGATCAGAGAATTGCGGGTAACTGACAAACTCAGGAAGCATAAAGTATCCAGGAAGAAGAATAAACCATGTAGTCTTATTCAGCCGGGAATCTTTACATTCCGTAGATTTTCTTGATTAGCTGCTTGCTTCCGATTCAACCGCCTTTGGTGATGACTATTTACAGATAATATTCGACAAAATCGTCCAGCAGCTTATTTACTGGGCGATTTTGTCTGTTTTAAGTATATTTGTACTACTAAAGAGAAACATCAGCAAGTAAGGTCACTAATGCTAAGCTGATCAATGACTAATGCTGCATTCTCTCATTGCTGTGGTACTAAGCGCACCCCTGTAGGTTGTTCTGACTGTTGTTGCAGAGCGGCTTGAATGCGGGGTAATGCCAAGAAAGTTTTAGCATCATTAAGCAAGCGATCGCCCCAGAGGTTATTCTTGAGAAAATCTAGGTCAGCATAGCGTTCATCAATCCGGAGTGCTTGTTCTCCCATTGCTAGAGCTTGTTCGCGATCGCCTTTTTTGTGAAGTGCAACCGCCGTTGCGAGCATTGGTTCAGCGGCGCGTTTATCGATAGTAACAGCCGCACGCCATTGCTTGAGAGCGCCTTCCAAATCCCCTTGTTCGTACTTGATTAAGCCGATATTGTTAATGGCAGGCCAGAATTTTTTATCTTGGGCAACAGCTTTGTTGTACTGAGCGATCGCTTCGGTAAACTGCCTCAGCATGTAGTAAGTATTACCTAAATCAAATAAACCTTCTGGGTCATTGGGTTTAATTTTCAACCCGGCTTGCAAGTTCTCAATCGCTACTTGGTACTTTTGTTGCTGGAAATTAGCTGAACCCAAAGCAAAGTAAATCTCAGCATTTTGTGGGTTGAGGGATTTTGCTTTGTTGAGTACTTCAATGGCCTTATCAAAGTTCTTCCCTTGCAAATACAAGCCACCCAGTAGCAACCATACTTGCTCGTTTTTGGGGGCTAGCACAGAAGCTAATTCTGCCCTTGGTAAAGCTAACTCAAACTGTTGAAATTGTGCCAATTGTGCTGCTTCCTGCGCCAAGCTTAACCCCTGCTGCTCCAATTTTTTCTGATCCAATTGCAGTGTATGGGGTATTAGTGCCTGTGCATGAGCCACCTTGGGCAGACTCCAGAAACTACAGGCAAGCAAAAGAGAAATTAAAGCAATGCGTTTAGGCACAGTCCCGCCTCAGAGCAAAATCAACATTATGAGTCTGAGAGCTAGCTTAAACCATCTGGTGGGGGAATGGGTAATCGGGAATGGGCAATAATCACTATTCACCAGTCACTACTATTCACTATTCACGAATCGCTACTCTTCACCAATTCCCATTCCCCATTCCCAAGAAATCACCTGTTCAGGTGAGGGCATTGGGGAGTAGTTGCGGCTAGTATGAAGGAAGATTAAGCAAATTTTAAGTCTGCTCCTACTCAACACTCACCAAGAGCAAGGAAACCTCACTCCTACAGCTTTTTGTATGACCACGGAAAGACCACTTCCCAGATTTCCCAAGCTTAAGCATCCAGGACGCTGGATACTTGGGTTGGTAGCTGCTGGTGTCTTGGTAGCTGGGACAACGACCTACAGTGTTATCCAGCGACAAGCTCCCAAGCAAGATATCACTGCCTTGACGGTGTCGGTGAAAGCGCAAAGTATTACCCTGAGAATTACCGCTAGTGGTAGGGTGGTCCCAGAGCAGACTGTGAATATTAGCCCGAAAAATCCTGGTATTCTGGCACAGTTGTATGTAGAACAGGGCGATAATGTAGCGCAAGGGCAGATTATTGCGCGCATGAGTAGTAAAGATATTGAAGCACGAGTCCAGCAAGCACGAGCTAACTTGAAGCAAGCTCAAGCTCAACTAGCGCAAGCGGGTACTGTAGGTAGCACGTCGGAAATTGAGCAAGCTAGAGCGCGTCTAGCACAAACAGAGGCACAGCTAGCAGAGGCTCGTGCTGGGGGTAGTCAAACAGAAGTTGAACAAGCTAGGGCGCGTCTAGCACAAGCACAAGCCCAGCTAGCAGCAGCCCGTGCGGGGAATCGTACCCAAGAAATTGAACAAGCAAGGGCGCAGGTGAACTCAGCCCAAGCACAGGTAGACTATGCTCAATCTAGAGTGAAGCGTAACGAAGATTTAGCACGTCAGGGGGCAATTTCTCGTGACCAGTTAGATTTGTACATCTCGGAAGCAAGAAAGGCACAAGCTGCTTTAGAAGAAGCACAAAAACGTCTGTCACTGGTACAAAGCGGGACTCGTACTGAAGAAATTGCCCAACGGGAAGCAGCGGTAAGAGAAGCAACTGCAGCGCTGCGAAATTTGCAAACCACCCGTCCGGAGGAAATCGCCAGAGCGGAAGCAGCAGTGGCGGAAGCAAGGGCTGCTCTTGCGAAGGTGCAAAACCCCGCTCGTCCGGAGGAAGTACAACAGCGTCGGTCCCAGGTGGCGGCGGCACAGGCACAATTAAAAGCAGAGTTGGTTAATCTGGAAGATACGGTGGTGCGTGCCCCTTTCCCAGGGATTGTTACCCAGAAGTACGCTAACCCTGGCGCCTATGTCGCTCCAGCAACTTCTGCTTCTAGTGATGCTTCTGCTACCTCAACTTCGATTGTGGCGATCGCTCGCGGTTTGGAAATTCTCGCGGAAGTCCCAGAAGCTGATATCGGTAGAATTAAACAAGGACAACCTGTGGAAATCAGCAGCGATGCTTTTCCCGATCAAGTCTTTAAAGGACGGGTACGCTTAATTGCTCCAGAAGCTATTCGGAAAGAAGGCGTGACTTTATTCCAAATACGGGTTTCTCTTGATACTGGAACCGAACAACTGCGTTCCGGCTTAAACGTTGATATGACATTCTTAGGCGACCAGGTGAGTGATGCTTTAATGGTGCCAACAGTAGCAATTGTAACTGAAAAAGGAAACACAGGTGTGTTAGTGCCGGATGCAAAGAATAAACCACAGTTCCGCCCAGTTACCATCGGTGCCCAAGTCAAAGACCAAACTCAGATTATCGAAGGGGTAAAAGGGGGCGATCGCATCTTCCTCAACCCACCTAAAGACTACCAACGCGAACAGGAAAGGCAAAAACAACAACAGCGATGAACATCGTCGAAAATGTGCAAATGGCAGGAAAAACCCTGCTGTCTAATAAGCTCCGTAGCGCTCTGACAATGTTGGGGATTGTGATTGGTAATGCTTCGGTAATTGCCATGATTGGGATTGGGGAAGCGGGACAAAAATATGTAGCGCAACAGTTGGAGTCTCTCGGACCTAACGTGTTGTTTGTGATTCCCGGTAATCAGGAAACTCAGCGGATTTCTAGAGATGTACCGAAAACATTGGTATGGTCAGACGCTACGGCGATCGCTTCTCAAGTGCCGACGGTAGCGGGAGTGACTGCAGAATTGAATAGTCGTCAGGTGGTGAGTTACCGTAACCGCAACACTGATGTGAATATCATCGGTACGACTCCCAGTTTTTTGACGGTGCGGGACTATAGCACCACATCAGGGAGGTTTTTCAGCGAGATAGATATGAAGCGGACTAACCAAGTCGCTGTCCTGGGTGCAGACTTGGCAGAAAGACTATTTGGTAATGCTACCCCTGTGGGAAAGCAGTTGCGAATTAAAGACGCTAGTTTTCAAGTAATTGGGGTTCTCGAATCTAAGGGTGGGAGCTTGGGAATTAACTATGATGAAACCGCATTGATACCCTTGACAACCACAGCTAGTCGCATCGTGGGACGTACTTCTCCCTACGGCACAGAAGTATCCTACATAGTCGCTTCCGCTAAAAATGCTGATAGTGTTGATGCTGCACAGTTTCAAATTACCAATTTACTGCGCCTGCGACACAAAATTACTGGGGAAGATGACTTCACTCTCCGCTCTCAAAAAGATGCTCTCGCTACCGTGGGACAAATTACAGGTGCTTTAACAGTCATGCTGGCAGCAATTGCGGGTATTTCCCTGTTTGTCGGCGGGATTGGGATTATGAATATTATGCTGGTTTCCGTCACCGAACGGACTCAAGAAATTGGTCTGAGAAAAGCTATTGGTGCGACGCAACAAGATATTCTCCTCCAGTTCATGATTGAAGCGGTGATTGTCTCCGCTGCTGGAGGAATAATTGGTACTGCGGTGGGGGTGAGTGGGGTGATGTTGGTGGGGGCTTTGACACCCTTGGATTCCAGCATTTCTCCCGTGGCGATCGCTACGGCTGTGGGGGTGTCTGGTGCTATTGGTTTATTTTTTGGGGTGGTGCCAGCTCGTCGTGCTGCGAAGTTAGATCCAATTGTGGCTTTGAGAAGTGCTTAAAAAATCTCACGCAAAGGAAGAAAGAGTAATTAACCGCAGATGAACGCAGATGAACGCCGATAAGATTTTTTTTCGTGTTTTTGTGGTTCTTTATTGTTAAATCGTAATTTTATGACAAATACTCTGCCAGTTACTGATTCTCTTCGACCTGGTTCGCAACCAGTCATCATTCGTCTGGAAAATATTTTTAAGGTTTATGGTAGTGGGGAAACGGAGGTTAAGGCGCTGAATGATGTGAATTTGAGGGTGGAAAAGGGTGAGTATTGTTCGATAATGGGTCCGTCTGGTTCTGGGAAGTCTACGGCTATGAATATTATCGGCTGTTTGGATCGTCCTAGTTCGGGACATTATTATCTGGATAATGTTGATGTGGCGGGTTTAGGGGATGGGGAGTTAGCTCATATTCGCAACAAAAAGCTGGGGTTTGTGTTCCAGCAGTTTCACCTGTTACCCCAGTTAACGGCGTTGGAAAATGTGATGTTACCGATGGTTTATGCGGGTGTGAGCAATAATGAACGTCGCGATCGCGCTGCGGAAGCGCTATCCAGGGTGGGTTTGGCTAATCGGATCAATAATAAACCGACCCAACTTTCTGGTGGACAACAGCAACGGGTTGCGATCGCACGAGCAATTGTCAATCGTCCTGTGGTTCTCTTGGCTGATGAACCGACGGGGGCTTTGGATTCTCGGACTACTCAGGAAGTATTAAATATTTTTACGGATTTAAATGAAAGTGGGATTACTGTGGTAATGGTGACTCACGAACCGGAGGTAGCACGACAAACCAAGCGCATCGTCTGGTTCCGCGATGGTGAGGTTTTGCACCCTTATTTGACTCCGGAAGATTTACATCAATTGGCGATGTCTTGATGGACCCAGTCTGGGGTTGTAAACCCTGGGATAATTTTTGGCTCGTGCAAAGGCGCAAAGGCGCAAAGAAGAACGCAAAAAACTGCTGGGAGTGCAAACAGAGGGTAGGTTGGGTTGAGGAACGAAACCCAACGTCCAAAAACCTTGTCCTCGTTATTACTGGACAAAAGGGTGGGAGGACCCCACCCCTACAGGACTCAGGACTCAGGACTCAGCACTACATATCAGTAGCATTGGCGCCGGTAATAACTAAGCGCCTAAATAAGCCTTCACTCCAGCCAGTTTCGTTGAGAATAGCGGCTTTGGATACTTCAGCGTAGGCTTGTTCAATAAATGCTAAATCAATCATACAAATCCCCATCAAGGCTTCGTGAAGTTCTGGGGGTTTGCTTTCAGCATGGAGTTTTTTTAGCACTTCCTGGATTACCTTCGCCATTGCTGGGACGACGTGCTGCGGTCCTATACCAATGCGGACGTGAATTATCCCGATTTTCCACCGTCGGTCAGCGTAAGCGTCACCCCAGTCATCAATACCTGTAAACATTTCATGAAACCATTGCATAAAGGTTTGACGCAAGCGGTGAACTCTTCCTTCTTCAGCGTTTAAAATCGCCGCCATTTCTGGGTCGCGTCCGAGGAAATCATAGAAGTGAATCGCCATTTCTGGGGCTATTTTTAACCCCCAATCGGCTTGAGATTTTAATATAGCCCCCTCTTGGGGGGTGAAATATACACGCTTTTTCATTTTTGTCATAAAAGCGTGGGGGTCTAAGGTCATTAAAAAGCATCTCCTATAAAAAGGAATTCATTTCTGATTATCCTCAAGGAATTCTGGATTTGTCAGTAAACAATAAGTTTTTTCTTATTTTTTAATATTTACATTTTTTGATAAATTCAGTAGGTGTAGGTTGGGTTGAGGAACGAAACCCAACTTTCGTCTTGAGGATGTTGGGTTCTCACACGGTAAACCCAACCTACTATTCTTATTTTAAGAACCTGATATCTTCTACAAAAAGGCGGCAGCCCAAATTTATCGTTCCCAGGTTGAACCGGTCATATCCGCTTTTGTTCTACCTCCCGTGGTGCAAGATAATAAGCACTGAAGTGCTTACTACGAGCAATCGAGTGTAACGTATCAAGGTATCACAATCCATTACCAATTAAAATAAAGGGTGCCCAGTAGTAAGGATGGGAAAATTGGGAACTACTACGACGACGCTGGTTGGGTGCATTTGGTCTAGCTTCAACAACAATGTTGCGTTGTCTATTTGCATTTGTAGTAGTGTTTCCTTTCAGCATATTTAATTGTGCTTGACGCAAAGCTTGGGATTTTGTAAGTGGAGTGTCTTGAGCTAAATTGCTGTAAAATTTTTGCATTAATAAGGCAGTGCTGGCATCGTTTACTAACCACAGAGAAGCCATGACGGCTTTGGCTCGGTTGTTGCCAATGAAATAAGAGCTAATACCGGAAATTTCTACTCCATTTTGATTTGCACCACCGCGTGCAGTTTCGCAAGCTGACAACACGACTAAATGCAGATTATTTAAGTTTTGTAAGAGTTGAATTTCAGTAATTGGTATTTTTTTACCTGTACCTGAAAGTAGATAAGAAGCCGCTGGATCGTTGGGAACAAAGGCACCGTGGGTGGCAATATGTAAGATTTTCTTTTCTGTTACATTATCTCGCAATGCTAGCCAATCAAATGCTTGATTGAGGAATTTTAAACCGGGATAAATTCCTTGAGCATCTGTAGTATTTGATTTAATTATGGCATCTAATTCTTGTTCGACAGCAGGTAAAGGGTTGAAACCTGCAACAGCATCGGATAAACCTAGGGCTAAAACGGGAGTATTTTGTGTTCCTGATGGCAAGCGATCGCTCATATTTGTCAAGCCAGCAGAAATCACTGTAGACACGTTATAATTCTCTACTAAATATTGCTTGCCATCAAATAAGGCACTCATGGGAATGTAGCGGGTGGAGCGGTCTAGTGCAAATACTAGATTCTCTATTTTATTCTTTTTCAGTTCCCCTTCTATGGGTTTAATTAACCAGTCGTAAAGTTGTTTGCCTGTGGTTTGTAATTCGGTAATATCAGAGTCTTTATTTTCCAGTAATTCCCGGAATCTGAAAACGGTTTCTCCTAGCTGCTTTTGTGTGACACCCTTCACTTCTACGCTTTTAACAACAACGCCTCTGGAAGCCCATAAAATCGATATTTTATCCTCTAATACCAACGGGTAAATTAGGACAGTATTTGGTTGAGCTTCGACAATAGCTTTAGCAGCATTTAAGAAATTTCCGGGATAAATTAGATTTGGATCTTTGCCATCATAGGCTTTTTCAATCTCTTTAATTTTCTGGAAAAATTCCCGGTTTAAATTATCGCGTTCCGTTCGCAATTGGGAAAGCTGAGAACATTTTTTTTGTTCGCATTCTGCTACCCTCTGCCCAAATGCAATTAAAGTACCTTGTAATTTTTGGGTTTCTAATTCGGCTGTGGATAGTGGTATTTGAGGTTTTTTATCTTCACCTCTGGCAAATTCGTTAAGTTCCTGGATTTTCAAAAGTTCAGTTACTTGCAGTGCTTCTACTTCCCTCCCTTGAGAACGCAATAATTCTGCTAATTCCCGATAGGTATCAGAGGTTTTTACCTTGTCAAAATCAGTGGTTGCGTCTAAGAATGATGTTTGTAATTGCGGTGGTAAACCTTCAATACCGCGACGTACTGCTTCAATTCTATCGATAGCTAGTTTGTAGTTAGTAATTGCGAGTGCTGTTTGATTTAAATCCCGATAAGTGCGTGCTAAACCTGCGTAAATAGCAGCATCTGCACCCGCAACTTGATTGTCTTCTTTAATCGCTAATGCTTGTTGATATGTGGTGATTGCTTGTTCTTTTCTGCCAAATTTGCGCTCTAAGCGAGGGTTTTATAAGCGCTTGGCAATATTTAATAATTGCTCTGCAACTTCTAGGGCATTACTAAAATTGCCAAGCTCATTATAATTACCACCTAATTGTTCCAGTGCTTGTGCTTCTATTGTTGGTTCTTGAATTTGTCGTGCAATTTTTAAAGCTTTTTGTGCGGCATCAATGCTTTTGAGGTTATCTCTAAAAGAAATGCTATATAAAGAAGCTAATTTCAGTAGTGCTGCTGCTTCAAACTTTGGTTTGCCGAAGCTTTGGGCTGTTTTTAAATGTTCATTAGCGAACTCTAATGCTTTATCAAGTTGCCCCATATTCTGGTAACTACTACTTAATCCAGCTATAGCAAAGAGTTGTACTTGTTGGGCATTTTCTTGTAGATTTAGAGGTAGTTGACTAATTTCAATTTTTCGTGTTACTACTAAAGCTTCCTGATTAGTTTCAAGTTGTTGTTGATGTTTACCTGCAATTGCATAATCAGAAGCAAGAGTAACTAGTGCATAAGCTAAACCTAATGAGTCATTTTGTTCTCTTTTAATCGCAACTTGTCGTTCTCCAATTTCAATTTTTTTAATGGTGTTACCCTGATACATATAAATTTGAGCAAGGTTATTTAGGGCACTATTTTCTATTTCAGTGTCTTTAATATTTCGCGCAATTTTGACAGCTTGCTGTGAGAATTCTAGTGCCTTCTGGTTATTTCCTAAAATCAAGTAGCTCTGACCTAATGTATATAAAGCTGTGGCTTCTGAGGCTTCTTGTTTGAGTTCTTTAGCAAGGTTTAAGGCTTCCTCTGCAAACTCAATGCGACGCGGCAATTCTGCTTTTGCTTGAGCAATTAAGCCTCTGACATAAAAATTCAAGGTTTTTGAACCGTAATATGAAGATAATAATAATAGACTTGTTAATACAGCAGGTTTATCTTTTATTTCTCTCTGCATCTTTAATGCTTGTTGAACATATTCAATGGCTTTGTCCATGTTGTCTTGGAAGTTATAAGCTCCTCCAATACCAATAAGAATATTAGCGGCGAGTGCCTGATTTTTTGCTTCTTGAGCAACTGGTAAAGCTTGTTGGTAAGCTGCTATAGCTTGGTCATACTGATTCAAATTTAAGTAACTATCACCAATTCTGTCAAGAATCACCGCTTCTTGTTGTTTGTTATTAGTAACTTCTTTGGCAATAGGTAGTGCTTGCTGGTAAAATTTCAACGATTGTTGATATTGTTTTATCTTAAAATAAGCATCCCCTAATAAATTGAGAAGGGCGGCTATTTGTGATTTATTATTGGGTATTTCTCGCGCAATCGATAACGCTTGTTGATAATTATCAATTGCCTTTTCATATTGATTGAGAGTAAAATAAGTATTTGCTAATTTTGCAAGTAGGCTGGCTGCTCGTGGTTTATTTTTTAATTCTCGCGCAATTGGTAATGCCTGCTGATAAAATTTTATCGCCTTATCATATTGTTCGAGATTGTTGAAGGCATCTCCTATTGACGTTAAAATATTCTCTCCTGCAGGATGAATTCCGACTTCTCGAATAATTGGCAATGCTTGCTGATAAACTTCAATTGCCTTGTCATATTGCTTTTGCTCAAAGTAAACCTCTGCTATCACTTGCAAAGTTCTACCTTCCCAAGCGCGGTTTCCAACTTCACGATTCACAGCTAAAGATTTATTCAACCATTCCAAAGACCGGGGATATTCCTCCATATTCCAATAAACAATACCGATTCTAGACAGTGTAAATCCCTCTTGGAATTTATCCCCTAATTCTTTGTGTATCGCTAATGCTTGCTGTAATAATTCCAATCCTTTCGCTTCTTGTTTCAAGAAAGAATAAGTAACCCCAATTCGACTCAGAGTTACAGCTTCCCCCGCTCTGTCTTTCACCTCACGACGAATTATTAATGCTTGCTGTAATGTTTCTAAAGCTTTCTCATCTTGAAGTAAACTTAGATAAACCCCACCAATCATATCCAGGGTTTCTCCCTCTCCGGCACGGTCTTTGATTTCTCTGCGAATTGTTAAAGCTTGCTGCAATACTTCTAACGCTTTTTCCAGTTGTTGCAAACCGTTATAAACCTGTCCCAAATTGTTGAGAGTCTGGGCTATTCCCGCTTTATCTTTTTGTTGTCGTCGTATCTCCAACACCCGTTCATAGGTAACCAGCGCTTCTCGATATTTACCCTGACGAAACTGCTGCACCCCCTGTTGAAATAGGTTATCAACTGATACCTCAGCGAGGTGATAAGACCCTTGGGTTAAGTCTGGTGTCGGGGTAGAGAAACCCCTCCCTGGTAGCGAAGGTAAAAGCAGCAATGAAACAGCAACCAAGGTGATATATTTTAAACGGTAATTCATGCTTCTGCTAATATCTGACTTAAGATATAATCAAGTAAATGTACTCTAGCGCTAGAGGTTCATCAGGAGATTTATATGTTTGTGGGAACAACAGAAGCAGCTACGAGACTAGGTATTTGCGCTCAGAGAGTCCGACAGTTACTCCAAGCCGGACGGATTGTGGGTGCGGTGAAGGTAGGAAGATTTTGGCAGATTCCTTTGCGGAAGGGAATGCCAGTTATCACCAAGATAAAAATTAAGAGAAACAAAGCCGAAAATAAGAATAAATCTAAGTGGCGACACAGGCTAACCGAGAAACACAAGATTATCCACATCAAACAGCAGAACCTGAAACACAATCGCGACTACAAGACTAATTTACCTGTGATTATCGTCCGACAAGGCGATAGAGTCAAATATTGTCATGAGGTGGATATTAAAGGACCGAGCCGGTTGGTATATCAACGACTGAATCCTTTACCTGAATGTGGCGCTGTCCTCTGGATTGACGTAGCACCTAACGTTCCTGTGATTACCAAGCTCTATTCTCAACAGGTCACAGTACTGGGTGCAAGCTAGTAGTTGCAGAACAATACCATAAACAAAATTTTTATTGAGCGATCGCCAGCTTTTCTAAGTAATTAGAAGAGTATATTAACCTACAATTTAAAGATTTACCTGAGATATCAATCTGAAGGGGTAATCATAAAAAGTCAAAATAATTTTCTAGAAGCCAAGTAGTACCAATTGAGTAAACCATATTTATCTCAATACTTCGGTATATATGTGAGTTGAAAATATAAAAGATAGTCATTAGCTAGGTAAAATTAAAGCCAATAAAATATAAGTTTAAGCCTACTTTATAGAGATTGAAGTAGCCATAAAAGTTGAGAGAAGTGAATGCAATAGTAATTTTTTCCTTAAGTTCACCCCTCATCCCAGGATTACTGGGCTAGCCTCAAAGAGGAGCGATAAGCAGAAACAAAAATCGCCAGCTACAAACAAGCCCAGCATCACTATCATCATTAGTCCTGAGCTACCAATGACTAATGACTAATAACTAATGACTAATGACTAATCACAAACGCTATGAAAGTCACAAACATCCAAGAACTGGAAGCACTGATTGAACAAGTCAAAGCGGCACAAGCAGAATACGCAACTTTCACCCAACAACAGGTAGATAATATCTTCAAAAAAGCTGCCCTAGCTGCCAACGCTGCCCGCATTCCCCTCGCCAAAATGGCGGTTGCAGAAACCGGCATGGGAGTTGTGGAAGATAAGGTGATTAAAAACCACTTCGCCTCAGAATATATCTACAACAAATACAAGCAAGAAAAAACCTGCGGAGTTATTGAAGAAGATAAGCAATTTGGTATCCAAAAAATCGCCGAACCTGTGGGCATTCTTGCTGGAATTGTACCCACAACCAACCCGACATCTACGGCAGTTTTTAAGGCGTTGCTGGCACTCAAAACCCGCAACGCCATTATTTTCTCACCCCACCCCAGAGCAAAAAAATGCACCATTGAAGCTGCGAAGATTGTCTTAAAAGCAGCCGTGGCGGCAGGTGTCCCGGAAAACATCATCGGTTGGATTGATGAGCCGACGGTGCCCCTTTCAGGGGCACTGATGCAACATCCTGACATTAACCTAATTCTGGCAACCGGCGGTCCGGGAATGGTGAAAGCAGCTTATTCCTCCGGACACCCCTCCCTCGGTGTGGGTGCAGGTAATACTCCCGCCCTAATTGACGAAACTGCCCATTTCAAAATGGCGGTATCCTCAATTCTGCTGAGTAAAACCTTTGATAATGGCATGATTTGTGCCAGCGAGCAATCTGTAATTGTTGTCGATGAAATTTACGAAGCAGTCCGGCAAGAATTTATCGAACGCGGTGCTTACTTCCTCACCTCAGAAGAAAGAGAAAAACTGGGCAGTAAAATTATCATCGATGGACGCTTAAATGCCGAAATAGTTGGACAATCTATCCAAAACCTGGTCAAATTAGCGGATATTTCTGTCCCAGAGGGTACTAGAGTTTTAATTGGCGAAGTTACAGAAATCGCGACTAGCGAACCGTTTGCTTACGAAAAATTGTCCCCCATTTTGGCGATGTATCGGGCTGCTAACTTTGAGGAAGCTACAGATAAAGCCAGGAAGTTGGTGACATTTGGCGGACGGGGACATACAGCGGTTCTCTACACCCACCCCAGTAATAGCGATTCCCTACGGGATAGCTACGCTTCACGCATCAAATTCTTTGAGTCGAAAATCGAAACAGCGCGGGTACTCATCAACACCCCATCTTCCCAAGGGGCGATTGGTGACTTGTATAACTTCCGCCTCGACCCCTCCCTGACTCTAGGTTGTGGTACCTGGGGTGGAAACTCGGTGAGCGAAAACGTCGGACCGCAGCACTTACTTAACATCAAGACTATCACCGAACGACGGGAGAATATGCTGTGGTTCCGCATTCCGCCAAAGGTTTACTTCAAGTATGGTTGTCTTCCCATAGCGCTGCGGGAATTAAGCGGTAAACAGCGAGCGTTAATCGTCACCGACAAACCCCTATATGAATTAGGAGTAACTCGCTCCGTAGAAAATGTCTTGGATGAAATCGGGATTAAGTACGACACCTTCTATGATGTAGAGCCAGACCCCTCCCTGAGTACGGTGAATCGGGGATTAGCATTAATGAACAGCTTCCAGCCGGATGTGATTATTGCCATTGGCGGTGGTTCACCTATGGATGCGGCTAAAGTCATGTGGTTAATGTACGAACAGCCGGAAACCGAATTTGAAGGTTTGGCGATGCGGTTCATGGATATCCGCAAGCGGGTCTATGAGTTACCATCCTTGGGGCAAAAAGCCATGATGGTGGCAATTCCCACCACGTCTGGTACGGGGTCGGAGGTGACACCCTTTGCGGTGGTCACAGATGACCGCACGGGGATTAAATATCCCCTCGCAGATTACGCCCTAACTCCCAACATGGCAATTGTTGACCCAGAGTTGGTGTTACACATGCCCAAACGGTTGACGGCTTACGGTGGCATCGACGCTCTTACCCATGCCCTAGAAGCCTACGTCTCAGTTTACGCCTCGGAATTTACCAATGGGTTAGCCTTGGAAGCAATTCGCCTGCTGTTTAAATATCTCCCCAGTGCTTATAAAAATGGTGCGGCTGATGCAAAGGCGCGGGAAAAGGTACATTACGCAGCTACAATGGCGGGGATGGCTTTTGCTAATGCTTTCTTGGGTGTTTGTCACTCCCTAGCTCATAAACTTGGTTCTACGTTCCATGTCCCGCACGGTTTGGCGAATGCGCTGATGATTTCCCACGTCATCCGCTACAACGCTACTGATGCTCCCTTTAAGCAAGCGATTTTCCCCCAGTATAAGTATCCCAATGCTAAATGGCGTTATGCTCGGATTGCTGATTATTTGGGATTGGGTGGCGAAACGGAAGATGAGAAGGTGGAAAAACTTGTAGAGGCGGTAGAAAATCTCAAGCGTCAAATTGATATTCCTACAACCATCAAGGAAGCACTATCGGAAGACGAAAAAGCCTTCTTTGTACATGTGGAAGAAATGGCAGAGCAAGCCTTTGACGACCAATGTACGGGAGCTAATCCACGCTATCCGCTGATTCAAGACCTCAAAGAATTGTACATCTTGGCGTATCGCGGTTGTCGTTTGGAAGCCGCTGCTTATCACACTGGTGATAATCCAGAAGAACCGCAGTTGTCGCTAATTTCGTAACAGTTTCCGAAGGCTAGCAAAAATCGCTGAAATGCTGATTTTAAGGACGTAACTTAAGCAGCAGTCCTCATCGTCTGATTCTTGCTTTCCACAATTGAATTAAAAGCTACCTTAATCCGGCATTTTCAGTATTTATATTGAGAAAAAGCCGGGTTTTTATTTTTTGTGATTGTGTAAAAATTATCTAAATCATATCAGGTGTAGGTTGGGGAGCCAGCGCCGTCGCACTGCGAATATTGTCATACACAAAATCAGGGTGGCTAAAATCAACCATCACTCCCGGCTACTTTTCATTCGACGCATCAGCCAACATCGGCTCTAACTGCTTAGTAATGGGTATTTCCAAAGGTTCAGATTGCCCCCTCTGAACAAGCACAGATGAGGGTATTTTTTCTCCGATATCAATCTCGTATTTAGGCAATAATTCTGTATCTTTAGCACAGCTAATAGTTTGATAAATCGGTAATTCGACGGTCATGGTAGTACCGACTTCCGGAGCAGAACAACAGTACAGATGACCTTGATGATTTATCCGGACAATGCGATCGCAAATCGATAATCCCAGTCCCGTACCCACACCCATTGGTTTGGTAGTAAAGAAAGGTTCAAACAATCGCTGCTGAATTTCTGGAGCAATACCAGAACCATTATCAGTAATCCTCACTGCTACCCGGTCACATCCTAAGCACTCTGTCGTAATCACAATCTGTCGAACACTCGGATTATTTGAATTTTCTAACCTGTCACGAAAACTTTCAATAGCATTACCAATTAAATTCATAAATACTTGATTTAATTGATTAATATGGCATTCTACTGGTGGAATATCGCCAAACTGGCGAATAATATCAATTTTTTCATGTTCCCAACGGTTTCGTAGTATGACTAAAGTACTTTCAATACCCGCATGTAAATCATCCCGTTTCATCGAGGCTGCATCTAAGCAATAAAAATTGCGTAAACTAACCACCAGTTCGCGAATTCGATTTACTCCCAAGTGCATCGAATCCATCACCCGTGGTAAATCTTCTAGTATAAAATCTAAATTTTCTTTAGATAATCCTTCTTCCTGTCCCCGATTATGAAAATTACCATCTGACTTATATCTTGTCGCAATTTGCAACAATTCCTGTACGTTATCTTCTAAATGATACATATTATTATAAATAAAATTGATTGGGTTGGTGATTTCGTGGGTAATTCCCGCTACCATTTGACCTAACATCGACATTTTTTCCATTTGCATCAGGTAAGAATTTTGCATTCCTTGCCTATCCTTACCCTCTGCTGTTGGTCTTTGATTTTCTAGCCTTAACTCTTCTATCGTTTTTTCAGCTATTTGCTCCATTAAAAAATTAGCTGCCTCTAATTCTGTTTGGGATTTTAGTTTTGTATTACTAGCAGATATTCCATGTTTTTGATAAAATTTCAAGAAAGTTAGTGCTGTAATTAATGTAATTAAATCAACAACTGTTTGCCATAAGCTTGTATTTCCTGCTGACCACATAACTTTAGTATGTAGTATATGACGGTAGGCGCAGTTAAAAAAGACTGATGACATCAGCAAGAGCATGACATCAATACCTTGTTGCCGATGATGATATAAATTTAGAGCGAGTAGAGAGGCGATCGCAAAGTAACAACTAGCAATAATTAAATTTAACCCGCCGTTCAGCCAATTCAACTGAAAGTTTACCAACAATTGGCTAAGTGCCGGGACATAAACATTTACCATTTCTTTTCAAAGTTGTTACTAATTTCCTAGATAATTAGCAAAATATCATCATTAAATGTCAAATTACTGACCCTGGATGGAAACTTTAACTGCGTACATTAGCCGGAATGAAAAATTCATTTAATCTCCCCCTACTAGAACTCTCCCGACTCCCTGCTTTTCCAACCCCAGTTAATTTCTATTTGCTAAAAGCTCAGCAAGAATTGACTGATGACGTCGCCTCAGTTCTGAGAATAGTCTATGATTGATTGTTAACCTGGTTTCTGAGATTGACTCTAAACACCAGTAGTTAAAAAGTTTAACCTTTAATAAATTGTTAAACCTATGATCCAAATCCAGCAGTTTTTGTGACGTGGATCACAGTACTGATATTTCCCTATACTTGTAACATTAGCTAGATAGACCTCCCAAACCATGTGACCGCAACTCTTTATCTTCCCCACCTAACCAGGTATGAGCGATGAAAATTTTATCTGGGTGTTTACGAATGGCAGTATAAGCAATGACTAATATCCTACCTCACTCTTCCCTACCATAAGTTTCCCTCTCTGGAATGGGATAAGACTGCGAGGATGAAACTGGTTGTTTCCCGGCGTTCCGGACATTAACAATTTTACTGAGTAAATCAAACCAGAAAGGCGCCCCCATTGCAATAGCAATACCGCTGATAATCCAACCGGGAATTCTCCAAAGAAGTTGAACAGCTATCGCCGAGGGTGACATTTTGGGTGTCCAAGCAATCTGTTTTTCTAAATTAGCAGTACCCCAGCCAATGGGTAACGAAATATCTTCTAAAGCTTTATCAGTTTGAATTTTTAAAGTTTCTAAATCTGGAATTTCTTGGGGATTATCTGCAACTATTTGCCCGGCATTATCTGTAATTGTAGCCCGTAATGCTGAATCTTTTGCCAACCTACTAACCATATGAAACGTATCCGCATTAGCAGTTACTGCCAGAAACAAGCCTATCAAAATTGCTACCCCTTTAGCATTGCGTTTGTAGACACCAGCCGCACGATCCATTGTTCTATCAAACCCCATTTCAATTTCTTGGCGTAGTATATTAATTCCGGCTTCTGTAGTTTTTACCCGTGATTGAGCGCGTTTTGCTAAAACTGATAGACTATCTACTACCGATTGGGGTAAGCTATCAATTACTTCCTGCATTTTTTGATAAGTAGGGCTGTCTGTATCTTTTACTGCTGCTTCTATTTCTCTATAAACAGCACTGCCT
>JAYKJH010000149.1:0-32908 GCA_035285345.1 Nostocaceae cyanobacterium | reverse complement strand
GCATCGACCTAAGACAACTGGGTAGGCGGTGTTTGACCACCGCGAGACGAGTTAGGTTGTGGGCAACCAAATCTAATTCAACTCTGAAGAATCCCCCGTGCGTTTACGCCGGGGAGTTAGTCAATTCTGACCTCACAAATTCACCAAATTTTCTGAGTAACCTAGAGACACCGCTATCTACACCGTTGGTCGATACCGTTCTGCCGTCTGGGTGATTATGAAACTCTTACCCTTGTCAAAAAAACCAAGCGCACCCACACCACCAGAGAAGACGAGAAACAAGCGCCAGCGCTTGCCCAAAATTCCTGTCAAACCTATTGTCTATTCTACACTTGCCCTGGCTGCCGTTGGTTTCGTAGTTTGGGCATTTCGTCCCCAGCCCATTGCTGTAGATACTCTGTCCATCCGTCGTGGGGAACTGCTTTTCAGTGTAAATGCGGAAGGTAAAACCCGCGTGCGTGACCGTTTTGTTGTCTCAGCACCTGTAGATGGTCGTTTGGGGCGAGTGGAGTTGGATGCGGGTGATAAAGTTGAGCAAGGAACCATAGTTGCTCGTATTGACCCGCTTCCCCATAGTTCTGCCGTTAAGGAAGCTTTAGGCAGATTAGCAGAATTGCGATCGCAACGCCAAGGAGTTGCAACCCAGCGACCAAAAGCAGCTTCTCTAGAACAAGCACGTCAACGGATTACAGCCGCCATACTATCCCAAAATCAAGCCCAGACCAGGGTGATCCAAGCAGAAGCTGCACTGTCGTTAGCTCAGCGGGATAAACAACGTGCCCAAGAATTATATGCCGCTGGGGCAATTTCCCGCCAAGATAGGGAAGTAGCGCAATTAAATCAGACCACAAAAGCCAAAGAACTGGAAGCTGCCCGCTTAGCAGTCAAATCTGCTACTTCAGAAGTAGAGATAGCACAGTCTGCCCTGACGGTGTTGCAACAAGAACAAAAAGACCCAGACTACCTGCTACGGGTTTATGATGCTCGAATTGCTAGCACAGAGGCAGAATTAGCAAAATTAAGGGATGAAGCATCCCGTACTGATATCCGTTCTCCTGTTAGCGGACAGGTATTGCGGGTACAGCAAAAAAGCGCCCAATTTGTGACATCAGGCACACCAATTTTAGAAATTGCTGATGTTTCTCGCTTGGAAATAGTGATTGATGTGCTTTCTAGCGATGCTACAAAAATTAAACGTGGTGACGAAATACACATTAATCAAGGAACTGATACTCAGCCAATTAAGGCGAAAGTGAAACGGATAGAACCTGCAGCATTTACCAAAGTTTCGGCTTTGGGAGTGGAAGAACAGCGCGTTAATATTATTGGTGAATTTGTTGACTCTTCTCCAGCTTTCGGCGATGCTTATCGCCTAGACTTGCAAATTATAGTTTGGAATGGTAAGAATGTCTTAAAAGTGCCACTGAATGCGCTGTTTCGCTGTGGTAAATCTTGGTGTACCTTTGTTGTCAAAGATGGTATAGCTAAACGACGTCAAGTTGAAGTCGGACACCGCAGTGATTTTGAAGCTGAAGTTCTTCAAGGACTCCAAGCAGGAGAAATTGTGATTCTTCATCCTACTGAGCAAATTGATGATGGTAAGTCTGTCTTGGACAATTCAGCCCATCAAAAGTGCTGCTAATTAAACGGAGTACGAGATTGTGTGTTGCGTCCTAAGAGATTGTTTGGTTTGCCGCTGTCGGACTCCCTGTTTTTACTGCGTAAAAAATTGGGAAGAGGACGCAACAAATCAATCCCGCAATTCCTCCCGATACCGAATCGAAGATTACGGTGTGGGAGGAGTTACGGGGCTAGTTGACAGATGGTAGTAGAGACTCCAATCCCCCAGCGGCAGGTAAGGATTGAAGTCTAGACAACCCATCCCTAGACTGGTGCAACTCCCAAACTTCTCAATCTAAACTCCAAAATGGTATATGACGAAAGCTTCCGAATTAATTGAGTCAATCGAACGTCACCGAGCCGCAATAATTCGTAGTGACTTATCTCGTCCTGTACGTTTAGCGATAGAATGCGGGTTATTAACTAAAGACACTACGTTTTTTGACTACGGCTGTGGTTATGGTGGTGATGTTCAACGTGTCGGGTTGTTAGGTAATGTCAGCGTTGGTTGGGACCCTTACTATTTTCCGGAAACCGAACATATACCCGCTGATCTTGTCAACTTGGGTTATGTCCTGAATGTGATTGAAGACCCGTCAGAACGCAGCCAATCCCTCTGCAAAGCCTGGGAATTGACGCAAAAGGTGTTAATTGTTTCGGCGCAAGTATTGATTCGTGACCGGGGGGACAATCAACTGGCTTATGGTGATGGTATTGTAACGCGCCGCAATACATTTCAGAAATATTACGAACAGGAAGAACTCAAAAAATACATTGATATAACCTTAAATGTAGATGCTGTTCCAGTGGCACTGGGAATTTATTTTGTCTTTCGGGATGAAACAGAAAAAGAGCATTTTAAAGCTTGGCGGTATTTTTCTAGCACTTATACACCCCGCGTCCGTATCCCTTTCAAGCGGTTTGCAGACTATCAGGAAAGACTAGAACCATTGATGGAATTTTATACCAAACGGGGACGGTTGCCAGTCAAAGGGGAGTTAGAAAACGAAGAGGAATTGTTAATCGAATTTGGGACTTTTAAACGCGCTTTTCAAGTAATTTTACAAGCAACGGACGAAGCAGAATGGGATGCGATCGCTTACCGTCGGAGTTTGGATATCACAGTGTATCTTGCCTTAAGTAACTTTAACGAACGGCGCAGCATCTACACCATACCACCAGAGATGCGTCTCGACATCAAAGCCTTTTTTGGTAGCTATCAGGAAGCTTGCGAAATCGCTGATGAAAAGCTGTTTAGTTTGGGGAAACCAGGGGTGAGAGCAAAAGCTTGTCAGCAAAGCAAGATTGGTAAACACACCCCTAGCGCTTTATATGTGCATGTAGATGCATTACAAGCACTCGACCCCTTGCTACGGATTTATGAAGGTTGCGCGAGTCGCACTTTTGGCGGTATGGATGGCGCAACTTTAGTCAAATTTGCTCTCTCACAACCGCAGATTTCTTACCTGTTTTATCCAGAATTTGATACTGACCCCCATCCAGCATTGCATACGAGTATGATTATTGACTTGCAAACACTGGAGGTAAAATACCGCAAATACGACAGCATGGAGAACCCACCGATTCTGCATCGCAAGGAAACTTTTGTTACTCCAGATTACCCCCTGTATAAAACCTTCGCCAATCTCACTCAACAGGAAGAGGAATTGGGATTGTTACAAGATAAACAAACCATTGGACACCGTGTAGGTTGGGAAAAGTGTCTTGCAGAACACAAGGTGGAAATTCGCGAACATCAGGTTTATCGGCTAGGGAATGGGGATGAGGAAGAGGGGAATGAAGACTATATCAAATAGGAAAATAGGAAAAATGTAATTATCTTAAACGCTGAGAATCTTTTGTACAGCTTCTGCATAGAGTTTCTTTGGCTTCAAGCCGGAAATCTGCTCTACAACTTTCTCTCCTTTAAAAAGAACCACGGTGGGGGCACTCCGTACACCTAATTCTATCGCCAGTTCTGGTTCTTGTGCCATGTCGATTGTCACCATGTGTATTTCACCAGCGCGAGCGCTCACCAGTTGTTCTAAAATCGGGGCTAGGGTTTTGCAAGCAGGGCAGTGAGGGGCGACGAATTTTACTAAAATCGGGTTGGCTGATTGTTGCTGCAACTGTTCTAGAGAATCCCGTCCTTCACTAAAAATCGAGTTGGTTAATTCTGACATCGTTGTTTCTCCTTTGATTAAATTGATACTAAGTTGATATTTTGTTCATGCCACAGACGAGATGGAAAGCGAACGCTGCTGTGATAACCACCGTTCAGCTTCCAGTGCTGCCATACAACCCGTACCAGCTGCGGTAATTGCCTGACGATAAACGTAATCCTGAACGTCTCCAGCCGCCCAAATACCGGGAATATTAGTGGCTGTACTCTTACCCTGAGTTTTGATATAGCCTGTCTCATCCAGTTCTAATTGATACTGAAACAATTGCGTGTTGGGAGTATGTCCAATAGCGTAGAACAACCCACTCACTGTTAAATCAGACACAGCACCAGTGTGATTGTCACGAACTTGGACACTACGTAGTACCTCATCACCATGTGCGCTGATGGGTGAGCTATGCCAGTGAATGTGAATTTGAGTGTGATTTAATACACGCTCCTGCATAGTATTGGAAGCCCGCAGGTAATTACTACGCACTAATAAATGAACTTTACGGGCATATTTAGTTAGATAAAGAGCTTCTTCCACAGCCGAGTCACCGCCACCGACCACAGCAATATCTGCATTTGCAAACAAAGGATTTGCTCCATCGCAGATCGCACAGGCAGAGATACCGTTATTCCAGAACTTATCCTCACCCGGTAAATGTAATCTTTTCGCAGTAGCTCCTGTACAGATAATTACAGCGCGAGCCTTAAGTTTTAGGGAATCAGCAGAGACTAATGCAAAGGGGTATTGAGTAAAATCGACACTGACCACATCATCAGTAATTAATTCGGCACCCCACCGCAGTGCTTGCTGACGCATCTGCTGCATTAGTTGCGGTCCGGGAATTCCTTGCGAGAAACCGGGAAAGTTTTCTACTTCAGTAGTCGTCATTAACTGACCACCAGGAAGACCACCTGCAACAAATCCTTCAAATACCACAGGTTTAAGTTGAGCGCGTCCCGCATAAATAGCAGCAGTATAACCCGCAGGACCAGAACCAATAATCACCAAATTTTCGACCATAATTGGAGTCAATCCAAAATCCAAAATTTTCTATCCTCCGAAGAACCATTGAGTTCCAGTAAACAGGTAATATCCCCCAGTTAGAATTAGCGCTACACTACCAAAACGAATAATTCCCTCGGAATGTGTCAACAACTTATTACTTTGTTTCGCCAATCCCGTAAATAAACTCGCTAGAAAAATCAACAGGGTATAACCGAGAGCATAACTAACCATTGTCAGCGTACCTAATATCTGCGAACCCGTTGCAGCTGCCGATGCTAGCACCGCAAACAGCACCGGACTTGCACAGGGGGAACTCACCAATGCAAAGGTTAAACCTACCCCATAGGGTCCGGCTTTAGGAAGATTTACATTCATCTGTGGTAAAGGGATATCCACTACTCCCATCAACCACAGACCCATCACAGCCATGATTAAACCCACAACAATATTGATATAGCCCCGGTACTCCACCATTACTGCTCCAGCAAAGGAAGAAACCAAGCCAAACAGACTTAAAATTGTCACTGCTCCCAAAACAAACAAACCAGCCTTAGTGAAAGCATCCCAACGAGATTTGATTTTGAGTGTACCGATATAGCTGAGGTTGACAGGTAAAAGTGCCAGAATACAAGGAGATACTGAGGCGATCGCACCACCAGCAAAAGCCAATGGTAACAACACAAAGGGATTTGCGGTATCCTGCTGGTCAAACCACTGTTGATAGCGGTTTTCGACAATCGAAATTACCCGCTCAATTGGATGACTAATTACAGGTCCCAAGGTGAGAACCAGAATCAGTGATAGTAATCCCAATCCACCGTAAACTAGCCATTTTTTCGAGATTTTAGAACGTCGGGAAGTGTTTTGCTCGGTTGAGAATTGGGGTATTGGTTTCATGAAATTCTCCGTTATCAAGAGATAGAGACTAATTTTGCGCTAGAGCAGCATCGAGTACTTTGCTGTAGTCAGCCTTGTTGGGATTATTTTTAAACATCATTAAAATATTGCCAGTCGCCGGGTCAACGATAGCTACTGTGCTGGTTTTACTCTTGTTTGCTTCCAGGAATTTACTTAAACCTAGTTTTTCTGCTTGAGCTTGTGTTTCTTTAACTTTGGCTTGGTCTGTAACATCCAACACCACAAAGTTAACCTTGCCGGAATATTCCTGTTTCAATTGCGAGAGGGTAGGAGCAATATTCTTACAGCCAGGGCACCAGGTAGCAAATACATCTACTAAAACTGGTTTACCCTGAAGTTCTTTTGCTAGGGGTCCTCCGACAGAGGTTAATTTACCAGCACAGGGGTTTTTAGCAGCACAAGGATTTTTACCAGCACAAGGGTTTTTAGCAGCGCAGGGATTTTTAGCAGCACAAGGATTTGCCTGAGCTACCTTTGTAGTTGATGATGGAGCTTGATTTTGGGAAATATTGTCTGATTTAGTGGTACTGCATGATACTATCAAAACCAGGCTGCTTAAACACAATAGACCGAGCCAGAATTTGGTATTTTTGTACATTAGTTTCTACTTAATCCTTAAGTTTGTATTGCCAGATGATGCTAAAATATTCCCGCGAGATTGGAAACTCAAATTGTGAATTTTAGTGCATCTATTTACTCAGACGACCGAGCATCAAAATTGGATTTAATTGAGTTGAAAGTGGCTGCTAAGAACGCTCACAAGGATTTGTAGCCACGAAAAAATAGCATTATCCCTATCTTGATAAGTAGTAGGGAAAAATTATTTATGTCATTGCGAACGAAATGAAATGTAGCTAAGCAATCTCAAAGTTATTGCGATTGCTTCATTCGCAATGACATATATTTTATTTTGCCTAACCACTGAGGAACAATGCTATGGCTCAACTACTTTTTCGTCAGAGCAGTGTCGAGTATTCTCGTGTAGTCAGCCTTGTTGGGATTATTTTTATACATTGCTAAAATGTTACCAGTAGCCGGGTCAACAATAGCCACTGTACTTGTTTTACTCTTATTCGCTTGCAGGAATTTACTCAGACCTAATCTTTGTGCCATTGCTTCTGTCTGTTTGAGCTTAGCTTTATCAGTTACATCCAAGACAACAAAGTTGACTTTGCCGGAATATTCCCGTTTCAATTGTGACAGAGTGGGGGCAATATTTTTGCAGCCAGCACACCAGGTAGCAAATACATCTACCAAAACTGGCTTACCTTGAAGTTCTCTAGCAAGAGGTCCTCCGACATAGTTAGCTTTAGCTGCACAGGGATTGGCTTGAGCAATCTTAGTAATTGAAGATTGAGCCTGAGTTGCAGAAATACTAGCTGAAGTTGTTGCGACCATAGATGCAGTAAAAACAAGGCTGCTCAAACAAATTTTGAGCAGGAAATTGGCATGTTTGTGCATAAAATTCTTCCTGTTTTCAAGCTGAAATTATTTAATTGCGCTATGCTGCCACAATGCTGACATTAACAATGGAGTAGTCAATTGTGGTGCATCTGTTTATAAGACGATTGAGCATCAGAATTGGATTTAACATTTCCAGGACTTTGGGATAGTTATCCGCAGATGTTCTAGATAACATCTGGCATTCGAGGTTGGGTCGCCGAAATAACATCCAACCTTGATGCTGCGACCAATTATATAGATACATGCGCCGCTGGACTAAGCCTGTCTCTTGCTAGACTGGAGGCAGCGTTAGCTTGATAGAGGAGTATCGCGTAACTACTCTGGGAACATCGCAATTAAGTATTAAGTTTTTTTTCAAATCAAATATCGACATCTAGTATCCAATCCAATCCCATAACACCAGTCGTCATATATATAGATGACACTTAAGAGGAAATATCTCTTGTTTTACTTGTGGAAAGAGGTGATGGTACAAAATTTATCCTTAACTTGCGACTGTATCGGTTTAGACCTGGTTTAAAAATCGCATGGAGCCTAAACAACCCGAGTCAAATTCTTTCTCCGGTTCCGATGTAACCGATGAAGCTTTGTTTGTGGCGCTTCAAAATGGTGATGCTGCGGCTTTAAGCATTTTGTTCCAGCGTTACAGTCGTTTGGTGTATGGATTAGCACTGAAAATGTTAGCTAACTCCCAAGAAGCCGAAGATTTAACCCAGGAAATTTTTCTTACCTTATGGCGCAAAGCATCAACAAATCCTGATTGTCGCTTTTTTGTCAGCTATTTGGTAACGATAACACGATCGCGGGCGATTGATAAGCTCCGCGCTCGGACTAGACAACTAAAGCTTGTGGAAAAATGGGGACAAACAATGATAAATGAAACCACACCAGAGCCAACACCTGTAGAACATGCGAGTTTTGCTGAGCGATCGCAACGAGTTAATCATGCTTTACAACAACTCCCAGACAAGCAACGTCAAGTAATCGAATTGGCTTATAACCAAGGATTAAGTCAATCAGAAATTGCCAAACAACTTGATATTCCTCTTGGTACAGTCAAGACCTGTACCCGTCAAGGATTACTAAAACTAAAACGGATTTTACTAGATTCTGATTTACTATCATATGAATAAGTCTTTTAATTCCGAACATATTAAAAACTTGGCTGCGGGGTTTGTTGTTGATGACCTCACTCCAGAAGAAGCTGAAGAATTTCGGCTGTTACTTAATGAGCATCCAGAACTAATTAGCGAAGTTGAGGATTTGCAGGAAGTTCTGCGACAGGTGTTAGATGGTTTTATCGAAGTAGAACCACCAGCCGATTTGTTACCAAAAATTCTCTCTCAAGCTGAAGCATCAACTCAGCAAGTAAATGTAAATGACATTCAAATTACGCAACCCAATAAGTTACTCAGACCGAAAACATCTCGACGCTGGACAAAAATAGCTAGTAGTATCGCCGCATTATTTGTGGCAATTTTGGGGGTTGATAACTATCGTTTGCGTCAAAACTTGAGTGTTGTTACTGCAGACAACCAAAAATTACGCCAGGATTTTTCCCAAGTTCAAGAGGTTAAAAGCCTACTGCAAAATTCTCAAACACGATTGTTTACTTTTGAGGCAGTCAGCTCTACAAATAACACTAAAAATAACAGTTCGGGAAGTATAGTTATCAATCCCCAAAAACAAAAAGCAGTGATGGTGTTCCAAAATCTTCCCGCTCCACCCCCCGGACATGTTTACCTATTATGGACAGTTGTGAATAACGAAAAGTTACCCTGCGGTGAAGTCAAACCCTATACCTGGGGAACCGCTTCCTACGAGTTACCATTTACCAATCAAATGTACCAAGAATTTTCTCACCCACAATTTTCTGGGTTAATCGTCACCCTGGAGACAGATGCAAGCATCTCTCGTCCAACGGGAAAAGTAGTAATGCAAAGTTCGCAGATATAGTAGATTGATGATGTTAGCAGAAAAAAGTGATTGTACTGAGTGTCAAAACTGGTTAGTAACCGATGGTGGTGATTGTGTGGTGCTTAACCTTGAGGAACTAGCTTTGCCAGAAAAACCCTATCGTCTATACCGATTTCTCACGGAACTGGAGGACATCCTTGATACTATCACAGATGATGGCGATCGCCTCCAAACAATAGCACCATTAGTCAGGAAGTTATTGGCTAGTTCCTATTGGCTGCAAATGGAGTTTACTGAACCACCCACTGACCCTGGTTGGTCTGTCCAATTCCTGTATGATGAATACGAATTTCCCCTAACTGTACAGATGGTTGCTTGGCTACCAGGTCATATTTCTCCCATTCATAATCACGCTACTTGGGGAATTGTGGCTATTGTTAGTGGACAAGAAAAAAATCAATTTTGGCGACGTTCTCCCACACCAGAATATCCATCCCGCATCGCATCTGTTGGAGAAAAAATCTTAGTTCCTGGTGATATTATTGGTTTTACACCCGGTGCCATCCACAGTGTGGAAGCATTAGGTCAGGAGCCAGTTATTACATTTAATCTTTATGGAGTTACCGAATATCAAGAGCGTTTTGAGTTCGATCCTGTCATTCATAGTGCTAAAAATTTTTGAGATT
Source organism: Nostocaceae cyanobacterium (assembly GCA_035285345.1). Taxonomy (GTDB): domain Bacteria; phylum Cyanobacteriota; class Cyanobacteriia; order Cyanobacteriales; family Nostocaceae; genus JAYKJH01. The sequence continues at coordinate 23,124 of JAYKJH010000149.1, read as the reverse complement.
TAAATATTTTTGATCGATAATATACTACTAAGGATTTAACATCGTTTTAAACTGCCTAAAGAACTCGATTTCCCCATTAACCATGACAAGATAAACAAAGCTATCTTTCAAAGTAAATCTGAAGCAATCAAGTTTTTGAGAACATTTGCATAATTTAGTTGGAAGTAGCGATAGCTTCGCTAACGCCTGAAGGGCGTATCGCACTCCCTGAATAAACGCAAGTACAACACAAATTAACCTTAAATTCGCCTGATATTCCTATGTAGATTCAAATTACTTCTAAGGAACGGTTTGTATTTGGTGGTAGATTGATGGAGCGTTGACGGGAAGACAGAGCTATTCGATGTTCATGCCATCTTATACCAAACAAAACAGCTAAAGAAAGCATATATCCAGGTTCTTCTGTTTGCACAAACATAAACCCAAATAAAAATACGGTGAGCATCAGCAATTTAGATATTCTATCCAAACAAACTCGACTCCATAAAACAAAGTTAAGGTACAGATAACCACCTATTCCCAACAATCCAATATCTCCCCACATACCTACCCAACCATAAAAAGGAGAAAAGAATGTAGAGTTCATAAACAACCAACTTGCTAATCCTACCTCCCACGTTTTAGCGCTTACTGGATGAATTGTTGCTCCTAGGGGACCTAGTAACAACCAATAGTCCTTGAGTAACCAACCTCCTAAGCGACCAACAGTATGACCAGGACCTAATCCAAATAACCAATGTAATGGTGATTTGTAATAGGGAAGAATAATCCGAATTGCTGCTGTTTTCACGTCAAAAGCTTCTCCACCTGGGGCAAAAATCTCTAGTCTATCTCCCCACATTTTAAATGCATGGAAAGCTTCTACATTATTCATACACCACCAGAATATTACTCCTGTTAATACCAGAAATATTAATGATGTTAAGAGTTTAATAATATTTTTTACTTCCGTTAAGATTAACAGGAACCAAGCACCAAAAAATCCTATAATCATCTGCTTAGAATCAGAAATTACTATCTGATATATAGCAGCCCCTAGGGCTAAACTTCTTAACCAAATAGGAGCTTTTTTAGAATTTATAAAATAGTCTACAGCAACACTTAAGGTCACAGTAGCAGATACGGAATTACCTGCTCCCGACCAGAAGAAAACCCCTTGCACTCCATCAGCCGGTGCTTGAGTTAAATGAGAAATATTAAGTATACCGCTATTTATCAATAAAGATTGCAGAACTGCTAATAAAAAATTAATTATGCAAAACCATAAAAACCATTTTTTGAATTCTTCTAAGTTTTCTCTACCAATAGGTGTACAAACGATAGCTAACACTAATATGTAAGGTTCACCATAAAGAAAATATTCCAGAATAACGTTAATTACACCTGCATTATTAAATAATGCGCTAGCCGTTATAACGGCTAGAAAAAGTAGCAACCCAAACACGAATTCCCAGGATATAGCAATTTGAGTTCGATTCTTGCTACGGTTTGTGAATAGAGCAATTATTAAAGCCAGTGGAACTACTGCAAAATGCACAAAGTTAATGATAGGGGGTACGCCTAAAGTTTGAATAATTCTGGGGAAAAATGCAGTAGTAAAGGCTATCAATATAATGGCTGAATTTTCAAAATATTGTTTCTTTTTAGCAATCTTTTCTTGATAAACAGTCATATTTTTCACCCAATTAACGAAGAGTAAAGCTGAAGATACTGGATTGCAGCCTGGGATTTTGAGAAGCAATTACGAGCAGCGTTATACTGGGGACGGGGTTGCTCTAAAACTTGAATCATAGCTTTTGATAGATTGGCTACAGCATTACCTTCTAGCTTAAAATAAGTACACTCTGAAAAGCCTACCTCTCTAAATATAGGAATATCAGAACAAATCGCTTTACAACCAAGATATAATGCTTCCACTAGTGGAAAGCAAAAACCCTCGGTAGAAGAGGGAATTATAAACATCTCACAATTTTCATATAGCCAGCGTAATTCCCCATCTTCTAATGATGACAATAACAGCACTTTATTTTGTAAACCCAGGGTAGAGATTTGCTTTTTCAGATTCTCAGTTTCTGGTCCAGAACTACCAACAAGAATTAATTTAGTTGCAGGTTTTAGGTCGCCGCTTTGTAAAATTTCAGCAAAGGCTTGAATTAATAAATCTAAATTTTTATTCTGGCGATGTTGAGCAACAGTTATCAGAAAAGGAAAAGGAGTATTCCTGTGACTATCTAATACCCTAGGAATCCGGGAATCAATATTACTAAAATCTACATAATTATAAACAACTTCAATTTTTATATTTTGTTTTAAATTTGGAAAATAAAATTTTAATTTTTCTAATGTCATTTTAGAGACACAAGCAAAACCATCGCCATTTTTAAGACATTGCTTGAGAAATAATTGATTAAATATAACTTGAGGAAATCCAAAATTTTCTGGACATTCATAAGGATATAAGTCGTGAACAGTAGCAACAACAGGACAAGAAAATTTGGAACGAATAAACGGAAACGGAAAGGAGAGATGGACAATATCAGGAGAGAGGTTATTAGCTAATTTAGGCAAGGCAAATAAATACCAAATATTTCTAGAGACTGAGCTATTTTTAATATCTACAGTAACTATACGGATTTTTTCATTATCCAGATTGAAAACTGTTTCAAAGTAATCTTTTTGCCAGGAACCAATAATCAAAGTTACTTGACTAACATCAGGAGTACTAGCAAGACATTGAGCTAAATTAGCAGCATGTCTGCAAACACCAGTAGGTTTTAGCGGTCTATGGAGAACAGGAATTAGGACGTGCATATTAGGATAGGATATCGATTAGAGTAAGTACAGCTAGAAAAATATAATTACGTGAACAACTAATTACCAAACATATATTTGGCGACTAATTTATTTCTCATCAACATAGCAACAGCTAGCCAGGTTATCAAGAAACATGGTAGGGAAAATGTTAACTTAGAAATGACAGAGACTTCTGTCAGAATACTGGGAAAAACTTTCCGGACAACTACTTCGAGGATTTGCATAAAAACCGGATGCATTAAATAAATCCCGAAGGAACATAATCCTAAATTGTCCACCAGTTGATTGGCTGTTAAATAATTGGATATATAGATACCAAATATCAGGATGAAATAACCAGATAAGACTTCATGCAAAGCATTAGGCATGAATGATGTACCCAACACGGAAACTAACCCAAATAAAACTAAAGATGTTAAACCAAAAATATTGCCTTTAATAAGTGACTCCTTTTGGGATGTAATTTTAGTTAATAGCATCGCTAACAGCATATATGGTAAACACCTAATAATCCAGGCAATATTTACCAAGAGAATTCTCAATAAGGGATTGTTATTTACCTGGGGATCTATTAGTTTCAATAAACTTTCAAAAGCAATATTTGGTCCCAAATGAAATGTATTCCCAGTAATGAAAAGTAGTTCATATAAACCAATAGATAGAATAGATAAAATAGCTAAAGTACTAATACTAATGTTTCGTTTGGCTAGGGGGTCGCAAATAATTATTAATCCCAGAGTTCCCGCCAATAACATTGGTAGGTAATAAAGTTGAATAGATGTGGCACCAAAGAAAAAAATCGCTAGTGGGTCTTGAAATAGTTCCTGAAGTTTTTCTGGTTGTTTAGAAAGCAAAAACATGACGGCTTTTAAACCTAAATAAATCCCCGCCCAAATTGCATAAGGTATCAATAGACGTTCAAATCTTTGCTTCCAAAACTTCCCAGAGAAGCCAATGGGTAGTTTAGGAACCATAAAATAAAAAGATGCAGCTAAAAAAAATGGCACGGCAAAATTAAACCATGAGTTTATTTGTGATGCCCAAAATCCTAAAGGTGCCCACGTTTTATCACCTGAGTGTAACAATACAACTGCATAAGCCGCTAATGCTCGACATACATCAATCCCAAATAATCGCTGTTTTTTCATAATATAATAACTGACAATTAGTGATTACTAGGAAAATTAGAAGTTTGTAGGGTGGGCACTGCCCACATTACACTCAAATCCTTATTTTGATGTTGTGGAACAGTTCCCACCCTACGGTTATTGAGAATGCTGTTGTCCGTTAAGGGAAACAGACAATGATTATATTTAACTAGTGCCGTTTATCCTTAAGCAAATTTTGGCTTAAAGATAAAGTTACAAATATAGCTTTTGCCCAAGGAAGACAGACCAGAATAATTACTTCTGTCTTGGTGTGTTTGCACAGAAAATTCATCTAAGCTCTTGAGCTTGCCGTCCATGAAGAAGAATCCTTCATAGCCTAAAGCCTTAATCTTAGAAAAGATTTCGGAGATATTCTTGTCCTGATGATGTCTTTGCTCAATTTCAATTAAAAGAGTGGGTTTTTGCTGGCTTAATAAATTCATCGCTCCATCAATCACTAGTTCTTCATGTCCTTCAACATCAATTTTGATGAAGCCAACATTAGTGTGACCTTGGTCATCTAATCGTTTGATAGGAACATCAAATTTAGACACGGCGGCGTCATTTTCATCTTTTACAGCTACAGTAGCGGCTACAGCCGAATTATCTGCTCCAGCGCTCACTGTTGCGGGTATTTGTTGTTCCAAAGAACCTAACTGGTCGTAGGCAAAATTATCAATGATGGGTATAGATAAAGTTGCTTGTCCTTCTTTATCCGATAACCCAACAGCATAGACAGTGACATTAGAGCAACCAGAATTAGCAATAAACTTTGCCAATTCCGGATTGGGTTCGTAGGAAAATACCTGCCGGGATAGTCGAGATAAACAATAGGTGTATACACCCTTATTAGCACCGACATCGATACTATTTCTGTTTGGATCAACCAGGGATTTGAGAATTTTTAATTCTGGTTCTCCGTTACGAGAATGCATCAAAGACATTAACCGGACAACTATAGAAGCAGGTAGAATTTGTCTGAGAATTTGTTTGCCTAGCATCATAGTACATACATCCTTATTATTTACTAATGGCTTCTTGATAGATTTGACCTAAGAGTTCACCTTTGGCTTGCCAAGTATGATATTTATGCACCAATTTATTTCCGGCTTGTCCCATGCTTACCCGGAGTTCTGGATCGCTAGCTAAGCGAATCATGGCTTTTGCTAAATCACTGACTGCTTGATCGGGATGCTCAGCCGTAATTCTAAAGCCAGCATCATCAGTGATTTGCACACTCGGTCCGCCTAAATTTAGACAGATAACTGGACAACCAGCAGCCATTGCTTCTAAACAGACTGTGGGTGAGAAATCATGTAAACTCGGGTGAACCAGGACGTGACATTGTCCGATCGCTTTCAATGTTTCAGTCCGGGGTATAGCCCCAAAAAACCGAACTTTGTCAGCAATTCCCAATTCTTTAGCTAAATTTTCCAAGCGATCGCGCTCTGGACCATTACCAATCACCCAGTATTCGCTATTGTCAATTTTTGCCTCCGCAAAAGCACGGATACCGAGGTGAAATCCTTTCCAATGCAACAGCCTGCCGATACTCGCAAATCTTACCGGAGTATCTGTGGGTTTATGAATCAGCTTTTCTAACTCAGCCAGTTCTTCGTGATTAATCCCTGTTTGTCCAGGGATTTTATCAACCTGTGTCGCACCTAGGGAACTTAGACGCGCATAGGTGTCGGAACTCACTACTAATGCTGTCGCACTCCGCTGAGCCGTCAGACGCACAAACGGGTCGTTTCCACCCACCCAGCAAGCGGTGCTTCTTAGGGTTTCATAGAGTTTAGCACGGGGACTAAAATCTTGCCAGAAAGGCGCCGGTGCAGATTCACCACCCCCAACAGGTCCCCAAACAAAGGGTACTGGTAGTAAAGATAGGAAGCTGGGGCACCAAAAGCTACCAAAGGTCACATGGTGTATCAGGTCAAAACCAATTTCCCGATGCAAGCGTTTAGCGACAAAATAGGCTTGAATTTGCCAGAGATAATAGTGAATTTGCATCGCTCCTGACTGTCCCAAACGCCAGGCACCACCGCCAATCGGTAAGGTAAAATACACAAAGTGCAAATTAGGAATGGGATTGCGAGCTAATTCCGCTTCAATAGCCTCCCGGCTCTCGTCAGGTCGAGTTAATACCCAAACTTCGTGATTTTTAGCAGCTTCTCGGACCACATTCCAGCCCACACTAGGCTCGGAACCCTTATTGGGTTCACACGAGTAAGCAGACATAAGGATTTTCATAGTTAGACTGCCTCAAGTTAAAATTAATTTCTGCAAAAATTTGCTACACCCCTGTGTTAGCTAGTTGTGAAGTAGCTGTTTTATCTAGCAATTTTTCATAGACTTGAGCGATTTTCTCGGCTGTATTTTCCCAGGTATAGGGCTTTACTCTCACCAGTCCTCTTTTCACCAATTCTTGATAGTAAACAGGGTCTTGGTGGAGCAGACAAACCCCATCTGCTATGGATTCTGGGTCTTTAGGGTCTACTAAAACCCCCGCATCACCCGCAACTTCCGGCATAGCGGAAGTATTCGATGTCACTACAGGAGTACCGCAAGCCATTGCCTCTAAAATTGTCATCCCAAATCCTTCCCCTAGAGAAGGTGTTAACAGGATATCAGCAGTACCGTAGATTTGAATCAAGGTAAATTTGTCTGGCTTACCTATGTAGCTAATATGCTGGTGTAAACCGTGGGATGCAATGAAGTGCTTTTGCTCACTGCTAAATTCTGCACCGGCTTTGAGGAAATGCAGCGGTAATCCCCTCTCTACTAAAATTTTTACAGCTTTGAGAATGTTGTCAGTATTTTTCCGGGGATGAATTGAACCGACCGTCAACAAACAAATTTTGTCTGGAGAAATGCCATATTTTTGGCGAATCGCCGCCTTTTCTGTTAGAGAGGCTGGTTGAAATGAGGTATCCACAGCGTTAGGAGCGACGGTAATCCTTGCTGGCTCAATACCCAATAATTCAGTGGTATCTTTGGCTGTGGCTGCCGACACGGAAATAATATGGTCGGCATATTTCATTCCTTTGACGGAATGTTCCCAAGCCCCAGAACTGACTATGGGTAGTTTCACTGAATTTTGGACATTATCGCGGTAGTAAAAGTTAATTAAGTCATGACAGGTAACAACCACCGGAACCTGTTTCTGTTTCTTCTTCAAGTGATAAACAAGATGTCCTTCACAGGGTTCAATGATGTGAAAGATATCTGCTTTTTGCTGAGCTATCATCCTGGGGAAGCGCCAGAAACGCTCGTAGTATTTCCAGATTCGCACAGACAACGAGCTACTGCTTCTGTCAATGGCTGCTGGTTTGATAGCAATAATCTCCCAATCGGGTCGCACAGCTTTTAAACCAGCCACAACACCTATAGTATGGACATCGATACTTGGTTCTGGCATTGTACCCGCGATAACTACACGCATTCCTATTCCCTCACACTGACAACATCATCTAAAGCAACCGGAATCGGGTTTTGGCTGGGTTTGTGGTTAACCAATTTTTGCCACAAGCCAATTAATCTTTCCGCAATCCGTTCGTGGCTGTAATTTTGATACACTCTGTTAATTCCGTAGCGACCCGCTTCTTCCCGCCACTCTGGAGAGCGAATCATCCGCGCTAAAATTGCTGCCAGTCCTTGAGCATCGTCTTCCGGGAAGACTAAATCTTCTCTCCCAATCACTTCCGGAATCGCACCCGAACTGGAACCAATCACTGGTATACCCATTGACATGGCTTCAATTAGCACATGACCAAACTGCTCTTTCCAAGTGGCGATACCCCGTGAGGGTAGAACCAGGACATCAAAGTTAGCGATTTCTACGGGGGCTTTGTCGTGGGAGACACCACCCCGCCAAAGGATTAAATCTTCAATCCGCTGTACCTGTGCTTCTTGTCTTAAGGCTTGTTCACCAGGACCGGAACCACAGAGTACAATTTGACACTTTAACCCTTGTTCTTTTAGTAGCCGAGCGGCGGTAAATATAATGTCGATACCCTTTTCCGGTACTAACCGCCCTAAGAAACCAATCCGCAATGTATCAGTTTTCGCGGCAGCGGAACGCAGATTTGGGGAAAACAACTCGGTATCAACTCCCAATTGGGGCATAACTTCTAATAAGCCGGTATAACCCCATTTCCGCATTAATTCTGCCCCATCACGATTACCAGGAAGAATCAGCTTGGCTGTACCGAGGACAAATTGACGTACCCAGTGACGCGGTAGTGGTAAGCGCCGATCCATGTTTTCCCAACCGAAGATGACTAGGGGTTTACCTGTAATTCGGCTCCAAATTGCTAGTTGCAATGCACATAGGGAGAATACTTCTTCCTCGACTTGCACTATGTCTGGTTGAAAGTCTTTGAGTACCTCCAGTAGTTTCCCAGGAGTGTATATATGGGCGCCGACTTTCCCGGAAAACAGCACGGGGGCTGGATAAACTTTTATACTGTTAGCGTAACTTGTCTGGAGGGGCATGGGGCGATTCCACTCCTTAGCTTTCCAGTTGCTGGGAGCGAGTAAAGCTACTTCCACTTTCCCAGTTTGAGCGATCGCCTCTAGCTTTCCTTGATTGACAACAGTTACATAGGCATGACTAATAAATAGTACCCGCAGTTTTGCATTGCTCATTATTCCTTGTCTCCTTCATCAAACCAATGAACCATAACAATCCCTGGTTATGATTGAAATTTTGTTACCAGATTGGGAGTAGAAAATATACTTACTCCCAACCGGACTTATGGTTCACACATTACTGGAGAGTGCGGTGGAACCCACGGGTGCCTTCCGGGTTGCGGGTACTTTTTTAGCTTCGACAATCACAGCGTCAATCGTGCGATCGGCGATTTCGATACCTTCAATATTGACAATTTCACTGTCAAAACCTTCTTTGCTAACCGCTTCAAAGCCAATTTCTGACATGATTCTTACTAAGGCTGGAGTGTCATACATACACTTGTGGGGAAAGCGAATAAATGGTGATAGTTTCTGCTTCCAAAATCCGTCTTCCGGAGCTTCGTAACCCACATAAAGTTCATCCAGCAGTCGGTCAGCGGGAATTTCACCTTGGATGTATTTATCTACATATGCTCTTAAATCTGGAACCACAATGCGAACAATACCGTTGGGTTTCAAAACTCGATAGCATTCACTCAAGAAATGCAGTCCTTGAGTTTTGGAGAGATGCTCTAGAGTATGAGAGCTATAAATTACATCGACAGTATTATCTGCCCAAGGAAACTTCTTAGTCAAGTCGTAGAGATAAATATTTTCTGGCCAGTCAAAGTTGATAATTTTCAACTTTTTATTAATGAAAGAAATCACTGGTAATTGAGCTATCCAAGCTCCCATAGCGTAATCTACATTTGTCCAGTCTTTGGGAGTTTGGTCGCCACAACCGAGATTTAGTTTCAACATTTGTCTAGATTCCTTTTTAGGGTAATAAAAGTCTACGAATAATTGCCGAACATAAGAGGTCTAAAAAAAACTGTGGTGAGACAGCTAGACCGTTACAATTTCCGGAACTGAAAAAAATAGATAACTAGGCGAGTCGCATTCGCTAAAACATTCCCAAATGCTGACCCCAATGCACCCATGCTTATAGTTAATGGTATGCCGACTAACAGACCAGAACCGACACTACCAACTTGAGCTACAAAAGCTAACTTACTCTTTTCTAAAGCCGCTATGATAGCTGAGACAATTTGAGAAATGTATAGTAATAAATATGATACTACTAAAACACGCAAAACGGTATCTAATTCTAAATAAGCTGATGTTTTTCCATAGAGTAACTCCAAAATATTTCGGGGAAATAAAATCAAGACGCCATAGAAGGGAAATAAGAGAATTCCATATTGGAAGCCATACTTGATAGCTATTTTCTGAACTCGTTTCATCCCCCCTTCAACATTGGCTTTGGCTAATGCAGGGACACTAAGATTCACCAAACTAAATAAGATAGGGTGACTTACTCCCAAGATATTCATTACTGATTGCACCGAAGCTGTTTCTTTAGTACCGTAAAATATTGCCAAAATCCAGGGAGTAACTTGAAGGGTAGCAATGTTAGCTAAAGTGCTAAGTAAATACCATTTACCCAGGTTCCAGGCAGTTTTTGCATAATTCCATAAATCTTTTACTTTTGGAGCCATAATCAACAGTGGAAGTTGCATAGCTTGGACTGCTCCTGCTATTGCTGAAGTCAGTGCTAGAGCTAAGAATGTAGTCTGAATTGAAAGCCATCCTGTTTGTGCAAATAACCAAATTATTCCAGCCTGACCAAGATAGCTTAAGCCATCTCCCCAGAGAGCTTCAAAGTGTCGCAGGTGTGACATCAAAGCTCGACGAATAGTTTCTTGAATCTGCCAAAAAAACAGATAACAAAAAGCTGCAGGAGCCGTGTCTAATTTACCTGCTGCTGCAAATACCGCACCCGCAACAACAATGCTAGAGGAGAGGGATAACAGCATAGTTAAGATTAAAGAATTGCTCGTCAGTAATCTTAATTCAGTGCGCTCAGCAACAGCCCCTTTTACAGAAATTGGGTAAATAATTAAAGCTGAATGAACTCCAAAAGTCAGGAAATTTAAAATTCCATAAATCAGGAGATATATTCCATAATCAACTTGCGGTAGATAACGAGCCAACAAAATATTTGTCAGAAAGCCACCTAAGCTAACAAATCCTTGGTCAGCCAAGCTCCAAATACCTTGCTTATGACGGAGAGCCGAAATTCGCTCTACCACTTTTATTCCTATGGTTCCTAGGAAGTAAATCACTTGATAATTATCCCTTCACATATGAGTATCAGTTTTTTGCTCTTATTTGTCCTCAAAATCTACTTTTTAGACAAATTAATCATCGGATTAGAAATATGTTCCAGTTTATATAAGATTATGAAAGAATTTGTACCTCTTTAAAAATTTAGTTAATAGTATTGCAGCAGGAACAACAATAACCAGAGAAATTAAATCATTTATCAAGTTATGTTTAGCCCAGATAGGTGTAAGTATTTTATCCATTACACCATTTAAGAAAATATGCAAACAATAAATGCCTAGGGAATACTTTGAAAGTATCTTAATAATCAATGGTGGCTTAGCTGAATACATTAACCCTGCTAATAGTAAAGACCAACTACCAAAAAATAAGGAGAGTCGTGTGTAAGTTGGTAGTTGATAGCCCCCCAGCCACATATCCTCTTGATTATAATACAAATATTGCCACTCTATACAAGCAAAAAATAAGTAAAATATTATCAGAATTAACAAGCATATAAAAAGTGAATTTTTCTTAGGCTTTGGCTGCTGATTAGAATGCTGAAATACCCAATAAGAAGAAAAGACACAAGGTAAAAAATTCAAAGGATTCCAATAACTTATTAAGGCAGTAAATTGCTGATATTTATATATGTAAGCAATTGGTAATAACAAAACAACGAGAGCGGAAGTAATCAATAAAACATGGTTAATTTTTCCTTGGTTTAAACCAGTTTTTTGATTTACAACCTGCCAATTAATTTCAGCAATAATCAGCAAGATTATCAAGGTTATAAAAAAATAAAACAATGAGTTTCCGCCAGATAAAATAAATTCAAAAATTGTTGATAAATCTGGGAATCTAGAAAAATTAAACTGACTTTCTGGCAGGCGAACGAGAGAATATAAAAGTACCCAAAATACATACATCTTTAATAACTTCGGTATTCTATTTTTCAAGTAATCTGGGTTGTTATTTCTATTAACATAAAATAAAAATAAAGAGATTTGCAAAAAAACCGGAACGGCAAGCAATAAAAAGTCATAAGAAATAACCATTACCACAAATGTTAAAAAATTTTGTGGTTGTATAGTCCAAGGTTGAAATACGTGCCAAATGACAACCACAAGACTAAAAATAGCTCTGAGATAATCAAATCCGTATATTTTCTGGATATTCTGTTTAGGTTCTGCAAGAATTTGACTCATAATTGCATGTTTTTACAGTGTATTTAGTCATAAATACAATAGATTACCTAATAGCAAATGGAAAAAATTATGACAATAACTTTACTTAGTTATTAATTTGCCATTAAGCGACGAGCTGTAGGAGACATTTTTTGTGCCCACAAACGAGATATTCCGTAAGCTGGATTACACACCAAACATATACCCAAATACAACCCCGCTTGTAAGTGCTGTTTATCAGCTACTAATAATCCCGCTTTTCGATAACAATACCTCGTAAATTTAGTTATATTTCTAGTCAACCGTAACCAAATAGGTTGCTGTTTTTCCTGTGCAATAAACTGATTAAAATCAGGTATTTGAGTACCTGCTAATCTAGCTTTATGTCTTGCGATCGCCCATTCCATCATCCTTAACTGGGCAAAAAATTTCTTCATAGAAGAACTCTCTGAATGTACACGGTACAGCAGCAATGGTTCGGGAATCACCACAATAGAACCATAATGAGCTATACGACTCATTATTTCTACATCTTGTGCTAGTGGAAATTTTGGATCGTAGAATCCAGCTTGCCAAAAAATTTCTTTTTTGATGATCCACGTAGGATGAATCACATAGGGAATGTCACCTTTTTGGATTAAACTGTAAGATTCCTCCTCTGTAAGTGGCCCTACTGCTTGTAGACTCAATATCTCTCCTTTGGAATTGATATGCTGGACGTAGGAACCCCAAACCACTACATTAGGATAGGTATTAGCTGCCTTCATTTGCTTTTCAAATCGTTCAGGTAAAGCGATATCATCGGCATCCATTCTGGCAATCCAGGGATATTTTGCTGCCTGAATTCCTGTATTTAGAGCATGGCAAATACCACTATGGTCATTTAGAATGAGTCTGACTCTTTTATCTAATTTAATATAGCGAGCAACTATTTCTCTAGTATTATCTGTGGAACCGTCATCGACCACAATTAATTCCAAATTATGAAATGTTTGCTCTAAAATACTCTCAATTGCTTGAGCAATAAATTTTGAGGCGTTGTATGCTGGCATCACAACACTAATCATCATCCTATCCTTTCCAATATTTGAGCATTCTCTTCAGTTTGTTGTTCTAGCTTTTCTACCCTTTTTACACATCTATATATATTAGCGAAAAATCCTTCAGGAGATATCCAATCTTGCCAAATTTTGCGGCATTCATGCTGTAGTTCTACAAAATCTGATTGTGAGAGATTACTGTGAAAATCAGCTATTTTTTCTGCAATCAGGTGTATTTCATCTTCCTCTACCCAGACACAGTAATTTTTCCAGTCAATAGCGAAATCATAAGGTAGAACACAATCTGTATTAATAAAAACGGGAATCCGTCCAAAACTTAAAGTTTCATAAAAGCGAATAGAATAGTTTTCATAACCACTTGCACAAAGAATATAGTCACTATCAATAATGTTCTGACAAAATTCTTGGCGCTGTTGTCTGGCAATCTCTATGCGGTCAGGAGGAACTCCTATCATTCCGGTGTTAGAAAAAGCAAATTTACTCCGCAAAATAAAATTAGTTTCTACTAGAGAACTTTTTGATAAAGCATATAGCCCTCTGACTCTAGCTGTGTGACCTGTTTTGTAAGACAATATCTTTGTCAGTCCTAAACTATCTCCCCACATTCTGATAAAAGCTTTCAATTTTTTCATGCCAAATGGTAGTCCCATCGGCGGTGCATAACCACAGAAACCCACCGTTGGCTTAGCTTGTTTTTGACGTATGATAATTTGGTCTCCAAAGTTATTACTAATGAAGTCTGAACTCCATTCTGGCATGGCGAATTCATTAGGTTTTCTTCTGGACTGAAAAGATGAAGTAAAAAAAATAATCGTGTTTTCCGGATATATTTCTTGTAACCAATCTCCTTGAGAAAAGATAACTACCCGCTTACCTGCTTCTTTAGCCATTGCTATAAACTCAATAGCTAGGTTTGTAGCTACCTGATTTTGTTTAATGAATTGCCAGTAACCAGGAATAACAGCTAAATCAGCTTCATCCAAAGAGGTCATTTCTAATAAAGAATTACCTACATTAACATATCGGTCAAAACGACCAGTCCGAAAGTCATTAGAGTCTTCCGGAGGTTTTCCCCAAAAAGGATAAAGTATTGGCACATATCCTAAATCTTGAGAATAACCTTGATTGGTTAAGTAACACTTGTCAGAAAAAATTTTCAGTTTCATGGCATAGTATGATAATTATTGATTGTTCGGTAATACTCTCTTTTTTGGTTAATCTAGTTTTTCTTTAGCCTTCTAAAATCCTCTTAGAAAATAGAGAAATGACTGCTTGCTTGACGACGTTCATTTTTATCCTTTGACTAAGTAAATAATTATCAATCCATTTGTTAAATTTATAACATTATAAGTAGTATAAGATTTACTAAATCTCTGATTTTGCAGAGACTTTATGTCAAATTTATGATTTATTAACATTTGTAATTTATGACCAGTAATCATACTTAATTTCAAGCAACTTCATGATTTATCAGTGCTATTTTCATCGCCAAAAAGAATTATTGGTGATTGCATTAAATACCTAAGTATTAGCCAGTAATTCAATATCACTCATATTAATGAGACGATGTTGAGTTACTTGATTTAGTTGTTTTCTGAGATAATCCTGTAATCTTTTTTCTAGAGATTGATACATAATCCGGAAATTTATTCAGAAAAACTACTGAAATTAAAATTTTTATTCAGCAAAAATCCGCACTAATGCTCAAGTAACGTTTTTAACTATCATTCAGACGTTCACAATCAACACTGTGAATTTTATCCGTCTAGAGATAATTTGAGGGAGAGCAAAAAGTAGCTACCTGATGATGGTATTGTCATCTCTGGCTGCTACTCAGTTGCATTGCGCTATCGTTAGGGTACTTTCAGCAAAGCACCTAGACTGTAAGAACACTCAGGCTATGTTGACTTAAGTTAGTACCCCTTGATTTACCAGCCCTGTAATTTTTAATTCTGAGAACGAGCTTCAGCAGGAATTTTTTCGCTCAGCAGTTGCTTGATAGCTAACCACACAAAAGGTGGAATAGTGGTAGCATAACGCTTCCACAGGCGTCGTGGCTCTTGCATCCAACGATACAGCCACTCTAACCCTAACTCGCGAACTATCCGAGGTGCCCGTTTATGAATTCCTGCATAAACCGGGAAAGCTCCCCCCAACCCAACCATCACTGCCTGAATTTCATCTTTATGGGCAGCCATCCATTTTTCTTGTTTCGGACAACCCAGACAGACAAAGACCAACCCTGCACCACTGGAGTTAATCTTTGTAATCAAAGCCTCATCTTCCGTGGGAGTCAGGGCACGGAAGGGTAGAGGTTCCATCGCCGCAATTTTCAGGTTGGGATACTCCACATCCAGTCGTTTCTTCATTAAGCTGAGAATCTCGGTCTGAGAGCCAACAAAGAAGATACTAATGTCTTGTTGTTGCGATCGCTCACACAAAGCAGCGAAAATATCCAACCCAGCTACACGATTTTGATTGCGCGCTCCCATTTGCTGCATCATCCATACTAGAGGCATCCCATCTGGAGCAACTATGTCCGAGTTGTATAATACAGTAGCGAAGTCTGGATTCCAGTGAGCTTCCATGAGCATGTGTACGTTAGCGACACAAACTGTTTTGCTCTCGTTATTTTTCGCCCATTGGAGAATTGTTTGCATCTGCTCGTCAAAACGTAAAGCAGTAATCGGGAAATCTAAGACCTTTTTAGTTGGTACAGTCAACTTATCCGCCATCTCTCACTTCCTCTGTCTAACGATAAATACTTCTGATATCTCGTGATTTGCTGGTTACTAAATTGGTAAGTATGGTTATTACACTTCCAAAGCCTGTTCCAGATTTTGTAGTTTTTGGTTTCCAATCGGTGAAGATGCGGCGGGTTTTTAAGTTAACACCCGATGTTCCCTGGAATACTTTCTTGTATGTATATTAAATTAAATTTCTTCTGCCAGTAGGTCTATAGAAGGGAATTATTGAAAATTTTATACAGATAATTATTTACTTCATGCTTTCATTAGAATTCGGATTTTTTAAAATTGTATAAAAATTAATACTGAATCCCAAGCAATCTTAGCTGAAAGTCCAGAATTATCAATAACTAGAAAATACCTACAAGATTTAGCGATCGCTTAATTACTAGATTCTCAGTAAACATAATCAATTTTATGTATTTATTATTACTGAATAACTATTGAGTAATTTGTAGCTATTAATGCAATTATTAAAATTTAGTCACTTGATATATTGACATAAGTACATAGTGATTATACGTATATTTATTGATTAGATTGGTAATAATTTTAAGATATTCACAGGTGCTACATCATAGTCCCGTCCTCGAAATTTAAACAGGAGGTTAGGGGAGGGATTTGTTTACTTTCCGCTTAACAGTAACCGCTATAAGTTTCGATTAAATTATTTTTAATAAAAAATCAACTCTTTAATTTATCTGCGAATATTTACAATTTATCTGCGAATATTTACTTATCTAGGGAAGAGAAAGTAAATAGACTTTTATATTGCACCACGATGAGAAAATAGGTTTATGGCGAAGGATGAAGCGTAAAACCTCTGGTGAGTTGGGGATGCGAAAAAATGTAACCATAAAAAACAGGGAGAAGATGCTTTACCTTCCCCCTGTCGGCTTTGATGTTTGTTTTTGTTAGTGCTGTCGTTGGTATTGTTTCCTTCTTTCAGTTTTTGGCGCAACATCTGTGTTTGTTTTTTGAGTTGTCGCTTTCTAGCTGAACCACCTCTACCTTTATCGTTCCTCCCCTGACGACGGGGAGATTCCCATCTTTTCAAGCGCATGTTTATTAACCTTTAGCTTAATTTAGGTAAGGTAGAGACGCACATTAGTACATCTCTACAGTGGGCGAGGAGAGAATCGAACTCTCATGCCTTTTGAGGGCGGCAGATTTTGAGTCTGCTGCGTCTACCAGTTTCGCCACCCGCCCTTATATGCAACTTCATTATTGTAACCTGTAGTTCCAGAATTTTGCAACAACTTTTGATAATCTTGGCTAGAAGCCCAGCGGTCAATTTCCAAAGCACGCAGAACGGGTACGGGATGGGTTAACTGTGCGGTGCGTGCGGATTTGACCATTTCACCCATTTCGTTGTTGCTGATTTCATCGTAAGCGCGAGCTTGAGCAATGAAAGCATCGAGGTTAAGTTGGGGTGCTAGGGTAGGGGAACCACCGGCGAGTTTCATCAATACGGACATCACTACTTTCGGGTCTTGAGTTGCTAAGACAGCAGCGCGATCGCACGTAAATTCTGCACAGCGTACCCATTCCAAAAGTTGAGTTTGAATTGCTTGCGCCAGGATAGTACCGACATTGGGGACAACGGCGGCTGCTAAAATCAGCAAATTCACCGGCGTCAAATACACGCTATGGTCACACTTGAGGTGTCCCAACTCATGAGCAATGACTGCTTGAATTTCTACTGGGGTGAGCATTTCCACCAAAGAGGTGTGCAACACGATAAATGGTTGCTTCCCGCGCATAGCAAAAGTATAAGCATTGGGTACAGGTGAGGAGCGGATGTAAAGTTGGGGTGGCTCGATATCCAAAATCTTGCAGGCTTCTAGCAGTAACTGATGGAGGTGGGGTAGTTGGTTTTCCCCTACTAATATGCTAGAGGCGATGTTTTCCACATAAAAAATCTGCTCTGCCATTGGTCCGAGCAAATTCCGTACCATCATGTCTATACCGGGAATTTGCTTAATGGCTTTGGTTGCTTCCAGGTCGAGGGGGTGACGAAACGAGTCGGCTTTTAAACCAATTAGGGGGATTTTGCTCTGTGACATAGCTGGCACTAAACTTTGGTGAGGGAGGAATGAGTCTCCTTTTCTATTTTTACTGTTCCAAACTGAGAATTGCGGACTTCTATAAGCTCGACTTTATCCAATACACCCTACGCACTTAAAACCCTTTGGCAGTTGTCTAGACCATTTAACCTGCAATGGTTCAGAAGACTTAGCCAAGTAGACTTGTCCATCCTTCCACCGAAAAGCAGACTTAGTAAACTCTGCGCTACCACCACTACGCTTCTTTTTAAAGTTGGGGTATTTTGCCCTACCCGCAAAGAAGTTAGCTTGAACCGTTTGAGATTTCAGATTTTCCACCCAAAATCTAGCGTGATGTCTTTCGACCATATCCCCACCAAGGACTGACTTGCACCACACCTTTGTTGGTAAACACTACTCTATATTGGGCGATAGGTTCGCTATTGAGGTTATTACGGGTAGCAGGGTTGTATAGCAGTTGAGGCAGTGGTGTTTTGCTTACAGAGTCGTTTGCTGTTTTGCTGACAGCTTTGTAGCCAATTACTGTACCATCACCTGTGACAGCAACGCGGAATACCAAATCCTCATCCAGGGATTTACGTGTATCTTTGCTCCAGGTTTTATCGACTTCATCCCGCAGTTTCCCATTTAACTGACGTACCTCGCTATCGACTGTAATTTCGTTGCTGCTGTTGAACACCGCCTCTAACTCTGTAACTGAGGGTGGTGAAGCAGCAGTCGTAGGAGTGGCGGTAGCTTCAGTTGTGGGTGTAGTTTCCGCGCTTTGACTAGCTTCGGTCGTAGGAGGAGCGGTAGCTGCAGTTGTGGGTGTAGTTTCCGCGCTTTGACTAGCTTCGGTTGTGGGAGGAGCGGTAGCTGCAGTTGTGGGTGTAGTTTCTGCGCTTTGACTAGCTTCCGCTTGTGTGGGAGTTGGTGTGGCGGTGGTGGTCGAATTAGCTGCTGTTGTGGGGCTGACGGTGGTTTCAGACGATGTAGCAGGTTCTTGAGTTTTGGGTTGAGGTGGTCTGACTTCGGGAACAGGAACTAGGAAAAAAGCTGCCGCTGCTGCACCTGCTAAAGCAGATACTCCAACTGTTGCTGGGACGACCTGTTTTGAAACTGCCCCACTACCAGCAACATAACGCTTAGAAACAGGTTGGAGGGGGATGACCAAATCTGGTAGAGTTTGGCTATCAGCAAAAAACTGATCCACTGCTTCCACCAAATCAAATAGTTGTACCGTAGTTAAATCAACTTGTATCGGAGCTTGAGCGGTGTTGGGTCGAATCTGTCCGCTTTGGACTTGTCCACCGGAATAGACAATCAACCGATGACGATTGTTATCGATTTTTTGCAGTTTTACCAAACTAGACTCTTCATTGTGTGCCTCTGAGTGTGGTATTTTGCTTAAAAATTCCTGTGCATAGCCGCTGACAGCTTTGACTAAGCTTTCAAAAAAAGCGCGATCGCCGGTGAGTGGTTGTGTCAAGGAAGACAAATAACATTCGGCATTCAGTAAAAAAGACAACAGCGGACGCATGTCCATTGCGGCGGCAGCATTATTGGGGTCGCTGATGCCCTCTAGCAGCAGGGTACAATTAGGCAAACTGTACTTGCGTTGGATGTTCATTCAACCTCCCCATCAAATAGACTAATCCAAAACCTCTGCATCCCTGAAGTTCCAGTACAAAACAGCAATTGTCCTAACAAATCCATTGCTAGCTGATTTAACTTTTCATCAGAATTCAGCGCTAGTACTACAGAGCGTCTGTGATGCATCCGGCTGCGAAAATGAGCTTTAAAGCGCTCTAGATAGTTTGCTAAGCGCAAATTCTGTTCTAGGGGAATTTGCTTATCGCTCATTTGTTGATATATCAGCAGCAACTGCCGAATTAATACCGTCAGACGGCGAGCGATATAACAAGCAATAACCACCAGCGCTTTAGCTTCCATAATACTCAAAGGGCGGCGCACATGGGCTTTTCGTAGGGGGTTGCTGCTCCGCAACCGCCACAAATTTACCCGGTTTTTGACAATTCCTTTTAGGTCTAATTCCTCAGCAAACGCTAGGATTGCTTCCGAACCACCTAAATCGAGAGCTTCAATAGCGAGTAAAATCAGGTCAATTTGTAATTTGGCTCGGCGGGGACACCCCCGTTCGTCAATGGCAGGATCGGGTAAACTGTCCAAAATCAGCGGCATGGACTGGTCGCTGGGACTGTTTAATGGCGTTACGCTCACAGAAGCATTCATCAGATATGGTTAAACAATAAGATATATAACTCGAACTAGAAAGTCAGACGCTTGACAAGTGCATAGGTGTCTAATATCTAGATTACTTGTGATCCGCAGGGTTTTCCGTATAGTAAATTCTTAAGGTGAATAAATCCTCGATAAAGCCAGTAATCGGCAAGTATTCTTGAGTTTAACTGGTATCATCTCCTTACTCAGCTTGGGTTAGATTTTCGCAATCGTCAACAATCGCCATCCTTGGGAAGTTATCTCAACGGTACGACATTATAGTGTACGATTTTTCAGGTAGCTGCCTGTAGAGGAATGTTGGGTGATTTACCTATCCCGGCGATAGCTAAAAAACAAGAAACACAACTCCCATCTAGGGAATCACACCCACATATCAAGGGTGTCACCTAGACCATCCAGATTCAATTGTTTGCCCGCAAATACTGCCGCTTTCAACTCAACTCTAGCCAAGCTTATGGATTTAAAGTCTCTGATTCGTGAGATTCCAGATTTTCCCAAGCCAGGAATTTTATTTCGTGATATTACCACCCTCCTGCGCGACCCCGAAGGGCTGCGCTACACTATCGACCTATTTACAGAACAACTAAAAGAGGCAGGAATGACTGCTGATTACGTAGTAGGGATGGAGTCGCGAGGCTTCCTTTTTGGGACACCACTGGCTTACAAACTAGGGGCTGGTTTTGTTCCTGTCCGTAAACCAGGTAAGTTACCAGCCGCTGTTCACTCGGTTGAGTATGAACTGGAGTATGGCACTGATTGTTTAGAAATGCATCAAGATGCCTTACACCCAGGTAGTAGAGTTTTAATAGTAGATGATTTGATTGCTACTGGTGGTACAGCCAGTGCAACAGCAAAGTTAGTGCAAGCAATTGGCTGCGAACTCGTGGGTTTTGGGTTTATCATCGAGCTACGGGATTTACAAGGACGGAAAAATCTGCCGGTCGCCCCGATTGTTTCACTGTTGGAATATTAGTCAATAGTCGTTAGTCATTAGTTTAAACCCCGCCCTTAAGGGCGGGGTCTTATAAAACAACAATTGACTATTGACTATTGACTATTGACTATTGACTGTTGACTAAGTGCTATGACTTCTACTAAAACTTCCTGGGAGACTGGTTGGAATTGGCTGGTAAGGTTAGTAACTAGCGAAACCTTTGTCTATGTCATCAAACGTTTATTGCAGGCGCTGTTGACGCTATTGTTAGCTAGTGCGCTATCGTTTTTTATTATCCAATTAGCTCCGGGAGATTACGTAGATACGCTGCGGCAAAACCCCAAAATATCCCCAGAACAAATTGAGGATTATAAGCGGAAATTTGGTTTGGATAAGCCTTGGACTGAGCAATATGTTCTCTGGTTGTGGCGAATTATCACCCAAGGGGATTTTGGGACGAGCTTCGTTTATCAGCGTTCTGTAGCATCCTTGTTATGGGAAAGGATACCAGCTACTTTGCTGCTGGCAATTTCTTCTTTATTCGGCACCTGGGCGATCGCGATTCCCTTGGGGATTGTCGCGGCTGTCAAACAAAATAAATTTGCCGATAAAATCCTACAGGTAATTAGCTACACCGGACAAGGTTTTCCCAGCTTTATCACTGCCCTATTATTGCTGATTCTTGCCCAGAATACTTCCCCCTTGTTCCCTGTGGGTGGGATGACCAGCATCAATCACGCTGAACTATCACCTTTGGGCAAAATTCTCGATGTGGGCTGGCACATGATTTTACCAACTATTGCCTTGAGTATTACCAGTTTTGCTGGCTTACAACGCATTACTCGTGGCGAATTACTCGATGTTCTGCGCCAAGATTATATCCAAACAGCACGCGCTAAAGGACTGCCAGAAAACCGAGTTATTTACCTTCACGCGCTACGTAATGCTATTAACCCGCTGATTACTCTGTTGGGTTTCGAGTTAGCTAGCTTATTAGGTGGTGCGTTCATTGCGGAATTTTTCTTTAACTGGCCTGGTTTGGGAAGATTAACTTTACAGGCTGTACAAATTCAAGATTTGTATCTGATTATGGCAAGCTTGGTGATGGGAGCAGTGATGCTAATAGTGGGTAACTTGATAGCAGATTTGCTCCTGAAGGTAGCCGATCCACGCATTCGGTTGGAAAACTTGAATTAGGGAATGGGGCATGGGGCATGGGACATGGGGCATGAGAAACTAATGACTAATGATTAATGACTAATGACCATGCTCTCTCAAGTTTATTATCTAATTCGCTCCACAAGCGATGGTAGTTATCTTGTAGCTCGTCCTAAGTCCCAACCGGCGGGTTATTTGTTACTATTTCGCGAACACTTTGATGCTTTGAGTTATCTCAACACCCACGGTGCTGATGTCGCTAACCGCTTTGCTGTGGAATCTCTCCCAAGTACCCAATTGGGAGGGTTGCTTAAACGTTGGAGTTTTCAGGGTGTTGGGATTGTACAAGATCCGCTGTTACCAAAAATTGAGTTTTTAGAGCAAGGTTCGCAAGGGGTGTGAACCCAGTACCATCACCGTGAAACTTGAGCCTTCTGGACGCTGGTATGTCAGTTTGCGGATTGATGATCCGACGGATGAAACCATGCAACCAGTTGATAATGTTGTGGGGTTGGACGTTGGGATTAGCTCTCTTGTTACCCTGAGTACAGGGGAGAAGATTGCTAACCCAAAAGCGTTTGACAAGCACTATCAAAAGCTCCAGATAGCGCAAAACTCTTTGAGCCGAAAGCAAAAAAGTTCTCGCAACCGTGATAAAGCAAGACTTAAGGTTGCTCGTCTTCAAGCTAAAATCTCCGATTCCAGAAAAGACCATACCCATAAACTGACAACTCGACTGATTCGTGAAAACCAAACAGTAGTAGTTGAGGACTTGGCAGTTAAGAACATGGTCAAAAATCCCAAACTCGCCCGTGCTATCAGTGATGCAGCATGGGGAGAATTGGTGAGACAACTGGAATATATAGCACTACGAACATACGTTAGGACATTGTTTGAAAGCAGCATCCACACAGTCACGAAATTCTTCAAATTCATCCCATCGTTGCCTCATCCAATTCTTGAGTACAAACCACCAGCGTTCAATTTT
>JAYKJH010000148.1:0-32203 GCA_035285345.1 Nostocaceae cyanobacterium | reverse complement strand
GGGGCATGGGGCATGGGGCATGGGGCATGGGGCATGGGGCATGGGGCATTGGAAACTAATGACTAATAACTAATAACTAATGACTAATAACTAATAACTAATAACTAATGACCAATGACTAATCACTAATCACTAATCACTAATGACGGATACATTGCAAGTACAAAAATTAATCCGTGCTGTGGATGAGGCAGATTCCTCGGCAAAGTTACTAGAAGCAGTACAAAATTTAGCAGCAGTGCGGCGGTCGGAAACCATTCCCAACCTGATTGCAACTTTAGGTTACAACAATCCAGGAGCGGCGGTAGCAGCGGTAGATGGACTGATTGGGATTGGTGAACCGGCAGTAGAACCGTTACTAGAACTGATTGATGGCTACAACTACGGTGCCAGAGCTTGGGCTATTCGAGCTTTAGCGGGAATAGGTGATCCACGAGCCTTGAATACCTTGTTAGATGCGGCGAAAAATGATTTTGCTTTCAGTGTGCGGCGGGCAGCGGCTAAGGGATTAGGTACTATCCAGTGGCATAAGTTATCACTAGATGAAGTATATCATGCCCAAGTTAAGTGCCTAGAAGCTCTACTGCTAGTTTCTCAAGATCCAGAGTGGGTGGTGCGTTATGCTGCAGTTGTAGGTTTGCAGGCGCTAGGGATGGCTACATCGGTCAGTCAATCTGCTTTTTTGGCGCAGATTTGCAGTCAATTGCAGCAGATGAGACAGCAGGATGAGTCAGTGGCTGTACGTGCGCGGGTGCAGATGGCGCTGTCTCAATTGCAACGATAATTCAGGAATGAAATGTAATGTTTATTTGTGCCCACTTACTGATGACTGTTATTTTTGTTGCATCGGAATTTCAATCACAAATTCCGAACCTTCTCCCGGTTCCGAGAAGCACTGCAATAAGCCTTTATGCTTTTCGACAATAATTTGATAACTCACAGATAAGCCCAAACCAGTGCCAGAACCCACTGGTTTAGTAGTGAAAAATGGGTCGAATAACCGTGATTTTACATAGGAATTCATTCCTGTACCATTATCCGCAACTCTTATAATTACGTAACCTGGACGGGATAATTCAGTAATAATACGGATAGTGGGGGGAGGTAGAGAAACTACAGGAGAAACGGGAAAAGAACAAGCTTCGATGGCACTTTCTAGTTCTCCGACTTTTTTTCGCCGTTCTTCGAGAGCATCGATCGCATTGTTGAGGATGTTCATGAATACTTGGTTGAGGCTACCTGGGTAACACTCAATTTTTGGTAAGTCAGCGTATTCTTTGACCACCTGAATTCCTGCCAATCGCCCGTTATTCCGGAGACGATGTTGCAAAATTAACAAGGTGTTGTCAATGCCTTCATGGAGGTTATTAACCCGCTTCATATCAGCTTCGTCGAGGCGGGAGAAGTTTCGCAAGGATAGGATAATTTGGGAAATGCGTTTTGCACCAATTTCCATTGATTCTAGAAGTTTGGGCAAATCTGCACTGACAAATTCTAAATCGACAAAGTGCGATCGCGCCACAATTTCTGGTGCTGGCTGGGTATAGTGTTCTTGATATAGTTGCAAAATATCGAGAATGCTGTGAATATATTGGGTAGCGAAGGGCAAGTTACCAACTATACTACAAATCGCGTTGTTCATCTCATGGGCGATACCAGCAACTAATTGTCCCAAGCTAGACATTTTTTCGCTGTGGACAAGTTGGGTTTGGGTGTGTTGCAATTGCTGTAAAGCTTGCTGCCATTGGTCACTGCGCTCTTGGGCTGCTTTGGCTGCCATTTGAGCAGCCGCGTGGGTATGACTCTGGTCGATAGCGATCGCTAACTGATTAGTCACAGCCATCAATAGTTCAATTTCACTATCTTCCCATTGTCTCGGTGCGGAACACTGACTCAGCAGAACAACACCAATTTCCCCAAAACAATGTTTGATCGGCAGCGCTAATTTGGATTTAGTACCCAAAGATTGCAGGAACTGACGCAGGGAAGCATCTTCTGTGGTGTCTACATCATCCACTCTCACCATTTCTAGATTTAACAGCTTTTCCCCAGCAGTACCTACCAAACTTGCTGGATATTTACCAATCAGGTTAGGAAGGTTGGGGTTGCGTGCTTCTTTAACTAGTTCCCAAATACCCTCTGTTTGTTGCAGGTTCTGGGAGATAGGGAGATGGGGGGATAGGGAAAGAGATTCTTCTGTAGTCTCTTGTCCCAAGGAACAAGTAGGGGGACGATACCAAGCAAAGCCGCAACGGTCAACTTTTAAGAGTTGGCGGATTTCCTGAACGGTAGTTTCTAGGATAGTGTCCAGGTCGAGGGAATGGCGAATTTGGGTAGCCAGACGATTTATGAGTTCTTCTTGCTGCGCTAGTTGCTTGAATTTTGCTTCTGATTCCTGCAATGCTGCTTCAGCGGAGCTACGTTCAGCGATTTCAATCAACAATTGCTCATTGGCTTGTTTTAAGGCCTTGGTTCGCTCTTGTACCCGGATTTCTAATTCGGCTTTTGCTTGTTGCAGTTCCTGCTGCGCCAATGAGCGTTCTTTATGTAATGATATAGCAGCAGCAGCGGCAGAGAGCAGGTCTACTTCTAGGGAAGTCCATAGCTTTGCATGATGGCAATTATCGAAACCAATAAACCCAAAGAATTCTCCATTGACCATCAGTGGTAAAATCAGGATGGAAAGGATACCTTGAGGTGCAAGAATTTCTTGCTCTGTGACTGGGAAATCGGCGACGATACCAGACATCACTTCACCTCGTGATAGAATACTCTGCCAACGAGGAAAGTAATCTTCATAGGGAAGGTTTTGCAGGATTGGGTTGTCAATTTCCGCTGCGATACCCTGGGTACACCACTCAGCCCGCTGACTTGTCAACAAGCGTCCCCTGGTATCGCGATAATTCTCAAACAGGTACACCCGACTAGCATTAGCGGCTTTTCCCAGGGTTTCCAGGATTTGGTTGTAGCAATTACATCTCCCCTCCGAGGGACACTTATCGGCAGCTAATAGGTGACGCTGCACGTCCACCAATGCTGCTAGGTAACGTTCGCGCTTTGCCAATTTAGCTTGGGCACGTTTGCGTTCTGTGATATCTCTAATCGCAGTGATTCGGAGATTTTCTCCCTGATAATCGATAGTTCTACCTTGCAGTTCAGCACTGAAAGTGGAACCGTCTTTTCTCACGCAGGTAGCTTCATAGGGTTCTTGACTGCCAGAAGCAATATGATTAAAAGATATTTCCCGGTATTCTGGTGTCAGCAATGAAGAGCGGTTCATCCCCATCATTTCTGATAATTGGTAGCCGAACATTTTGGTCGCTGCTTGGTTCACGTCGATAATTTTGCTCCCCTTTTGCAGGATAATCGCTTCAAAGGTAGTCTCAGATAATCGGCGCAAACGTTCTTCGCTGTCGCGCAAAGCTTGTTCAACTCGCTTGCGTTCTGTGATATCTTGCGCTACTATCATACCTGCAAAAATTTCTTGGGAAGTATTTTTCACTGGCAGTACCTGTACCTGATAAACTCGGTCAGCGTAGACCAACTCAAAGATGCTTTCCTCTCCTGCTAGCGCCCCACGATATTTTGGTTCTAAATAATCGCATCTATCTGGGGGAAGAACTTCCCAAATTGTCTTGCCTTCGACGAATTGTTTATCAATCCCTAATGCTGTGATTCCTGCCCCTTCTACCAGAGTGTAGCGCAAGTCCCGGTCAAATAAAATCACAGCACCCTTGGGAAAGTTCTTTGCTAAGGTGCGGTAGAGTTCTTCACTTTCGCGCAGTTCTGCTTCTGTCTGCTTGAGTGTAGTAATATCAATTAGCAGGCAATCATAAAGAATATCACCATTGGGCAAATTCTCCGGTCTAGAAATGCTTTGTACCCATTTCAGCTTGCCAGAAGGAGTGATTATTCTGCCTTCGTAAGTTGAAGGTTGCAAAGCTTTACCTGCTGATGCCAGTAGTTGTTTGATTCTGGGCTGGTCATCAGGATGCACCAAAGCCATTGCTTTTTCAGGATTTTGTTGCATGTCCTCTGGCTCTAATTCATTAAGTTCTCGACTATATCGACTCACATAGGGAAAACTATAAGAACCGTCAGAATGCAACAAAAATTGATAAATCATTCCAGGGACATTTGCTGCTAGTTTTTCACACTTAGCTTCGCTGACTCGCAAGGCTGCTTCTGCTTGGTGACGTTCGTATCCTTCAATTGCTAAGGATGCTAAGTCAGCTATGGAGCGAGCAAAAATTTGTTCCTCCACCGTCCACTGACGTGGCTTTCCGACATGTTCAAGGCAGATAATACCGACCATTTGGCCTTCAAACCAAATCGGGGAATCTAGCATGGATGTGATACCTGCAGGAGCAAAATAACTGGCAGAAAGTTCCCTAGTTCTCTTATCACTGTGGACATTGTGGGCGACGATTATACCCTCGGTTTTTAAGGCTTGGAAATACACCGGATACTCGGCGGTCTTGATTTTGTCTCCAGAGGTATGATTGTTAACACTTTGTTCGTACAAGCTAACGCAGTATATTTCAGAACTTTCTCGATTGTATAACCAAATACCAACTCTTTCTATTCCCAAAGTACAAGCAACAGCGGCGGTCAACTCCTGAAAGCTGGATTGCAAATCGCCATTATCCAGGGTGTTCACCGCTAATGCTACTAGGGCATGACTTTGTTTTTCCAGACGACTTTGAACTTCCCCCAGAGCCAGTTCGCATTGTTGGTAGCGGCTAATATCACTGAAAGTACAAATCACCTGCTGGTTTTTACCATCCAGCGGTTGGGTATTTACCTGTAACCAGATGCGCTGACTAGTTTTGGCATTGAACACCCCCACAACCATATCTTTCACAGGTTGCAGCAGGGTTGTCACCTCGGTAAACGGTGTCCCATCACCTTGCACCACCTGCCAATCCTCAGCAAAAGCCTGGTTCCCCAATAACTCTGTTTCTTGGCGTTGCAAAATTTCCCTGGCTTTGGTATTACTGAAGAGAATTTTGCGCTCTGCTCCGATAACCAGTACCCCAACAGGTAATTGCTCATAGGAATGCCATTGTTTGACTTGAGTTTCTGTTGCTTCTGGGTTGGGAAACAGCCAGCGACCAAATAAAAAGGGTGCAGCCGCTAACAGTAAGTTGCCCATTCCTAAAGCATCACCCGTCACTTCTACTGCTAAATTACCCTGTAGACTTAGCCAATACCATAATCCTATTCCCGCTATGGCACTGCTACCAGTAACTAGCTGCATGTTAAGCGACTGCCCCACTTTCCAAATCTTTGTTTGCAGGGCAACACCAGCTAAACATAGGAAAGCCATCAGCAATGGGAGGTTGAAAATGCTGGTCATTATTTAGGTTTAAAAGTTTATTTTTAATTCAAGCCTTCTTAAACTGTGTCTGCACCCATGCTGGTATTGATATAACAGCTTAGCAGTAGTCTCTACCGTTATCAGGATTTATGATTCTACCTTAAGTCTGATTTTTGACAAGTCGCACCCTAAATTTAAGATACAACCGCTACTCTTGAACTTACGAAAATTTTCCGAAAATAGATACTTTTTTTAACAAAATCTCTGGTTTCTGACATGCAATCACTACAGAGAAATCAGTGTAATTACGCTTACTTGAACCTCCATTATTTACTAAATAAACTAATAATTGATTGCTATTTGCTTGATATTGACAGCAAAATATTATTTTTTATTAACTATTAATCAAAATTAATTCTTACATGATTTACTAATAGAATCAGTAATAATACGGTTATTTATCCCGGCTTTACATTAAATCAATAAACTGATTTGCGAACCTTGCTGATTTTTACGGACTTCTATCCTAGCTTGAAAAGCTTCTTTGAGATGGGGCATGTGGGTGACGGTAAGGATACAAGCAAAATCGGGGGCGATCGCATTAATCGCCGCAATCAAGCGATCGCATCCTTCGGCGTCTTGAGTCCCAAATCCCTCATCGACGATTAACATTTGTAAAGCGGCTCCGGATCTTTGCGTCAGTAGTTTCGCTAAAGCCAAGCGGATAGCAAAGTTAATCCGAAAAGCCTCCCCACCGGAGTAGGTTTCATAGGGACGGGTTCCCCGCGCATCAGCAATGAGAATATCCAAGGTGTCTATCAGCTTGGTATTTTTCTTAGCTGCTCTGCCTTTCCCTGCTTTTTGGGTGACAAATTGCACATGTAATTGATTAGCGCTCAACCGTGCCAAAAGCTGATTTGTCTGAGCTTCCAATTGGGGCAGCACATTTTCAATCATCAATGCTTGGATACCATTTTTACCAAATGCCTGCGCTAATTCCTGATAAACCCGATATTGTTGCTTGGCGGTTTGCAATTGTTGCTGTTGTTGTGCAGATTGTTGTTGCAGTAGTTCTAGTTGATTAGCTTGTCCTTGCAGTCGTCCTAATTGGGCTAATTTCTCATCTAATTCCCGACGACGGAGAGCAAGTTGCTGCTCTAGCGCTAGAATTTGGGTACTAGCATCGGGTGCTTGTTCCAACTTGCGGACAATAATCTCAATTTGTCCGGAGAGTACTTGTTGTTCGCTTAACCTACTTTGTAAAGCCTGCTCTAATTCTTGCGCTCTTTGTTGCAGTTGGGGATACTGCTGCTGGGCTGATAATAACTGTTGATAGCGCCATTGCCAAGACTGCGCTCTGCGGAGTTCCTGACGGATAGCATTGTGCTGGTCGCTACTGTAGCCGATTTCCGCGATGTAATTATCTAAGGCGATAATTTGGCTAGCTAGTGGTGAATCCTGACCCTCTTGGGTAATTCTAGTCTTTAATTGGGCAATTTGCGCCAGAAGTTCTGGTTTTCTGGCTTCTAGTTGGGCTTGACGCTTAGCAGCGTCTTTGATTTGTCCTTGTCTAATTTCTGCCCACCGCCAGCGTTCGACTTCATTGCGCGCTAGGGCGTGGTCATGCTCATTATAATTAAGTTCTTGCAGATATGCTTCTAATTCCCGCAACTGAGCTTGTTTGTCGGGAGCGTAATCACCACTGTGCAAGAGATTCTCTAACTGCTGCTTCTGGGTGATAATTTGTTGTAGCTGCTGCTGAGCTTCACTGCTAGCTTGCAACTGGGCGGCTAGCTGTCCTCGCTGTTCCCGCAGAGCGTCGTAAGCTGCCAAGTATTGGGATATTTCCCGATATTCCTGACGTAGTACCTGAATTTCTCGGTCAGAGACAGCCATTTGCTCTCGGACGACCCAAAACTGTCCTTGGGTGTCTTTATACTCGGCTTGGGTTTTGTCTACGACCCGATTCCAGTGATGCTCGTCTAGGGGACGTTCGCAGAGGGGACAGAGCGCATCGGGGGTTTGCAGCATTTTCAATTTCTGCTCTAGTTCCCCTAGCTGACGTTCGTAGTCCCGTTGGTGTGCTTGTAATCGTTCGATAAAATGACGCCGTTCCTGTCCTTTTTCCTGCACCCGTTGCAGATAAACCCGCTTCTTCTCCAGTTCTTCAATTTGCACCTCTACTTCCATCACCGCTTGACGCAGTTGGGGTTGTGTGGTATGATGATTAGTGATTGCGTCATGCTGAGCTTCTAATTGTTCTAGGGTAGCGATTAATCTGTTTTGTACCCTCAACAGTTCATTTTCTAAGTTAGAGCGCTGTTGCAGTAATGGTGAGACCTCAAATTGCAACTTATCAAAATGTGCTAGTCTTTGACGAGCAGCGTTAAGTTGAGCGATCGCAGCTTCCACTTCCCCAGATTTACTCAAGGTTTGTTGAATTTCCGCTGCTTGTTGTTCCAAGGCTTCCAACTGAGCTTCAGCTTGTTGCAGTTGACGGGAGGTGGCGTTAATTTGCTGGTTTAGTTGTTGCTGTAGTTGCTGTTTTTGCCCAGTAGCGCGGTTATATTCTTGAAATTTGGCGCTTTTGGTTTCTTCCTCAGTTTGCAGATTTTGGTATTGGGTATATCCGGCTTGAATTTCCGCTGCTTGGTTTAATAGTTCTGTTAAAGCTGCTAGTTGGGTATGGGTACTTGCTTGCTCAGAAGACAGGCGATCGCAATCTTGGGTAAGATTTTGGTATGAGGTGCGGATAAAATTCAGTTGTTCTTCCCAACCTTGGCGTTGATGCTGGAGGACTTGTAAACTTTGTAACTCAATATTTTCAAAAGCTTGTTGCTGTTGTAGTTGATTGAGTTCCCCTTCTAACTCCCCTATTTGTTGGGTAATAATTAAGCGCTGTTGCAGTTGAGATTTCATCCCCTGCAAATCTCGCTCCAACTGTTCAGCTTGTCCTTTAAACTGACGCGATAAATCTTTAGCTCGTTCTTCTAATTCGTCGTACTGATTTAGTTTGAGTAATTCTGCTAAAATTTCCTTACGTTCGCTGGGGCGTTTGAGCATAAATTCATCGGCTCTACCTTGACGCAGATAGGCAGAGTTAATGAAAGTGTCGTAATCTAGCTTGATATGTTCTAAAATTAATTCTTGGGTTGCTCTTACACCTTTGCCGGTTAGGGTTCGCAAACCTGTAGGGGTTTGAATTTGAAACTCTAAAACGCTACTCCCTCCCCGGACGCGGTTGCGGATTACCCGATAGGTTTGTTGATTGCTTTGGAAGATAAAATCTACCTGTACTTCTTTCGCACCGCTCTGGATAACATCATCTTCCGTCGCGGCTCGACTCTCACCCCAAATAGCCCAGGTGATTGCTTCTAAAAGGGAAGATTTTCCGGCACCATTAGCACCAGAAATACAAGCGGTATGTAACCCACGAAAATCTAAAGTTGCTTCGTGGTAACTGAGGAAATTTTTCAGGGTCAGTTGTACTGGAATCATTGCGGCTACTAATGCCAATCCGATATTTTATTCATAGCAGTACATTTGCACTGTCCGCTAGTTTAATATATTTTAGAAGCATGTTTCTAGACTTTTAGTTAATAGATTTATAATTATTAACAATGTTTTAATAATTGCTGAGGAAAGTATTGGTAAAAAATCAATACTCAGTATTGGAGATTGGAGATTGGAAAAGAGTAGACCTCTGAAGCTCATTAACCGCAGCCTATAGCAGATAATATTTTTATGATTTGCATTCTCCCAAAAAATAGGAGCGACTTCAGAGAAATAATCTGGGAATTATTTGTGGATAGGTCGAGGTGGGATTTATGGCGACCATAGTGTCGAAGCTGCTGACTGCAAACCTTTCTAGAAATCGCTATTATGTAAGTACATTAGGTAAATATAATCGTAACGAATGACTGCATTTACCATAGAAGTATAATTGCAGAGGCAACCTTACTATGAGTGTAATCATATCAGACGAGATTTTACAGGCATCACAAATTACCCCAAGCGAATTTTGTCAAGAAATCGCAGTATAGTCCGGAGTCCTCGGTATCACCTCTGAGATTAAAGATTGACCCTGGTGCAAAACTCACAGGAATTGCGTTAGTTAACGATTTGACTGGAGAGGTTGTATTTGCGGCTGAATTAAAACACAGAGGTTTCGCAATTAGAGACGCTTTAACCTCTAGACGACAGTTAAGGCGTAATAGAAGAGGTCGCAAAACTCGATACAGGAAGCCAAGATTTTTGAATAGAACACGTCCACAAGGCTGCTTGGCTCCCAGCTTGCAAAGTCGGGTTGATAATATTAAAACTTGGGTTGAGAAGTTACGTAAATTTGCTCCAATTGAAGCTATTAGCCAAGAGCTAGTACGTTTTGATATGCAGTTAATACGTAATCCAGATATTCAAGGCAAGGAGTATCAACAAGGAACTCTGGCAGGTTACGAAACCAGAGAGTTTCTCCTAGAAAAATGGCAGAGAGAATGTGCTTATTGTGGAGTTAAAGATGTTCCACTTCAGGTAGAGCATATACATCCCAGAGCTAAAGGAGGTTCAAACTCAATCACAAATCTCACATTAAGTTGCTCCAAGTGTAACAAAAAGAAAGGCACTAAAGATATCAGAGAGTTTCTCAAAAAAGACCTTTCAAAGTTGGAAAAAATCTTGAAGCAAGCAAAAAGACCATTGGCTGATGCAGCCGCAGTAAACACAACTAGATTTGCATTGTTGAACGCATTGAAAGAAACTGGCTTACCTATAGAAACAGGTTCAGGAGGTTTAACAAAGTTCAATCGCAGTCAACAGAATCTACTTAAAACTCATTGGTTAGATGCGGCTTGTGTTGGTAAGTCAACACCAATTCTCAGCATTAAAGGTGTGCAACTATTGTTAATTACAGCTAACGGTCACGGCACTCGTCAAATGTGTGGTACTGATAAATTCGGGTTTCCTAGTCGTCATCGCACAAATAAACAAATACATTTTGGTTTTCAGACTGGAGATATTGTTAAAGCAGTTGTTACTAGTGGTAAAAAAATTGGCGAATATGTTGGACGTGTTCTATGTCGTGCCACAGGAAGTTTTGACATTGTAACCAAGACAGGAAGAGTATCAGGTATCAGTCACAAATATTGTTTAGCGAGTCACAAAAAAGATGGATACTCATATTCATTTTAAATTATCACGGCAGTTAAAACTGCCGCTTGTCGATTTTCCTCCCTGGGCTAAAGCCACAGGGCTTCCAATCTCCCAGGAAGTTTGCGTGATTGGGGATGAACAGGACATCTTCATTGTCTCTCACCTTATATCTTGCTCCACGGGAGGTAGAACCTCCCGGATCTAGTTCCCAGGTTCAACCTGGGAACTAGATCTAAAGGCTTCGCTGAGGAGTACAGGATGTCTCTCACCTTAATTCGTCTGTTCGGCTACCCCAAAAACAACTTATACGCCGGATTCTGACTCTCATCCCAATACCGATAACCCAGGGTATCAAGAAAAGCCTGCCAATCATCCATTTCATGAGGTGGAACCTGTATTCCCACGACAATTTTTCCGTAATCTGCCCCATTATTGCGGTAGTGAAACACACTAATATTCCAGTCTGGACTCATGGAACTGACAAATTTCATCAACGCACCCGGACGTTCGGGAAATTCAAAACGGTAAAATAACTCATGGTGCGCTAGGAGCGATCGCCCACCTACCATATGGCGCAAGTGTAATTTTGTCAGCTCGTCATCGGTTAAATCTAAGGTGTTAAACCCGCAACTTTCAAAGGTTTGCGCTAACTTTGCAGCATCAGCGCGGTTTTGAATTTGCACCCCGACAAAAATATGCGCCTCTTTCTCATCCGCAATCCGATAACTAAATTCCGTCAAGTTGCGTTTACCCAGACATTCGCAAAACTTCCGCAGACTTCCCGGTGTTTCCGGTATTGTCACTGCATAAATGGCTTCTCTGTGTTCCCCTAACTCTGCTCGTTCGGCGACAAACCGCAAACGGTCAAAGTTCATATTAGCACCGCAGGCAATCGCAACTAAAGTTTGTCCCTCAATTTGCTCCCGTTCTACATAGGCTTTGGCTCCAGCAATTGCCAGCGCCCCCGCAGGTTCCACAATAGAGCGTGTATCTTCAAATACATCTTTAATTGCCGCGCAAGTATCATCGGTATGCACCAGAATAATCTCATCGACATACTGCTGACACAGACGGAAGGTTTCTTCCCCGACTTCCCGGACTGCAACCCCGTCAGCAAATAAACCCACTTGAGGTAAGCGCACCCGTTTCCCAGCTTTCAATGATTGATGCATGGCATCGGCGTCAACAGGTTCTACGCCAATAATCTTAATTTCCGGACGCAACCGTTTCACATAGGCTGCAATTCCCGAAATTAACCCCCCACCGCCAATGGCGACAAAAATTGCATGGATGGGTTGCTGATATTGGCGCAGAATTTCCATCCCAATTGTCCCCTGTCCAGCTATCACATCCGGGTCATCAAAGGGATGAATAAATGTTAAGCCTTTTTCCGCCTCTAGTTTGCGAGCGTAAGCATAGGCGTCATCGTAGGTATCCCCATGCAATACTACCTCTCCTCCCCGCGCTTTCACTGCATCTACCTTGACTTGCGGTGTAGTGACAGGCATAACGATAATTGCTTTAGTTCCCAAGCGTCTAGCACCCAGAGCTACCCCTTGAGCATGGTTTCCCGCCGATGCTGCAATTACACCCTGTGCTAGCAAATCTGGCGCTAGATTTGCCATCTTGTTATAGGCACCCCGCAGTTTAAAAGAAAACACTGACTGCATATCTTCACGCTTGAGCAGGAGCTTGTTTTTTAGACGCTTTGAAAGATTAGGAGCTACCTCCAGTGGTGATTCTTGGGCAACATCGTATACTCTGGCAGTCAGGATTTGTACTAGATAGTCACAATACATGGGGTTAACGGGGTGTGCAGACGACGCATGGGGGATAATTTTACTCTATATGGTGTCCTGCCAAGTGCAGGAACTATTTATCATTAGTTTCAGATTTGTGTTAGTCTAGCTCTAGAAGATTAAATTCGGTCGTGTAGTTTGTTTTTATCTCTAGTTTATATTGCAGACCTCTCCGGATCTAAATCTCTACAACCTTTGATTCTGGAGACATTCTATGTCAATTTACGTCGGAAATCTATCTTATGAAGTGGGTGAAGAAGACCTCCAGCAGGTCTTTGCAGAATATGGATCTGTCAAGAGAGTTCAATTACCTGTGGACAGGGAAACAGGTCGCCCTAGAGGCTTTGCATTTGTCGAAATGGAAACTGACGCACAAGAACAAGCAGCTATTGAAGCCCTTGATACCGCTGAGTGGATGGGTCGGAACTTAAAAGTTAATAAAGCCAAGCCGAAGGAAGATCGTGGTTCTTCTGGTGGTAGAGGCAGAAATAATGGCGGTGGGTTCTCGCGGCGCTACTAAGGTTTGAAGTTTTCTGGTTCACCCAGTCCTGGAAACTTAAAAGAAAATTTTAACACAATGAGCTTCCACTGATGTGGGAGCTTATTTTTTTTCCGTGGTGATAGATTTGGAGCATATTTTTCCTTTGGTACTAATTCAAACATTACCTGGTTTCAGCCAGCTAAATAAATCGCTAATGCTCAGCCTCAAATCTGCAATAAATTCTGGAGTAGGAAGTACATCTTCTGGCTCTTGTAAAAATATAGGTTGCTGTCCTCCCGGATATGCAAAAACAGATTTTTCAGCCGGATCTATCAACCAACCCATCAAACAACCAGCGTTAAGACAATGCAGGATATTACTTATTACTTTAGTCTGGCTTTGGTCGGGTGATAAAATTTCAATTGTCCAGTCTGGATGAGCGGTGAATACATTAGCAATATCACCTTCTTCATCTAAAGGAATGCGACTCCAAGTAAACACAGCAACATCTGGGACTATGGAACGTCCGCTAAAGGTACACCGCAGTTCTGGAAGGGCTAAAGTAATGTGCTGTTTTTCAGCAATATCATTGATGACAGTAACGAGTCTACCTTGTAATTTGCTGTGTTTTCCTTGGGGCATAGGTTTTTGGATAATTTGACCATTGATGTATTCGCTAGCGGGTTTGGTTTCTGGTAGTTGGAGAAACTCTTCCAGGGTTAATGGTTTGGTGGGGATTTGTACCATAGTGGGGAGGGTTGAATATTGGGTATATCTGATATCTTTCACCATAAAAAACAAAAGCTCCCTGAATCGGGGAGCTTAATTTTAACGGGTATTACAACAGCAAGCTAGTTATTAAATGATTTTTGCAAACAAATATGTTCGAGTACGGAACCTCCAAAACTAGTTAACTAGCACGATTCACACGATTAAAAGGAGTAATGGATTCTAACGAGTTTCTCAGAGCAAAATTGAACCAATTCCGACGGTTGCGATCGCCTACGATTTTCTCGTAAACTGCCTCATAACCATCCACCATGTTGGCAACGCTAAATCTCCTCTCCACATGTTCGCGGCATTTTTGGCGACTTAGTTGCAATGCTTTGGGTATCATGGCTGCCATGTCTTCGTAGCTTTGGCAGACATAGCCACTCTCTCCATCAGCAATCACCTCCGATACTGAACCCATGTTCATGGCTATCACAGGTGTACCAACAGCCATAGACTCAGCCATCACCAACCCAAAAGGTTCGCACCAAGTGATCGGGAACAGTGTCACCGCTGCATTTCCCAAGAGTTCAGCTTTTTGTGCGTGGTTGACTTCACCCACAAATTCGATTTGTTTACCATCAATGTGGGGTGCAATTTCTTCCTCAAAGAACTTCTTGTCTACCACGTCCACCTTACCAGCCATCTTTAATCGCCAACCTGTCTGCTTAGCGATCGCAATGGCGTGTTGCGGTCCTTTTTCTGGCGAAAATCGGCCTAAAAATGCCAAATAGGGCGGGTCTTGGGGTTCTGCAAAGAAGGGAAACTTCTCAACGCAGATACCGTTATAAACAGTTGCAATGTAGTTAATATTTAACAGACGTTGAGCGTCACTAATGCTGATGTATGGTTGCGTAGGGTGCTGTTGAAATACTTTACTATTGTCAGGGGTAAAAATACCATGTAAAGTATGCACCGTCGGAGTTGAAACCATACTAGCCAAAGGCAACGACCAAATCCCCACGTGGGAGTGGATAATATCGAATTCCGCTGCATTTTGGTAAACTTGGCTAGCGTGCATTAGTTCATACGCTACGGGTTCTTTGATACTTGTATCCAAGCGTAATGCACGGGGACTACCTGCTTCTAAACTAGCTAAAGTCTGGGAATCACCTGAAGCGAATAAAGTAACATCATGACCTCTCCGTACCAATTCATCGGTTAAAAGGCTGACAACCAGCTCGGTGCCACCATAGGTGGTGGGTGGAACTTGTTCCCACAGGGGGGCGATTTGTGCGATTTTCATAGTACTGATGGCTCAACAGTCATGAAGCCATGTCACTTGGACTCCATTGTTTAAGATATCGGTGAATGTTTTCACTTCATATCTGCAATTGACTGTCACCTCCCTTGCACTACTAGAGCGCAAACTTGGTGAACCGAACCTTAATGTTCTCTAGTGAGTTGTTTAAACTATATTCAACATAATTGGTCTAGTAGTACTACGGTATCTATCCCAAGATAGTTTTTGTGTTTTGGAAACACTATGGTATTTTTGTTAGATTGTGTCAAAAGTAGTACTATCTAACTTTTAGGATAGTATTTGATGTTACTAACATCCTAATAATAGCCTGATAAACATTCAACATCTGTTGAATTAGTTCCAACTCATGACAAAGAAGTTGCTCTCTTGATAAAGAAATATTGGCAGTCTTGATAATTAATAGAACTTTGGAAGAAATATATTAATATCATGTCCAATTATTTAATTAATCAAAGGGACATGATATTAATCGGCGTTAATCGGCGTTAAATGTGCCAAGCGCACGCTACGCGAACGGCGGTTAATTATTATTCTTTTCCGACTGTTGTCACCAATCTAACTAACAAAAACTATCCCCTATGCGATAAATCCAAGAAATTCGCTAACTTTAAAACAATCCGTGCCCCAACATTACCATCCCATTCCGCATCACCAACTTCACAAACATCAAAACCAATAATCTTCCGACCACTATTTACCAATTCCCGGAACAAACAAAAAGATTGTTCTAATTCCAAACCTCCGGGAACAGGAGTACCTGTATTTGGGCAAAGTTTGGGGTCTAAACCATCAACATCAAAGCTAATGTGAACGTATTCCGGTAAATGGTTGATAATTTCTCGACATAAGTCTATCCAAGTTGTTCCTGAATAGAGCTTTTGTTTAATTGCGGGGTCGTAATAAGCAACAATGCGACCGTTTGATTGGTCAATAATTGCCACTTCATCATGACAAATATCCCGCAAACCTACCTGTACTAATTTGGAAATTTGCGGGATTTTCATCGCATTAAACATGATGGAAGCATGGGAAAATTCAAATTCCTCGTAAGCGTCGCGTAAATCAGCGTGGGCGTCAATATGTAAGATACCAAAATTAGGATATTTAGCTGCTAAGGCTTGGAAATAACCTAACGGTGAACTGTGGTCTCCACCAATCACAGCAACTCGCTTCCCTTTGTTAATTGCTGCTAGACAATTTTGGAATAACCATTGGTTTACCTGTTGACTAACTTGATTAATTTCTGTCAGTATAGGTGTTAAATCTGGTGTCTCTGTGAGCGGTTTTCCTTGGGCTTGTCGGACGATAATTTTTGCTGCTTGCTCTCGGTAGTATGTGTTTTTAGCGAGGATATCCAGGGGGATGTCTCCCATGAAAATCCCCTGTTTCCAACCGTCAGGATTGTCGAAATCAAATAAATCTATCTGAATCGAAGCGTCGAGAATTCGCTGTGGTCCATTAGCAGTACCGGCGCCATAGGAAACCGTAACTTCCCAAGGAACGGCGAAAACAATTAAATTGGCAGATTCATAATCAAATGGTAAACCAAAGAGGTTGCCATTCAATTCTCCTACGCCGCTGGGATTGTAGTCGGGGAAATTAGTCATTACACTGGAAAAAAATCAAATTGGACAATTAATTATTTTATTATTAAAAAATCATGTTTTTGGCTATTAGGACTTACGCAAAAAATCTCGCTCCACTCTTATTTCTCTGTGTTCTCTGTGTTCTCTGTGTTCTCTGTGTTCTAGTAAGGTTGATTTTTCCGTTACTTGTGCGTAAGTCATAGTTATGTTTATGATAATTCTTGGCGTAGGGAAATGTTTCCGGACTTATCCAAAATAGCTGGGAAACTGTTATTCATTGACGCCAAAAAGGTAGGCGATCGCTCTGGGGGTTGGCTATATCTGCAGGAATATACCTATTCTCTAAGCTTGTATTCCCAAGCTAGGCGATCGCATTCACAGAGCGTATTTTTACGGAGGTTATTTGTAAGTCCTATGATTTGATAGCTGACTGACCCCCGTTTTGTTAACATAGATGTAGATGAGAATGCAGATTTTACATAAGTGTATAGGAAAAAAAATGACAATCTGTATTCATTTTACAGCATGGATTATAGATTTTTTAGGGACAGATGCAGGCGGGAACTTGAGATTAATTAGGGCTAGCAAATTACCGAGGCACTAATTTAGCGATGCAAATTCTGCAATGCCTATGTTTTGATGAAGTTATATGTTGCCAACGGTGTAGAATTGGTATGCCGGTGTGCATGTTTCACTATCACAGTCAAAGGGAATTCGGTATTAGAAAGCTAGACATAAACCTGCTGTACAGTCAATTGCGGAGGAAGACACCATGCCACAAAGCTTAGGTTCAGGATTGTATATTGTGCTGGTCAATGTTCATGGCTTAATTCGAGGTCATAATCTGGAGTTAGGACGAGATGCGGACACTGGAGGGCAAACGAAATATGTACTGGAACTTGCCTGTACATTAGCGAAACACCCCCAAGTAGAAAGAGTAGACCTAGTGACTCGCTTGGTGAGTGACCCTAAAGTTAGTCCTGACTATGCTCAACCAGTAGAAGTTCTCTCCGACAAAGCCCAAATTATACGTCTTTCCTGTGGTCCACGCCGTTATTTGCGTAAAGAAGTTCTTTGGAATTATTTGGATACCTTTGCTGATGAATTGCTCAGACATATTCGCAAAGTTGGACGCATTCCTGATGTGATTCATAGTCACTACGCTGATGCTGGCTATGTGGGTTGTCGGGTAGCGGGGTGGTTAGGAACGCCTTTGGTGCATACAGGTCACTCTCTCGGACGCATCAAGCAGCAGCGACTACTAGAAGGAGGAAGTAAACCAGAAGCCATTGAAGAAAACTTTCACATCAGTACGCGCATTGAAGCTGAGGAAAAAACCCTGGGTAGTGCAGCTTTGGTTATCGCTAGTACCTATCAAGAAATTGAGGAGCAGTATGGTGTTTATGACCAATATCAACCGGAACGGATGGTGGTAATCCCTCCAGGAGTGACCTTGGAGCGGTTCTATCCACCCTCCGATGATTGGCAAAATCCACCGATTCAAAAGGAATTAGAGCGGTTTCTGTACGACCCGCAAAAGCCAATCATCATGGCGCTTTCCCGTCCAGCTATTCGCAAAAATGTCAGTAGTTTAATCAAAGCCTACGGCGAAGATCCGCAACTGCGTCAACTAGCAAACCTGGTAATAGTGCTGGGAAAACGTAAGGACATCGCGACGATGGAATCAGGTCCACGTCAGGTGTTGACGGAAATCTTGCAGTTAATCGATCGCTACGATTTGTATGGACACATCGCCTACCCGAAACAGCACAATGCAGATGATGTTCCGGATTTATATCGCTTGATTGCGAAGACAGGAGGAGTTTTCATCAACCCCGCACTGACAGAGCCATTTGGACTGACTTTAATTGAAGCTACAGCCTGCGGTGTCCCAATTATTGCCACATCTGACGGCGGTCCACGGGATATCATCGCAGCCTGCCAGAATGGTTTGTTAGTTGACCCACTGAATATTCAAGAAATCCAGGATGGACTGCGAACAGCCCTCACAGATACCGCACAATGGCAACGCTGGTCTAGTAATGGCTTGAGTAATGTCGAAAAACATTTCTCTTGGGAGAGTCATGTAGAGCAATATTTACAGCAAGTACGACGATTTACCGAAAAACGGGTACTATCTTTACTCAGTCCACTGCGGGAATCGACCGCAGTCTGGCGTCCTGACTGGAACATACCTGATACCAACCGTCTACCCACTGCTGATAGGTTCCTCGTTTGTGAAATTGATAACACCCTGTTGGGTGATGAGGAAGCTCTGCAACAGTTAATTATGCGACTTCGCAATCAGGGTAAGACAACGGGAGTCGGTATTGCTACAGGACGCAACCTGGAAAGTACCTTGAGTATGTTGGAAGAATGGCGCTTCCCGATGCCGGATTTATTAATTACATCAGCAGGTAGTGAAATCTTCTACGGTCCGCAAATTGTCCCAGACACGAGTTGGCAAAAACACATCGATTATAATTGGGACTCTGAAGCAATTCGCGAAGCAATGAAGGATATTCCCGGAGTAGAATTGCAGCCACCAGCAGGTCAAGGTAAATTTAAAATCAGCTACTTCGTTGATGCCGATAGGGCACCTAGTTATCGGGAAATTATCCGTCATCTGCGGCGCTGTCAACTACCTGTTAAGGGAATTTACAGTCACAATATGTATCTTGACCTAGTACCAATTCGGGCTTCCAAGGGGGATGCTCTTCGTTATGTAGCCCTAAAATGGGGATTACCCGTGAAACGCTTCTTAGTCGCAGGAGCATCAGGGAATGATGAATCGATGCTGGCTGGTAATACCTTAGCAGTTGTAGTCGGAAATTACAGCCAAGAAATCGCCAATTTGCAGGGTGATCCACAGATTTACTTTGCTCATGGACAATATGCTTGGGGTATTTTAGAAGCGCTAAATTACTACAACTTTTTTGGCAGTCTCTCTGCTCCACAACCGGATAATGTTATTAGCTTAACAGGTTGAACGACCCTCTACCGACAGGCTCTCCGGCTTGTCTTGTGAGCATAGCCTGTCGGTATCCGAACTCACCCTGGGATAAAAATCTCCCCATGAGTTATGTCCTACAGTGAATTTACCCTTGCTAGAGTCAAACGCGATTTTGGTTTAACCATTATTGAAGGGGAGCGATTTTTACCAGAAATTGAACCAATAGAACCAAGTATTTATCTCAAAGAATCCCTCAAAGAAGGACTACCATTAGCAATTGCCACAGGTTCAGAAAAAGCTCGCTCTGAACTGATAATTAGTCCGATATTAGTTGAGGTCAGAAAGATTTTGGAACGGAAAGTCAGCCTATTTTCCGGTGAAGATTTTACTGTTGCACCAGAGTTAGGTTTAAGTGGAATTTGTGATTTTTTAATTAGTCGCTCTCCGGAACAAGTATTTATTGAAGCACCAGCGGTAATAGTTGTTGAAGCTAAAAAAGCAGATTTGAAACTTGGTTTAGGTCAATGCGTTGCCGAAATGATAGCTGCACAAAAATTTAATCAAGCTAATAATAACTATATTCCTAACATCTATGGAAGTGTGAGTAGTGGGACAGCATGGCGGTTTCTTAAATTGGTAGAACAAACATTAACAATTGACCTAAATGATTATCCTGTTCCCCCTGCAGAAGTAATTTTAGGAATGCTGGTTTGGATGGTAAAAGAAGGTTGACTTCTTACAGAAGTCAGTTTTTTGCCTACCTATTTGCGTCTAATACCGTTTCACTCATATCATGATACAAATGGATGGGCGTTGCATCATTGCGGAATGATATGCAATTTTTTCCTAAAATTTTAAATTAATTTAATACAGGCGAACGCTTAATAAAAATAATCATCTTGAACATTTTTATTTCAACCTAAAGAAGTCGGGTATCTGAGGATTTTCATGCTCACAAATCAGATAGGATTGGTATATGTCAGCTTGTCCATCATATTATACCCGCTACATCAAACTCCCCAAAGCCGCAATTAACATCTGATTCTGCTCATCCGTACCCACAGTAATCCGTAACTTATCCTCTAATCCTGGTTGCTTAAAGTAGCGTACCAAAATTCCCTGCTCTTTCAACCCTAAATACAAAGCTTCTGCATTTCCCTGGGGTGGTTGTGTTAACAAAAAATTAGCTTGGGAATCCCAAACCTTAAACCCCAGTTGCTGCAGATTTAACCCCAATTGAGCGCGAGAAGCGATGATTTTGTGAGCG
Source organism: Nostocaceae cyanobacterium (assembly GCA_035285345.1). GTDB lineage: Bacteria > Cyanobacteriota > Cyanobacteriia > Cyanobacteriales > Nostocaceae > JAYKJH01. Next base: position 11,614 of record JAYKJH010000148.1, on the reverse strand, counting down.
CATTGATTTTTATAAGCTTGGTCGCGGATTGCAGCTGCACCCACAGCACAGGCTATAGCATCGATGTTATAACTATCCTTAACTTTAAACAATCCGGTTAATAATTTGGGATTAGCAATAGCAAACCCTAAGCGTAATCCAGCTAGAGAATAGCCTTTAGAAAGGGTTCGCAAGACAATGACATTCTCGAATTCCTGCACTAAAGGTAATGCTGTTTCTGGAGCAAAATCTACATAAGCTTCATCCACTGCTAAAACACCAGACAACCGAGAAGCCAATAGTCGCAAATCAGCAATTGGAACTATATGTCCCGATGGACTATTGGGGGAAGCAATAAATGTCACTGCACCATCAGCAGCAACCAGTTCCTCTATGGGTAAGCGGAAATCTTCACCATAGGGAATTTCCACACTTTCCGCCGGTTGCATTTCCGCTATAGTGCGATATAGTACGTAGGTTGGCATGGGATACACTACCTTGCGTTCTCTTTCCGCACAAGCACGCACCAGTACATTCAGGATTTCATCGCTACCATTACTGGCAATAATCCAATCATAAGGAATACCCAAAGCCTCGCTGATACTCTGCCGAAAATCGTTAGCATAGGGGTCAGGATAGCGCCGTAACCATTCACTATCAAGATGACGTAGCACTGCGATCGCTCCTGGAGAAGGGGGGTAAGGGTTCTCGTTGGTGTTCAGCTTGATGATTTTTGTCCCCGGTTTAGGCTGTTCCCCTGGAGTATAACCAGCCATTGCATCGACACTGGGACGAAAGTAGGAAGCGGTCATGGTTTGTGATGCGATAGAAGGTAGTGTTTAATTTTATCAGTCATGACCGGAGGGGTGAAAAGGTACTCCGTTACACAACAATATCCCGATGAATCAACTTGTAAAGTCTGCAACAGCGATTCATCCCTGTGCTGGGTTTCATAATCAGCAGTCACGCTATAGGCCGAGAGTTGCGGTGATGGTGCAGTAATTTCAAGTAGACCTGTTAAATATGAATTTTTTGATTTTTAGCCAAATGCCTGAATACTAATTTTAGTAAGATTGCATAAAGCAGGTTTAGTTATGCGCTTACTTTTTCTAAATGAGAGTTTATTGTTCCTTCAAGATGATGTGTTTTTTGATTTTGAACATATATAATGGCTTGCTCAAGTTGCTTACTTCCCAAAGAAAATATACCATATCCTTCTTGCCAAGCAAATTTTTCTGATGTAGGGCAAAGGTTGTGGTTGAAATAATGAGAACTACTTCCTTTAATTTTTTTCACAAACTCTGCAATTGTTATTGTTGGAGGAATAGAGACTACTAAATGTATGTGGTCTTCGATACCACCAACGGCATGAAGTATACAATTTAAACTGTTGGATTTACCAATGATATAATTATAAAGCTCTGTTTCTTTATCAGATGTAATTAGAGGTTGGCGTTCTTTGGTTGCCCAAACAATATGATAATAAAGTCGCCACAGAGACATAATATTTTGAAAATTTTGCATTTATTTACATATATTTATATTTCCCTGCCTTTTGGTGAAAATATCATGGTTTCGGTTAATTTAGCGTTATTTTAGAGCCAGAGACAGAGACAGCCAGTTAACGCCAGTTAACGCCAGTTAACGCCAGCCAGCGCCAGTTAACGCCAGTTAACGCCAGTTAACGCCAGCCAGGGAATGAAATTCCCTGTCTCAAAGCTGAAGTCGTCTTCAGACGACTATGTAAAGCTTATAGGATAGCCTAATTTTTCCCAGTCCTCTTTTAGAGGACTTACGCTCTTAGACAGGGAATTCTATTCCCTGGCTATTTGGCTGATTATTTGGCTGATTATTTGGCTGGCTATTTGGCTATTTACAGAGTAAACACTACAAACTCTCTAACCCTGGTATTATTGGCGCATCTTCTTTAATTTTACGTGGTTTACTAGCTTTCTTCTTATTAGCCTTGGGTTTCTTTTGTGCTGCTTTACCACCGAGAATTTCAGCTTGCGCTCGTTTTTGGTTAAGGTCGAGTAGGCGTGCTAAAATTTCATCATGCACTTCTTGTGTCCAACGGTAACGCCAAGGTTTTTTGCGTTGTCGTCCGTTGCTGGTTTCTTCCTCCTCTTCCTCATCGTCGTAGTCTAGCAGGAAGGTACAGTCGGTGGGGATGTCACTCCAGCCGTAAGCATCAAGAACGGCTTTATCCATTGCGGCGTGTAGTGAGCGTAATTTTAGGATATCAGGGTGGCGTTCTTCTGGGTCGTGGAAGCGTTTGTAGGTGTCGGTTAGTCCCTGGTTGTTGCGAACCATTAGGTTGGCGCGGAATTCGTAGTATTCTTGACCTATGGTTTCTAGGGTGGGGTTGGTTTCCCAGTTTTCGGGGAAGGGGAAGGTTTCAAAGCAATCAGAGGGTGTGTAGCGCAGGTCATCTTTCATAGATGAACCAAAAAATCTTGCCCAAATTTCATGAATGCGGGATTGAAGAGAACAGAATGCTGAGTAATTGGAAAGTGCAAATACGGCAAGTGCATGAGAAAATACACTATTTGCTTGTAAAAATGCAAATGAAAGGTATTGAGAATGAAGGGAAATAACTAACACACGTTCAAGGGGTGCGATCGCACTAAACAATTCTCCTCTCAATCGTTCAAATTGCCACCAAGGAGCAGTAGAATGTTTCCCACGAGTTCCTTTAACCTTAGCTTCTACAATCTTCATTAAATCAGGATATTGCCGTGCCTCATCTTCGCTCATCTCCCCAAAATTGATAACATAGCGACGATGTTCATGTGTTGGACTGCTATTTACTTCTTCACCACCAATATAAGGAAAAATTATTTCAGCATTTTTTGCATCTTTCTCTATCAAACGTTGCATTTCTGCAATAGGTGTTGCCTCTGAATTATTATCATCAAAGGTGAAACCCATACCTAAAATATAGCTGCCAATAAAGCTTTTATCAGCATTCGCCAACAACACCGCCGGATTTTCATTTCCTCCTGCATGAAACAGAAACGCAGAAATTAGAGAAACTTCTCGCCCATTAAGAGTAGGTTTTAATTGTTGACTTGATGAGAAATTAATGGCGGTTTCATTTATATTTGAAGATTGATTAATCTTATCGGTTGCATCCACATCCGCCCGGAAATTAATGGCGTTTTCATTTACATTTGACGATTGATTAATCCTATCGTTTGTATCCACATCCGCCCGGAAATTAATTTCCGGGCTAATAGCGGAAGTCGGTTTAAACCGACTATAATTTTCTTCTTCATTTTCATTATTCCTCTTCAGAGTAATTTTGCTATGAGACGGGGAATTTGATTCCCCGGCGGATTTATTAGCTAATTTACGGTATTGTTTCCAAACATTAACTATACTCACAACTACGGCTGCTATTCCAGTCCATTTCAGCCGCTTTTGAGCATTATAAATAGTGCCTTTATTCTCACAAATCCAACGTAGTCCTGTACTCCGAGTATCACCTTGAGCAATAGTATTTGTGGCAATTAACCCAAAAGTTCCCCCCTCACGTAATATCTCAAAAGCACGGCGGAAGAAAAACGCCACCAGGTCAGAATTACCATGAGATTCTGGATAAACTTCTTTTAACCAATCTTGATAACCAGGTGCATGAGCATTAATTGTTGTATTTTTACCTGCAAAGGGTGGATTTCCCACAATTGCATCAAAACCTGGATTTTTTCTATCAAAAACCTCTGGAAACTCAATCTCCCAGTTAAAGGGAATAATCCCCTTATCTCCACTCCGCAACCTATTAGCAATTTCCTCTAAACTCTCAGCATCAGCTTGGTGATATCGCCACTTTCTTACTAATTCTGCTATTTCAGTTTCTCTTTCTTCTCGCTGCTTCTTATTACTTCCCTCAAAAAACGCCGCAATTCTCACATCACCTATTAACCGCGCTTCGTGCAATTCTTGTTCTACTTTGTATAAATAATCCCGCTTTTGGTCATCATCAGCATCACTGCGGGTATCCAAAGCCTGAATTTCCGCTCGATAAGAACGCGCACGGTCAAGTTGCTCTTTTAAATATACAAATAGCGGTAAATCGTCAGTCGCATCCTTCCCAAAAGACCCAATCTGCTCTTTCCTCAATCCTACCAGCGAATCCCCACACTTGAGGGCATGGTCAAGAAATGTAAATGGTAAATCCTTGGCCAGCGTCACCAACCATAAAGATAACTTCGCCAAATTCACCGCAAACGGGTTTTTATCCACACCATATAAACACCGTTGCGCTACCAAGCGACGCGCTAGAAGCAAGGGTTCTTCTTTGCCATAATTGCTAATTGTTGCATTCTGGTTGCGATCGCTATTGTCAATTGTCGCATTGTCATTGCGATCGCTATTGTCAATTGTCGCATTCCCATCACGTCCGCCAGGAAATAAATTTCCCGGCTCATAGCTTAATTCCTCTAAAGAGGAATGGTTAAAATTCCCTTTTTCTTCAGTCCGTTTCAACGGACTTTCGCTATTAGACAGGGAATTATATTCCCTGGCTTCATTGTCCCATGCTTCCACCACCATCTGTGCCAATTGACGACAGGTTTCTAGCAAAAACGCACCAGAACCCATCGCCAAATCACAAACTTTCAGTGATAAAATCTGTTCCGCAGTTGGTTTTTCTCCCAACGCTTCCAACACTGGACGCAGGGTTGTTTCCACAATTGGTTTAGTGAGTGACCTGGGCGTATAATGGGAACCAGAACGCCTGCGTTCTTCCCCTGGCTGCAAGTATAGCGAACCCACAGGCAATAAATTTGGTGTTTGTCTGGATACCTTCCCCCCTAGTGCATTCACAATATCTTCTAACGTCTGCGCTGCTTTCAGTTCCTTGAGGGCATTACCTGATACTTCGCAATTTGCCCATTCCTTGAGTAACTTCTGGCGATCGCTCGATTTCGCTGCCAAAATTTTGGCTACATCAACTACTACCGTCGTCGAAACCTTTGACCCCTTGGATTTACTGTAAACTCCAATACTCGGACTTTCAGCCCGTTCCACAGCAAAACCCATAATGCCTTCATATACTGAGCCAATTTGTTCTACATCTAGCGACCTATAAGACAGCCGTTCTCCTTCTAAAATTAGTAATTTTTCTAACACCCGATAAATCACACCATCGGGTATTTGCGGAGGCTCGATTGATTGACCAGCGACCCCTTCGGGGTTCGCCAGTCCACTCGGCGGCATAGCCGCACGTGTGGCTGGACTCACAAACTTACTACCCCGTGGGCGACCTTCCAAAAACGCATATTCATCTGGGTCAAAAAGCTGACCATGCCGTGCTGGTAAATACTCTGGTGTTTGTCCGCCCCCATCATAAACTAAGCGAAATAAACTTAACAGCCATGCCCACGCCCCATAACGCTGATCCATCGTGTCCGGGTAGTTTCCCGCATCTTCTCGTAGCCGTTCATACAAGCTAGTTACAGAATAGTTACGTTGGTAAATATCGTCTGCTGGCATTAGCCCTTCATCCTCAGCGTAGAGCAAAAACACCAGCCGCATCAGCGTAGTGATTAATCCACCGTAAATGTGTTGTGAGGGAGTGGAAGTCTTGGCGGTTTGCGTCGAGTTCCAACTCCCGAACCCGAAGGGTGGATCTGTAGCAGCAATTTCACCTAATAACTTACCATCAACTGCCGCATCTGCCATCTGAAACCCACGCAGCAGTTCCCACAAAGCATCCAGCACTTGGTTAGCCAAGGTTGTAGAAACTTCCGCTTGGTACTTACGGCTGTCTTCTAACAAACTCTTTAAAGAACGTCCTGTAGTAGCACTAAACACGCGAATCCCCTGGAGTATATCCAGCCATTGCATCGACGCTGGGACGAAAGTAGGAAGCGGTCATGGTTTGTGATGGGATGTTTAGAAGGTAGTGTTTAATTTTATCAGCCATGACCGGAGGGGTGAAAAGGTAGTCTGTTACACAACAATATCCCGATGAATCAACTTGTAACCCGCCTCCTTGAGCTTGTGATTCGATACCCTGCGGTTATTGGAACGAGTTCTGGGTTGCGACGCATCCCATTCCACCGGGGGAAGACCGTAAACTTCACACATCCGGTCAAATAGCTCGCGGGTAGTCAGAGGAACATCATTAACCAAATTATAAATACCTTGCAATTGCTGATTCAGGGCAAATTCCACCGTTGATACAATATCGTCTAAGTGAACCCAATTAGTAAAATTGTTACCATCGCCCGGACGGGTGGTGCCTGCAAAACGACTAAACCGCTCTTTAATTTCCCGTCCTGGTCCGTAAATTGCTCCTAGACGGAGAAGACAAACCTTCAGGTCTTGAGTTTCAGCCGACAGCAAAACTTGTTCTGTTTCCAGCAGGATTTCACCGTGTTGGTTCCCAGGAACAGTGGGAGATTCTTCAGTTACCCATTCTCCATTTCTATCGCCATAGACAGCACAGCTACCCGTGTAAATTAACTGCTTGACACTCTTGGTTTGCTGTAGGACAGTGACGAGATTTTTCGCCGTGTATAGGAAGGTTTCTTTGTAGCCGTCAGCATCAACTTGTTGGTCTGCAATTGGAGAAACGCTTAACAGCACAGCGTCTTGATTTTCTACAGCCGAGAGCAAAGAGGCTTCGTCGTCACCTTTCGCTACCACCACCCGCTGAGCAATTTCCTCCAATTCTGGGACACGCTCCGGAGATGTGGTGGTTGCTGTGACCATATAACCTAATTTCTCACGCAAATGGCGAGCGATCGCACTACCTGCATAACCACAGCCGATGATAGCAACTTTCATAAATCTGTTTTTTTGTCAAGTTAAACACTAATGACTACAGGTGTAGCAAGATTTATTCCAGATTGTCAGCCCCACTGCTACTGCAACAAAGTCCAAAAATAACCATCAGGAGCCACAAAGGAAAAACTCGGCTCGCCAAACTCATTTTCACACACCTGTGTGATTTCCGTCGCTGTGCTAGCACTGACTTGTTGATAGTAAGACTCAATACTATGCACTCGGCTAGTGTACAAAGAAACACCTAGGGAACCGGGACGCGAATGGTTTAATTTATTTGGTAGCGTCCCTTCAAACCGCAAAACTTCTAAATTTGCCCCCAAACGTACTGGGGAATTGTCGGTATTGGAAGAGACAGGAGCGGTAAAATAATGCTCAAACATCCGCTCGCCATTTTCCGAACCTTTAAGTTCCAAAAGAAGGCGTGAAACCTGACTATATTTGCTTTCTACATCCTTAGTCGTCCGAGTCCAACCCATTACCTGCTCGTAAAAATCTAAATGTTGTTTGTCACAGTCAACACTAATGCCAACATGAATGAATTCGGAAGCTTGGAAGTGGGAATCTCGGTTAGCAAAGCCAGAAAATGAACGGGTATAATCATGACGTTGGAACAGGACTTGCCGTGTGAGGGGCTGGATTAGAACCATTTCATGGACACAGGGGTTTACCTGCACAAATGGCTGAAATGCTTCCGGACGGCGAATCAAATTTCTCTGGGGTGGAACGTAATAGACATCTAACCCAGCCGCGATAGCATCTGACGCATGATTAGCAACATTGAACACATCCAAAGACAACGCCGTTCCCCAACGGCTACCAACTACTTTTAGGGGAGTTAACCCCAAGCCTTGATTAACTGGTTCATCCCAGACCATCAACCGCACAGAACTGCGATCGCCAATCACATTGTGGAGACGAAGGGAACGTAAATTAGAATTGACCCCGTATAACTGACTGGCAGCTTTGGCATTCAGACTACCAGATTTCCCCACAGTAAAGCCAAACTGTTCCCAATATTGAATCAGGGTAGCTTCATCCTCTGCTGTTAAACCGATGACTAGTTCGTAGACGCCGTTACTGTTGTGTGTTTCTTCTGTCATATTTGCTCTATTCCCTTGAGCCACTCAATCACATCCCCTGCAGCCTCTTGCTCAAAACCCGCAAAGTCATGACCGCACCCCTCGTACCAGATAATGTTTGTTACTTGTGAGCGAGTAGCAGCCGCTTGTAGCTGATTTAAGCGTTCCCGGTCATTGAAAAAATCCTTACTACCACATAGCATCAAAATCGGAATTTCTATGTCGGCAATTGTCTTGAGATTGACAGTATCAGCTTCCGGACCCGACCACGACAGCCAAGATTGGGGACGGTGGGGAGAGAGCATCCACTGATAAGGCGGTTTACCAATTAAACCTTGTTCTCCACATCCTGCTTGAACTGCTTGTTTGGCTTCTGCAACCAGACTATTGTAAACATCACTACCAATATGTTTCTCCAGCCAGTCCGCACAGTCGCGGGTAGGAGCCATATGAACCAGAGCAATAACATTTGGGTGGCGGCTAAAGCTCTGGTAGCGCATGATGCTATTGCTCCCCAAACTTTGTCCGCTTAGGACTATGCGAGTATAGCCACGGTTCACGAGGAACTCCACAAAGGCGGCGATATCATCTATATCCATGTCTGCGGTTGCTCCCAGACTTCCACCATAGCCACTACGACGAAGTTCTATCACCATCGCGGCTATTCCCTGTTGGTTGTAAACCTCGGCTAGCTTAGCGAATAAAGGTTCTGTTATCGGTGTCCCAGTTTTACCTCTAACATGTAGGACTGCAGTTTTATTGACTCGGCTATTGCTGGTTTCCCAGAGAAGTCCGACTAAATTGCTGCCGTCACTGGTTTGAACTGTAACTATCTCCAGTGGTTGGGTGACATCTGATTGTACCAACTGAAACTCACCAGTAACCGAGGATTCCAGCTTACTTACCCAGTCTGGAAATATAGCTAATAAATTCGCCTCATCATCCACATGAACGGCGTTTTTACTAACTGTTTCCTCTTGTTTGCTGTCAACTACCAGCAACGGAGTTGATAAGGCCTCCAGGGAAACAGAAATTCTGGTATCTGCATTTTCACCCCACCAAGCCAACCACGCTTCAAAAGATTGATAAATTAGTAGGTTTCCCCCATCCGGAGTCTTGATAGTTAAATCAACCCAGTATTTACCTTCAGGTGTTAGTATTACTTCTGTTTCTGACTTATCCACCACAGCAAAATATCTCTCTTTGCCGATGGCATTTTGCAACCAAGGTGCTAAGTCTGGGAAAGGATGAATTAAAACTATACCCTTGACGCGGCTATCCTGGGTTTGGCACTGATATCTAACCGCACTTAATGCCCCGATTTCCTCACCAACGAGGATGATGTCCCTGACTCCGCAACTGTGAAAGTATTCTACCCCACGACTGATATCAGCGATATCGTCATCAGGAAGCGCCTTCATTTGACCTTCCACACCACGACGTCCCATTCCCAGGCTGATAAACACAAACCCTTGAGTGGCAAGTGCTGAACCTAGGGAACAAGCAACAGGTGAGTAAGGATAACCATTCCAGCCGTGCAAGTAGAGAACACCTATTCCTTGTCGTTGCTGTGGTGGCGAAACTGGCTGAAACAGAATCGAACAAGGTAAGCGTTGTGTATAGGGCTTACTTAACTCGTTCTTAGATAAGAGTAACAAATATGTGGCAAACATTTTTCCACCAATAGTAAAAATTTGGATGTCACGAAGCAACTACGGTATCTACCAAGTGAAATAGTTCCAGTCTCAGGGAAGAAAACGCTCCCGTATCGTCATAGTTGGCGATGATTTGTTGCATCTCATCAGTTTTCACCAACCAATTCACTACTAATATAAAAGGAGTACCAATGTTGATTTGGCTGGGACAACTGATAGAAACTCCGTCAGGTAAAAAGAAAGTTTTGTGTCCTTCCCTGCCCCAATGTAGCTGTGTGGGTATAGGTTGAGAAATCTGTAAATCTGGTGTCATTGTGATAGCGGTTCCTTGCCAATTACCGCTTAAATTTCGCTCAGGTAATTGATTAAGTTCACCTGACCAGTATTTACTAGTAAAACCTGTAGCATCTTCGCGGATATTTGCCGTGCGGAATAAATTACCGCTGTCATCATAAACGATACCTACACTATGTCTTAAGTTCTCAGATTTGAAAAATATTTCAACGGCAAAAAACGAACCTGTCTTTAACTGTTTTGTTACCCATCCAGCATGTCCTGAAGCAAAGAAAAGCCCTCGCATTATATTATTTTGCGGGTGATACATCCCATCAGCTAAGCTATTCGATTGCTGATTGTATTCCCAACTATGTTCTAATTTTCTGCCGTCAGCGTAAGTAGAGTAATTGGTTTGAGCTATTTCTGTTTGTTCGGAATTACTCCGAAAGCTTCTGAGACTTTGAAATGATTCTTGGACATCTCCTTGGGGAGTATATCTTGTCCAAATACCATGCCATTCATGTAAATGATTAGCCGTGAAATTCCGCCAATTTTGGTCTTGTAAATCCATATAGTTAACCTAAATTTATTAAATGTTGAGTCTATGTTTACAGAACATATAGCGTTTCCCATTCTGGTAAAGTACAGATTTATCTGTGTTAATCTGTGTTCATCTGTGGTTTATTATTTTTTCATGTACCTCAGTAGACTAGGAAACGCTATATGTAGCCAAATATCTAGAAATCACCCTTCAGTTTCGAGCTTTTGTAATAGTTCAAAAGTCACGCCCAACAAAGCGCCAGACTCATCATATTTGACACTCATCTGTTGCAGATAAGAGGGTGTCACCAACCAATTAGCTAAGATAGTAAAACTCTCGCCAATACAGATTTTTTCTGGGTAAAATAGGGAAATTTCGTCAGGAAAAAATACAGCTTGCTTCCCCTCCCTAGAGAATTGCTGTTGAGTTGTAATAGAAGTAGAAACCTGTAAATCTGGTGTCATGGTCATTGAACTGCCTTGCCAATTACTGCTGAAATTACGCTCAGGCAACAAATTGAGTTCAGTAGACCAGTATTTACTAGGAAAGCCAGCAGCATCTTCCCGAACACTCGCCGTCCTGGTTAAGCTACCGCTTTCATCATAAACTGCGATCGCACTGTTGCGTAACTGTAACTCTTCATGCTTAAAAAGAAACTCAACTACAAAAGGTAAGTTCGGTTCTAACTGTTTTTCAGCCGCGACAACACTACCCTGCTCAAAGAAAAAGGACTTAATAATCCCTGGGTTATACTGCCAATGTTTTTCCTCCGTTCTCCCGTCAGCATATTTATAACGGTTAACTTGATAGATTTCTGTTTGCTGTGGATTACAGCGGAAGCTTCTAACACTTTGAAACGATTCTAAAACCTCTGCTTGTGGGGAATACCTTGTCCAAATACCATGCCAGTCCTGCATGTGATTAGCACAGAAATTCTGCCAGTTTTGCTCCTGTACATCCATAAGCAATACAAAAGCCCTGCTGATGATTTAGCTACCTATCGTAGCAAATTCACCAGAATTGGCAACGGATATGATAAGGGATGTAACGAATAGGTTATGTGTGAAACTCACCAGTCAACCATCCGCTACATCCGTTGCCAACCCCATAAAAAAAACGCCCCCCCCTTCGGGGGAGGACGCTTTTTTAATCAAACTTCAGGTATTAACCGTTGATAGCAGGAGCGCTTACAGCAACGGGAGCAACTTCACCAGCAGCTAAGTCGAGGGGGAAGTTGTGAGCGTTACGCTCGTGCATTACTTCCATACCCAGGTTAGCGCGGTTGATGA